>JBBCJW010000041.1:0-46108 GCA_037190765.1 Alphaproteobacteria bacterium
AGGATGCGGTTGACGATGAAAGCCGGGAAATCCTCGGCCGAGACCGGCTGCTTGCCCAGCTTGACCGTCAGCTCGCGCACCGCCTGAACGGTGGGCTCGTCGGTCGCGATGCCGCGAATGAGCTCGACGAGCGTCATCACTGGCACGGGATTCATGAAATGCATCCCCATGAAGCGGCCCGGCCGGTCCGTGGTGGAGGCCAGACGCGTGATGGAGATGGAGGAGGTGTTGGTGGCGATGTAGGTCTCGGGCGGCAGCTCGGGGCAGAGCTGCTTGAAGATCTCGCGCTTGACCGATTCGTCCTCGGTCGCCGCCTCGATGACGATGTTGCTCTCGCCGAAGGACTTCAGATCGCTGACGGTGCGGATATGGGCCAGGGCGGCGGACTTATCCTCCGCCGTGACCTTCCCGCGCGAGACCTGACGCTCCATGTTCTTGTCGATGATCTTCAGCGCGCGCTCCAGCGCGGCCGGATCGCGATCCGACAGGACGACATCCAGGCCGGCAAGGGCGCAGACATGGGCAATGCCGCTGCCCATCTGCCCGGCACCGATCACCCCCACCTTGCGGATCTCGACCGGCGCCGTAGACGCCGAGGGTTTCTCCGCGCTGGCGAAAGCGGCCGACTGCGGCCGGCCCGGATAGCCGTTGGACATCAGCCCAGCGCCTTCTCGAGTTCCGGCACGGCCTGGAAGAGGTCCGCGACCAGGCCGTAGTCGGCGACCTGGAAGATCGGCGCCTCTTCGTCCGTGTTGATGGCCACGATGACCTTGCTGTCCTTCATGCCCGCCAGATGCTGGATAGCGCCCGAGATGCCGACCGCGATGTAGAGGTCGGGGGCGACGACCTTGCCGGTCTGGCCAACCTGGTAGTCGTTCGGCGCATAGCCCGAGTCGACGGCCGCACGGCTGGCGCCGACGGCGGCACCCAGCTTGTCCGCGACCTTCTCCAGCAGAGCAAAATTCTCGGAGTTCTGCATGCCACGACCGCCGGAGATGACGACGCGCGCACTGGTCAGTTCCGGACGCTCGGTCTTGGTCAGCTCCTGGCCGATGAAGGCGGAGAGCCCGCTGTCACCCTTGCCCGCGATCTTCTCGACGGTGGCGGAGCCACCCTCGGCCGCACCCGCCTCGAAGGCCGTGGTACGGACCGTGATCACCTTGACCGCATCGGCCGACTTCACCGTCGCCAGCGCGTTACCGGCATAGATCGGACGCACGAAGGTGTCAGCGCCCTCGATCGCGATGATGTCGCTGATCTGCTGCACGTCCAGCAGCGCTGCGGCGCGCGGCAGCACGTTCTTTCCATAGGTGGTGGCGGCGGCCAGGATCTGGCTCGCGCCCTTGCCCAGCTCAGCGACCAGCGGGCCCAGGTTCTCGGCCAGGTCATGCGCGTACTCCGGCGCATCGGCCTGGATGACCTTGGCGACGCCCGGCAGCTTGGCGGCGGCCGCGGCGGCGCCATCGGCGTTGTGACCGGCGACCAGGACCTGCACCTCGCCACCCAGCTTGGTGGCGGCGGCGAGGGCGTGCAGCGTGGCGGACTTCAGGCCGGCATTGTCATGCTCGGCGACGACCAGAATGCTCATCGTCAGATCACCTTCGCTTCGTTCTTCAGCTTCTCGACCAGTTCGGCGACCGAGGCCACCTTCACACCGGCCTTGCGCGCCGGCGGCTCGCTGACCTTCACGATGGTCAGGCGCGGCGCCGGATCGACGCCGAGGTCGGCGGGCTTCACCACGTCCAGCGGCTTCTTCTTCGCCTTCATGATGTTCGGCAGCGAGGCATAGCGCGGGGTGTTGAGGCGCAAGTCGACGGTCAGCACCGCCGGCAGCTTCACCTGCACCGACTCCAGGCCGCCATCGACCTCGCGCGTGACCTTCAGGCCCTCGCCCTCCTTGGCGACCTTCGAGACGAAGGTGCCCTGGGGCCAGCCCAACAGGCCCGCCAGCATCTGGCCGGTCTGGTTGTTGTCGTTGTCGACCGCCTGCTTGCCCATCAGGACAACGCCGGGGTTCTCCTTGGCGACCACGGCCTTCAGCAGCTTGGCGATGGCCAGCGGCTCCAGCGCGACGTCGGTCTCGATCAGGATGGCGCGGTCGGCGCCCATGGCCAGGGCCGTGCGCAGGGTCTCCTGCGACTGCGTTGTCCCGGCGGTGACGGCGACGATCTCGGTCGCGGTGCCGGCTTCCTTCATGCGCACCGCCTCTTCAACGGCGATTTCGCAGAAGGGATTCATGGCCATCTTGACGTTGGCCGTCTCGACGCCCGTTTTGTCGGCTTTGACGCGGATCTTGACGTTGTAGTCGATCACGCGCTTGACCGCGACGAGGACTTTCATGGAGGCGTTCCCTTAGCAAATGAACGTTGTTCTTTAGGGGCACGCCGGGGGCAAGTCAAGCTGTCGCTGCGGTTGCGAAAAGCGTTCCACAAATGCGATTTCGCGTTTCGAACCAGTCGGTTAGGACGGCCTGTTGGCGCCCGGCACCCACAGCACGTCGTCCGCCCCCTTGCCGCTGACGAAGCGGGCGAGGACGAAAAGGTGGTCGGACAGCCGGTTGGCGTACTTGATGGCCTCCGGATTGACCCGCTCGTTCTCGGCCAGCGCCGTCATGCGCCGCTCCGCCCGCCGCGCCACGGTGCGCGCCAGGTGCAGATGCGCCGCCAGCGGCGAACCAGCCGGCAGGATGAAGGAGTTCAGCGGCTTCAGTTCGCCGTTCATGGCGTCGATTTCGCGCTCCAGCCGCGCCACCTGGGCCGCCACGATGCGCAGCGGCTCATAGCCCAGGTCCTTCTCGACATAGGGCGTGCACAGATCGGCGCCGAGATCGAACATGTCGTTCTGGATGCGGCCCAGCATGGCGTCGATCTCGCCTTCGGCATGCACGCGCGCCAGGCCGATGCAGGCATTGGCCTCGTCGACGTCGCCATAGGCGGCGACGCGCGGGTCGTGCTTGGGCACGCGGCTGCCGTCGCCCAGCGAGGTCTGGCCCTTGTCGCCGCCACGGGTATAGATGCGCGTGAGCTTGACCATGGCAGTGCCGCTCAACCGCGCATGCTGAGAAGCAGCAGCACGAACACGATGATGGTGAAGCCCTGGAAATAGACCCGTGCCCGCATCAGCTTGTTGCCGTAGCGCTGGTTGAACTCGCCGCCGCGTCCCATCGAAACCAGGCCCGAGAACAGCGACGCCAGCGTGCCGACCAGGCCGACCGCCAGCAATATCCACAAAACCGTCTGCATGTTCCCGCTCCGCTTGGTTGGCGTGATCTTAGAGCCGTCGAAGCAGGCTTACGAGCCCCGATTGTCCAGCAGCGGCGGCAGATCGTCCATGGCGTCGAACAGGATGCCGCCAGCGCCGGCCAGGCCTTCGCGATCGGCATGGGCGGCGCCGGCATAGGCGAAGACCCGCATGCCCGCCGCCCTGCCCGCCTCCACCCCGGGTACGGCATCCTCGATCACGACGCAGTCCTGCGGCGCCGCTCCGATTCCGTGCGCGGCGTGCAGGAACAGGTCGGGAAACGGCTTGCCGCGCGCCACCATGGCGGCGCTGAACAGCCGTCCCTCGAAACGCGGCAGCAGGCCGGTAATTCCCAGCGTCAGGCGCATCTTCTCGATCTCGCCCGAGGAGGCGACGCAGAAGGGAATGCGCCGGCTCTCCAGCCAATCCAGTACCGCGACAATGCCGGCGACCGGCCGGACCGGCGTGTTCCGGAAGACCGCGAAGGTCTCCTCCTGCAGCCGCGTCAGGAAACCCTCAGGCAGCTTCTGTCCAGTCTCGCTTTCGACGATGGCGATGCAAGACTTCATCGAACGGCCGACCAGCCGGCGCATCGTCTCCTCGACCGACCAGTCCAGGCCGATGCGGTTGAGCGCCGTGGCAAAGCAGCGATTGGCCAGCAGCTCGGTATCGACAAGGACTCCGTCGCAATCGAAGATGACGGCCACGCTGCACTCCTGCGGAAAAGGCGCGGCACCTTAACAGCACGAACACGATGGCAGCCATGCGGCAGTGGCGAAGCAGACTCCTCAATGGCGGCCAGGCGCTGGCCCGCAACGCGCTCGATCTGGCGAAGCGCGAGACCGCCCTGCTCAGCATCCTGCTGATCGTGGCAGGCGCGGTGTGGCTGTTCCTGGCCATCGCCGACGAGGTGGTCGAGGGCGAGGCCGACGAGATCGACCGCATGGTGTTCCTGGCGCTGCGCGAGCGGGCCGACATCAACAACCCGCTGGGACCGCCCTGGCTGCAGGAAGCCGCGCTGGAGATCACCGCCCTGGGCAGCTTCGCCGTGCTGGGGCTGATCACTTTCGCCGTCATCGTCTGGCTGCTGCTGCTGCGCAAGGCGGGCACGGCGGCGCTGGTCGCCATCGCGGTCGGCGGCGGCGTGCTGATCTCGACGCTGATGAAGAGCGGCTTCGCCCGCGCCCGGCCCGACCTGGTGCCGCATGCCGACGTGGTCCATACCGCGAGCTTCCCCAGCGGCCACGCCATGTCGGCGGCGGTGGTCTATCTCACCCTCGCCGTGCTGCTGGCGCGCACGCAGGAGCACCGGCGGCTGAAAGCCTATCTGGTCGGGGTGGCGATCGTGGTCACGCTGCTGGTCGGCGTCAGCCGCGTCTATCTCGGCGTACACTGGCCCAGCGACGTGATCGCCGGCTGGTGCGTCGGCAGTGCCTGGGCGCTGCTGTGCTGGGCGGTGATGCTGTGGCTGCAGCGCGGCAGCCACACACCCCGCTGACGATCAGTTGCGCCCTTCGATCAATCCGCGCGCGATCACCTGCGCCTGGATCTCCGCCGCGCCCTCGAAGATGTTGAGGATGCGCGCGTCGCACAGCACGCGGCTGATCTGGTATTCCTGGGCGTAGCCGTTGCCGCCGTGGATCTGCAGAGCGTTGTCGGCGTTGGACCAGGCGACGCGGGCGGCCAGCAGCTTGGCCATGCCGGCCTCGATGTCGCAGCGCCGTTCGCTGTCCTTCTCGCGGGCGGAGAAATAGGTGAGCTGGCGGGCGACCATGGTCTCCACCGCCATCCAGGCGATCTTGCCCGAGACGCGCGGGAAGGAATAGATCGGCTTGCCGAACTGGATGCGCTCCTTGGCATAGCGCAGGCCCAGTTCCATGGCGCATTGCGCCACGCCGACGGCGCGGGCGGCGGTCTGGATGCGGGCCGATTCGAAGGTCGCCATGAGCTGCTTGAAGCCGTTGCCTTCCTCGCCGCCCAGCACGTTCTCGGCCGGCACCTCGAAGCCGTCGAAGCCCAGCTCGTATTCCTTCATGCCGCGATAGCCCAGCACCTTGATCTCGCCGCCGGTCATGCCCTTGGCGGGGAACGGGTCGGCCTCCGTGCCGCGCGGCTTCTCGGCCAGCAGCATGGAAAGACCCTGATAGCCCGGTTTGTCCGGGTTGGTGCGGGCCAGCAGGGTCATCATGTCGGTGCGGGCGGCATGGGTGATCCAGGTCTTGTTGCCCTGCACGCGATAGACGTCGCCGTCGCGGATGGCGCGGGTGCGCAGATTGGCCAGGTCGGAGCCGGTGTTGGGCTCGGTGAACACCGCCGTCGGCAGGATCTTGCCGGTGGCGATCCTGGCCAGGAACTTCTCCTTCTGCGCCTGGGTGCCGTTGAGGCGGATCAGTTCGCCCGCGATCTCCGAGCGGGTGCCCAGCGAGCCGACGCCGATATAGCCGCGCGACAGCTCCTCGGTGACCACGCACATGGCCAGCTTGCCCATGCCCAGCCCGCCCCACTCCTCCGGCACGGTAAGGCCGAACACCCCCATCTCCGCCATCTTCTCGACGATCGGCAACGGGATCAGCTCGTCCTTCAGGTGCCAGTCATGGGCGTGCGGCACCACCTCGTCCTCGACGAAGCGGCGGAACTGGTCGCGCACCATGTCGAGCGCCTCGTCCTCCAGACCCAGCGCGCCGAAGCTGCCGGTGTCGAGCCCGTCGGCGATCAGCTCGGCGATGCGGGCGCGCACCGCGTCGGTGTTGCCCGCCCGCATCAGCGTCTTCACCGCCGCGGAAGATTGCAGCGCCGCCACGTCGGTTTCGCCGATGCCCAGATCGGCCGGACGCACGATCTCGACCTGCGAGATGGCGATGCCGCCGGCGAGCTGGTTCAGGTATTCGCCGAAGGCGGCCTGCAGGATGAGCTGTTCCAGCTCGCCGAAATGGCTGGCGGCGGTCAGGCGCTCGGACCAGCCCAGCATCTGGCGCAGGCCGGAGACATAGGTCGCGATCCAGGCATAGCCATGGACCGGGAACTGGTGCTCGTTCAGGAGTCCGGCGTCGATCTTGCCGCGCGGCGAGATCGTGCCGCGCACCGCGTTGCGGGCAGCCGTGGCGTAGGTCTCGGCGGCCTTGGCGGCTTCCGTGCACAGCGGAACCAGACGATCGACGAGCACGGATGGAGACGCGGACGCGCTTGCCCGCTGCACGGATGCCGACATGTTACCTCCAGAAACCAGAAAAACGCTGCGGACAATAAGGCCTGGCGCCTCAGCCCTCCAGCACATCCTCAAGCGTGCGCAGGCCCGGCCGCGGCGCCTGCACCAGCACCGCCATATTGCCCGGCTTGTGCTGGTTCCTCAGCATCTTGGTGTGCGCCTTGGGAATGTCGGCCCAGGAGAACACTTCCGACATGCACGGGTCCAGCCGCCGCTCCAGCATCAGCCGGTTGGCCTGGCTGGCCTGCAGGTAGTTGGCGAAGTGCGAGCCCTGCACGCGCTTCTGGCGCATCCACACGTAGCGGGCGTCGAAGGTCAGGTTGTAGCCGGTGGTGCCGGCGCAGAACACCACCATGCCGCCGCGCTTCACCACCAGGCACGACACCGGGAAGGTGGCCTCGCCGGGATGCTCGAACACCATGTCGACGTCGTTGCCCTTGCCGGTGATGTCCCAGATCGCCTTGCCGAACTTGCGCGCCTCCTTGGTCCACGCGTCATATTCGGGCGTGTTGACCTTGGGCATCTGGCCCCAGCACTTGAAGTCGTTGCGGTTGATGACGCCCTTGGCGCCGAGACTCATGACGAACTCGCGCTTGGTCTCGTCGGAGATGATGCCGATGGCGTTGGCGCCCGACACGGCGCAAAGCTGGATCGCGAAGGAACCCAGGCCGCCCGAGGCGCCCCAGATCAGCACGTTGTGGCCCGGCCGCAGGATGTGCGGGCGATGGCCGAAGAACATGCGGTAGGTGGTGGCCAGGGTCAGCGTGTAGCAGGCCGCCTCCTCCCAGGTCAGATGCCTGGGCCGCTCCATGAGCTGGCGGTCCTGCACGCGGCAGAACTGGGCGAAGGAGCCGTCCGGCGTCTCGTAGCCCCAGATGCGCTGGGTGGGCGAGAACATCGGATCGCCGCCGTTGCACTCCTCGTCGTCGCCGTCGTCCTGGTTGCAGTGGATGACGACCTCGTCGCCGACCTTCCAGCGCTTCACCTTGGAGCCGACCGCCCACACGATGCCCGAGGCGTCGGAGCCGGCGATGTGATAGGGTGCCTTGTGGACGTCGAAGGGCGAGATCGGCGTGCCCAGCCCGGCCCAGACGCCGTTGTAGTTGACGCCGGCAGCCATCACCAGCACCAGCACGTCGTGCGAATCGAGCTCCCAGGTCGGCACCACCTCGACCTGCATGGACTTCTCCGGCTCGCCATGGCGCTCGCGCCGGATCGTCCAGGCGTACATTTTGGACGGAACATGGCCCAGCGGCGGGATCTCGCCGATCTCGTACAGATCCTTCTTCGGCTGACCGGCGGTCAGCTGGAACACATCAGCGGTGTCCTTCATCGCAAGAAACTCCCTCAAGACAGACCGCCCTGGCCGGAGCGGTCGCAGTCATTGTCATGGCTGCGAAACGCAGCGACCTTAACAGCGCTCCGGAATTTTGCAACGCACAATGGATATTTGTTCCCAAAAAGAAAAATATTGCGCAATAAAATTATAAACAGAGATTTACAAACTAACTACACCGCTGAATCAGCTTGCGAAATTTTCCAGTGATTAATCCGGTATCGCGATAGGCAGACGCAGCGCAGCATTAAGCCTAAGGCCGCCTGTTTCGCGTTGCGGGAGTGGATTCGGCGCAGATTTTCCGCAGCGCCTGCCACTGGCCGTGATCGAGGGCGGGCCTGCCCTCACCGGGCCGCCGGGTCGACTGCATGCGCTCCGCCAGCGGCGGATGGGTCGAGAGAATGCCGAGATCGGCGCCCGCATCGCCCTTCTTCTGCAGCCGGGCGAAGAATTCGTGCAGCCCGTCCTGGCGCAGGCCGGCCGCCGCCAGATACTGCAAGGCGGCCTCGTCCGCCTCGCGCTCCGCATCGCGGCCGTTGCTCAGCACCAGCACCGTCTCGCCCAGGTTGCTGGCGATATCGACGGCGTCGCCATAGCCGCCCAGCGCCATGCGCCGCAGCAGGCTCAGCCCCATCTGCCGCAGCAGGCCGCGCATGGGATGGCGATGCACCACATGTCCCAGCTCGTGCGCGAACACGCCGGCGACCTCGTCCGGCGTCACCGCCTCCTGGATCAGCCCGTCGAACAGCACGATGCGGCCGCCCGGCACGGCGAAGGCGTTCACCATCTTGCTTTTGACGACGATGACCTTGGTCGGCGCCTTGCGGTCGGCGGCCGCGATCAGCGCGCCGGTCATCTCCTCCAGCGCCTTCTGTCCGTCCGGCGCGGTGCAGACCCCGAAGCGGTCGGTGAAATTGTCGACGATCAGATCGCCGAGCTGCCCCTCCCAGCTCTCCGGCACCAGCGGCGCCACCAGTTCGGGGCCGCGCCACACGGCGACGCCAAGCCCGCCCAGCACCGCCACCGCCAGCAGCGCCACCAGCGACCAGACGCGCAGGCTGCTGGGCCGCGGCGCGATCACCGGCGCCAGGCGCGGCAGATGCGGCAGCAGCAGCGCGATCGCCGCCGGATCGGACACCAGCAGGCGCGCGTCGGGATGGCCGCGATTGACGATCATCGCCTCGCCGATGCTGTCGTCCTGCGCCGGCACCCGCAGATCGGAGATCAGCCAGCGGGCGATCTCCTGGCCGTCGGCGCCGGCGATGACCAGCATCGGGCCGGCGACGGACAGCCGCACCGGTTGCGGCGCGGGCCGGATGCCGTCGTAGAGCCGTGCCGAGGCATCCGCCATGGGCTAGATCACCCCGGTATCCAGCAGCTCCAGCAGGCCTTCGCCGGTCGATGGCGGCGCCAGCTGGCTCTGGCGCACCAGTTCGGCATCCAGTTCGCCCTCGACCACGACATTGGCGACGATGAAGTTCATCACCCGGTGCAGCACCCATGGAAAGCCCAGCCCCAGGGTCAGCAGCAGGATCAGCAGGTTGACCACGACATAGCCGAACATCGGCCAGGTGCGGACCGTGCCGCCGAAGCGCAGCCCGGCGATCGCGGTCTTGCCGGCGATGTAGTTGTAGACGAAGGCGTAGTACCAGCAGAACACCGGCAGCATCAGCAGCGCCGCGCCGAAGAAGGCGGCATAGATCGTGCCGATCAGGATCAGCTGCAGCCGCGCCATTTCCGGCGGCATGTCATCTGGATCGTAGTGACCCATCGACTCGAACAATTCCTGGAAGTCGTAGAACAGCCCGGACGCGGCGATGATGATGCCGCCGATCACCAGGATCGCGACGGCGACAAGGGCGGAACCGAAATAGAAACCCAGGAAGCGGGGATAGAGATCGCCCGGCGCGCCGTCGAAATCGGCCCGCGCCGTGCCGAAATGGGCGTTCTTCAGCCGATAGGCCAGGGTCTGCATCAGCACCACCGGCGAGAGGAAGCCGATCGCCATCATGTTGGCGATGTTCCAGCCCATCGAGATGAAACCGAAACGCCAGGGCGATCCGGCCAGGCCGCCGCGAATGCCGCGCCAGCGCGTGCGCGAGAGGCGATAGCGCAGCGCGGTGAAGCGGGCGACGAAGAACAGCAGGAAGATGCCGGCATAGAAGACGATGAACACGAGCACCAGCAGCACTTCGCTGATCTCGCTCAGCAGGTAGCCGGCCAGGACGAGGACAAGACCGGCGCCGATCAGCAGCCCGATCGCCAGCAGGAAACCGAGGAACAGTTCCTTGCCGGTGCCGGTGTATTCGAACCGGTCGCCGAACAGCGAGGTATGCGACCAGAGATAGCGCCTGATCCGGGTCTTGGCCCAGAAACGGTAGATTCCCAGCGTGATGATCGTCAGCAGCAGATTCTTGATGAAGATGACGTAAAGCTCGCCCAGCCGCCCGTCATAGACGAACCTCGTATGGCCGGCGCTGTCGCCGCCAACCTGCGGATTTTGCATGGTGCTCCCCAACAGACTACGCCGACCCTAGCGATACCGGCTGTGGGTTGTCATTCGATCCGCACCGGAAAGTCACAATATTTCAAGCGGTGGGGCGATTAGAAGGTTATTGTTGCACTGCAGCAGAGAACCTTACTAAATGGCGGTGTTTCCTTCTGTGATGGCAGACATGAGCGACAAGCCCACTCCGACCCGCGACCAGCCCTGGCTGATCCGCACCTATGCCGGGCATTCGACGGCGAAGAAGTCGAACGAGCTCTACCGCACCAACCTGGCGCGCGGTCAGACCGGCCTGTCGGTGGCGTTCGACCTGCCGACCCAGACCGGCTACGACGCCGACCACGTGCTGGCGCGCGGCGAAGTGGGCAAGGTTGGCGTGCCGGTCGGCCATCTGGGCGACATGCAGGCGCTGTTCGACGGCATCCCGCTCGACAGGATGAACACGTCGATGACCATCAACGCGCCGGCCGCCTGGCTGCTGTCGCTCTATATCGCCTGCGCCGAGAGCCAGGGCCTGGACCGCAAGACGCTGCAGGGCACGACGCAGAACGACATCATCAAGGAATACCTGTCGCGCGGCACCTACATCTTCCCGCCGCAGCCGTCGCTGAAGCTGACCGCCGACGTCATTGCCTTCACCTACCGCGAGGTTCCCAAGTGGAACCCGATGAACGTCTGCTCCTACCACCTGCAGGAAGCGGGCGCGACGCCGGTGCAGGAGCTGGCCTTCGCGCTGGCCAACGCCATCGCCATCCTCGACGCGGTGAAGGCCACCGGCCAGGTGCCGGAAGCGGATTTCTCCAAGGTGTTCTCGCGCATCTCCTTCTTCGTCAACGCCGGCATCAAGTTCGTCACCGAACTGTGCAAGATGCGCGCCTTCACCGAATTGTGGGAGGAGATCGGCCGCCAGCGCTACGGCGTCACTGACCCGCGCGCGCTGCTGTTCCGCTACGGCGTGCAGGTCAATTCGCTGGGCCTGACCGAGCAGCAGCCGGAGAACAACGTCTACCGCATCCTGCTGGAGATGCTGGCCGTGGTGCTGTCGAAGAGGGCGCGCGCCCGCTCCGTGCAGCTGCCGGCCTGGAACGAGGCGCTGGGCCTGCCGCGCCCGTGGGACCAGCAATGGTCGCTGCGCCTGCAGCAGATCGTGGCGCACGAGACCGACCTGCTGGAGTTCGGCGACATTTTCGACGGCGCCACCGAGATCGCCGCCAAGGTCGAGGAACTGAAGACCGCCGCCCGCGCCGAGCTGGCGCGCATCGAGGGCATGGGCGGCGCCGTCGCCGCCGTCGATGCCAGCTACATGAAGCAGAAGCTGGTCGAATCCAATCTGCGCCGCATCGCCGCCATCGAGAGCGGCGAGCAGGTCGTGGTCGGCGTCAACAGATTCACCGAAGGCGAGGCTTCGCCGCTGTCGACCGGCACCGACGCCATCATGACGGTCGATCCGCAAGTCGAGAGCGACCAGGTCGAGGCGCTGAAGGCGTGGCGCGCCAGGCGCGATGCCAAGCAGGCGGCGGCCGCGCTGGAAGCCCTGAAGACGGCGGCCAGGGAAGGCCGCAACATCATGGAGCCCTCGATCGCCTGCGCCCATGCCGGCGTCACCACCGGCGAATGGGGCGGCGCGCTGCGCGAGATCTTCGGCGAGTACCGGGCGCCCACCGGCGTCGCCCGCGCCGCCGGCCTGAGCGGCGATTCGCTGGCGCCGGTGCGGGCCGAGGTCGAGCGCGTCTCGCGCACCCTGGGCCGGCGGCTGAAGATCCTGGTCGGCAAGCCCGGCCTCGACGGCCACTCCAACGGCGCCGAGCAGATCGCCGTGCGCGCCCGCGACGCGGGCATGGAGGTAGTCTATGAAGGCATCCGCCTCACCCCGGCGCAGATCGTCAACGCCGCCCTCGAGGAAGGCGTGCATGTCGTCGGCCTGTCGATCCTGTCGGGCAGCCACGTGGCGCTGGTGACGGAAGTGCTCGACGGCATGCGCAAGGCGGGCATCGGCGAGGTGCCGGTGGTGGTGGGCGGCATCATTCCGCCGGCCGATGCCGAAACGCTGACTAGGGCCGGCGTGGCGCGCGTCTACACGCCCAAGGACTACGACATCACCGCCATCATGCGCGACATCGTGGTCGTGGTCGACCAGAGCGCGCGCGAAGCGGCCTGAGGATCAGATCAGATCAGTTCCGCCACCGCCAGCACCATCAGCCCGGCCAGAATACCGATGGCGGCCTGGCCGGTGAGGGCGCTCAGCCCCAGGGCGGCGACCACCGCCAGCATCACCAGCAGCGCTTCCAGCATTGGCTGCTCGACGGCGCCGACCACGACGGGCGACAGCAGCAGCGCGGTCAGCAGCCCGACCGGCACCAGGTCGAACAGGGCCAGGACGAAACGGTTCTGCGGCAGGCGGCCGAAGAAATACGGCACCGCCTTCATCGCATAGAGCGTGAAGCCCAGCGCGCAGAGGCTGGCCAGCTCGATCATCGCGGCCGCTTCCACAGGCCGATCGAGGCCATGACCAGCAAGGTCGCCGCCACGCCGGCGAAGAGCGGGCCCAGCCGATAGGGCAGTGCCGCCAGCGCCACGCCGCAGGCGAAGGCCAGGACGGCGATCGCCAGGCGCTGGCGGTCCTTGATCAGCCCGACCAGGATCGGCGCCAGCACGATGGCGGGAATGGCGTAGGCGTGCTTCAGCGGCGGCAACTGGCTCGACAGCAGGGCGCCGACGGTGCAGGTGCTCACCCACACCACGCAGAGCGCCAGGCCGGAACCGAGCACGACGCCGAACCGGTCCTCCGGCTTCTCGTCGAGCGCCAGGGCGAAGGAATTCTCGCTGATCAGGAACGGGCCGAAGACGCGCACCAGCAGGCTCTTTGGCCGCGGCCAGCTGCCGGCGATGGTGGCGTAGATCAGGTAGCGCAGATTGATCAGCACCAAGGTCGCCAGCATGGACAGGAACGGCGCGCCCAAGGCGACGAGTTGGGCGTAGGCGAGCTGCCCGGCGCCGGAATAGATCACCAGCGGCATGGCGAACAGTACGTGTTCCCCAACCGGCGCCTGCGCCACGGCCGCCCCCGTCGCCAGCCCGAACAGCACCGTGCCCACCAGCAGGGGCGAGACCTTGGCGAGACCGCGTCGATAGGCGGAAGGATCGATGGCCGGCGGCGGATGGCCCGGCGGGGGAGCGGACGTCATGGGGCTACGGTCGAATCAGAAGCAGGCAATCATAGGAACGGGATGCGGGCGGCAACAGCGATTTGGCGGCATGGCAGGCGTGTGAACCCTTTTCAGACCGTTCGTTGCACGACCGCGCAACTGGCTGTCGCGTGGCCGACCGGTTCCACCGCCGCATGATTGAACAGCCAGGCCTCGGCATGGATCAGCCGCCGCCCGCGGCGCAGCACGCGCGACAGCGTCACGATATCGCCGGCCGCCGCCCGTTTGAGGAAGGCGACGTTCAGGGTCGAGGTCAGCGCCATGCGGTCGCTCTCCAGGCCAAGCTGGGCGGCGGCGTAGATCGCCGTATCGGCGAAGGACAGCAGCAGCGGCCCGGAATAGATGTCGCCCGGCCCCAGATAGTCCGGCCGGAAGGGAAACCGCAGCCGCACCTCGCCCTCGTCCACCGTCTCGACCGTAACCTCGTGCAGGTCGCGGGCCGGCAGGGTGAGGCGAAGGAGATCGGCCAGCCGCCGTTCCGGCGTGGCCGTCCCGCGGTCGGGCTGCGAAGCGATGCGGTCCATGCCGCCATCCTAGCCCGGTCCGCCACGGCCTGTGTAGACTGCGGCCATGGCCTTCATCGATCATATCCGCGCCTGCAACGCGCACGACATCGCCCGCTTCCGCCCCTTCCGCATCGCCGGCCAGACCGCCGGCTGGATCCGCGACGATTTCATCCCGGTGCTGGCCCGCCGCAGCGAGCTGTTCATGATCCAGCCGCACGCCGTGACCCTGAACCGGGCGCTGGCGACGCCGCCGCAACGCACCGACGCGCTCGATCCCTTCCTGCGCGAGCTGCGCGAGGAGGGCCGCATCACGGCCTGGCGCGAGGAGCGCTATCCGGTCGCGCCGCGCTGGGGCGAGGAACCGCTGATGGCGATGGAGCGCGCCGCCATCCCCTTCTTCGGCATCCGCGCCTATGGCGTGCACCTGACCGGCTTCGTGCGGCGCCGGGACGGGCTGCATGTCTGGGTCGCCACCCGCAGCCGGACCAAGCCCACCTATCCCGGCATGCTCGACAACACCGTGGCGGGCGGCCAGCCGGCCGGCATCTCGCTGATCGACAACGTGGTGAAGGAGTGCAAGGAGGAAGCCTCCATCCCCGAGGCGCTGGCGCGCCAGGCGCGGCCGGTCGGCATCGTCACCTATTGCCTGGAGCATCGCGACGGGCTGAAGCCGGACGTGCTGTTCAACTACGACCTCGAACTGCCCGACGATTTCGTGCCGCAGCCGCACGACGACGAGATCGAGCATTTCGAGCTGTGGCCGGCGCAGCGCGTGCTGGAGCGGGTGCGCGACACGTTCGATTTCAAGTTCAACTGCAATCTGGTGCTGATCGATTTCTTCATCCGCCACGGGCTGATCGATCCCGATACGCCCGGCTACGTGGAACTCGCAGCCGGCCTGCACGCCCATGCCGAGGGTCCGCGATCCTAAACCGTGATTTGCCCTGAGCGTTGGTCTTCTCGAGTTGTCTTAAAACTGTAACATTCGACCAGGCGGCGCAGGGCGGCTCGACTTGCCGAAACTGCCGTGACACTCTGGCGGCGGAGACAGGGGATGCTCAGGGACGGACGCGATCTGGCGGTCAGCAACGCCTCGCCGCGCGCCATTGCGGCGCTCGATTTTCTGCGCGAGCAGTGGCTGGCCTATGGCAACCGGCTGGCCGAATTCCTGCCGGCGGCGGACCACGATCCCGACTGCCCGATGATTGCGATGATGAGCGCGCTGCTGCACCTGTCGATGGAGAACCGGCAGGGCTATCGCGATGCTGAGCCGTTCCTGGTCCGCGCCCGCGCCATGGCCGCCGCGATGAACGAGCGCGAACTGCTGTGGCTCGAGGCGATCGACGCGCTGCACCGCGACGACCTGGCGACGGTGGTCGCCGCGCACGAAGCCCTGGCCGACCGTTTCCCGCGCGACGTCTTCGCCGCCAAGATGGGACAGAAGCATTATTTCTACATCGGCGACTTCGACGGCATGCTGCGGCTGGCCGACAAGACCCGCGAGGCCAACGCCGACGTGCGGTTCATCCACGGCATGCGCGCCTTCGCCCTGGAGCAGTGCCATCGCCTGCCGGAAGCGGAAGAGGAAGGCCGCCTGGCCGCCTCGCTCGGCAACGATCCCTGGGCGCATCACGCGGTGGCGCATGTGCTGGAGACGCAGGGCCGCATCGGGGAAGGCATCGCCTGGATGCAGGGCCATTCGGCGTCGTGGAGCCAGTGCAACTCCTTCATGTACACCCACAACTGGTGGCATCTGGCGCTGTTCCTGATCGACGCCGATCGTCACGACGAGGCGCTGGCGCTGTACGACCAGCGCGTCTGGGGCGTGTGGAAGGAGTTCTCGCAGGACCAGGTCAACGCCGTCGCCTTGCTGGCGCGGCTGGAGCTGCGCGGCGTCGATGTCGGCGACCGCTGGCGCGACGTGGCGGGCTACCTGAAGCCGCGCATCGACGAGCACGTCTCGCCGTTTCTCGACCTGCATTACGTCCTGGGGCTGGCGCGCGCCGGCGAACGGGCGGCGGTGGTCGAGATGCTGGCAAGCCTGGAAGCCTATGCGCAGGGCGCGCCGGAATTCGTGCGCCGGACCTGGCAGGCGGCCGCGGTGCCGGCGGCGCACGGCATCGCCGCCCACGCCCAAGGCGACTGGAGCGGCGCCGTCAACGGGCTGGAGGTGGCGCTGCCGCATCTGCAGGGCATCGGCGGCAGCCATGCCCAGCGCGATCTCTTCGAGCAGATCCATCTCGACGCGCTGGTGAAGGCGGGCTGGAACGACAAGGCGCTGGCCAAGCTGCGGCAGCGCGACCTGGCGCGGCCGGCGATCCCGGCGCTGAAGCGCAGCCTCGCCGATCTCCATGCCCGTCTCGGCCAGGCCGAGGCGGCCGCCCGGTACGAGGCGACGGCGCAAAGCCTGAGCCGCAATCGCAGCGCCGCCTGAAAAGAGGTTCCATGGCGACAGACCCCACCCAGATGACGGCGCTGGAGCTGTCGGATCTCTACGAAAGACGCAAGCTGTCGCCGGTCGAGGTGACGTTGGCGATGATCGACCGCATCGACGCGGTCGACGGCGCCATCAACGCCTATGCCACCGTCGATGCCGAGGGCGCGCTGGAGGCGGCGAAGAAATCGGAGAAGCGCTGGAAGAAGGGCAAGCCGCTGTCGAAGCTCGACGGCGTGCCGGCCAGCGTCAAGGAGCTGATCCAGACCAAGGGCATGCCCACCGTCATGGGCTCGCGGCTGATCGATCCCGCCAGCCAGCCCTGGGACTACGATGCGCCGTCGGTGGCGCGGCTGCGCGAGGCCGGCGCCGTCATCCTGGGCAAGACCACCTCGCCGGAATTCGGCTTCAAGGGCGTGACCGATTCGCCGCTGCGCGGCATCACGCGCAATCCGTGGAATCCCGACAAGACGCCGGGCGGCTCCTCCGGCGGCTCGGGTGCGGCCATCGCCGCCGGCATGGGCCCGCTCTCCGTCGGTACCGATGGCGGCGGCTCGATCCGCATTCCCTCCAGCTTCTGCGGCCTGGTCGGCATGAAGGCCACGTTCGGCCGCGTCGCCGCCTATCCGCCTTCCATGCACGGCACCATGGCCAATGCCGGACCGATGGCGCGCACGGTCGAGGATTGCGCGGCGTTGCTGAACGTCATCGGCCGGCCCGATCCGCGCGACTGGTACGCCCTGCCCGACGACGGCGCCGACTACCAGAAGCACCTGCGCGGCGGTGTGCGCAAGCTCAGGATCGCTTTCAGCCCGACGCTGGGCAGCGGCGCCAGGGTCGATCCGGAAGTCGCCAGGATGGTCGCCAAGGCGGCCTGGCGCTTCGAGGAGCTGGGGGCGCGGGTCGAGCAGGTCGATGCGCCGGTCGAGGGCTTCGACACCGGCGCCATGTTCCTGACCCACTGGCTGACCTCGGTGGCGCATCTCATCAAGGCGACCCCGGCCGACCGGCACCATTTGTTCGATCCCGGCCTGGTCGAGGCCGGGCGCATGGGCGCGGGCTATTCCGTCGACGACCTCGTGGCCGCACAGCAGCAGCGGCGCCTGCTGGGCCACCGCTACGAGACGTTCCTGCACGACTACGACCTGCTGCTGACCCCGACCGTGGCGGTGCTGCCCTTCGATGTCGGCCTCAATGCGCCGCTCGACGGCAACGGCACGCCCAACAATCTGTGGACGCCCTTCACCTACGTCTTCAACCTGACGCGCCAGCCGGCCATCACCGTGCCGTGCGGCGTCAGCAAGGCGGGCCTGCCGGTCGGCCTGCAGATCGTCGGCGGCCTCCATCGCGATGCGCTGGTGCTGCGCGCGGCCCGCGCCTACGCCCATGCCCATCCGGTGCGCCTGCCCCAGCTTCCGGTTGCCAAAGCCTCGATGCGGAGTGCCTGAGATGACGAACGAACTTGCCCTGATGCCAGCCGCGAAGCTGTCGAAGCTGTTCCGCCGCGGCAAGGCATCGCCGGTGGAGGCCCTGCAGCAGGTATTCGCGCAGATCGACCGGCTCAACCCGGTCCTCAACGCCTTCCAGGCGCAGGACCGCGACGGCGCGCTGAAGGCGGCGCGCGCTTCGGAGAAGCGCTGGAAGAAGGGCAAGCCGCTCAGCGCCATCGACGGGGTGCCCGTCACCGTCAAGGACACGCTGTGGACCATCGGCATGCCGACCCTGTTCGGCACCAAGGCCAACGATCCCGCCGGTCCCTGGACGCAGGACGCGCCGGCCTCGGCCAGCCTGCGCGCCGCCGGCGCGGTGATCTTCGCCAAGACCACGACGCCGGAATACGGCTGGAAGGGCGTCACCGATTCGCCGCTGTTCGGCATCACCCGCAATCCCTGGAACGCCGACAAGACCCCGGGCGGATCGTCCGGCGGCTCGGCCGCCTCGCTGGCCGCCGGCATGGGCACGCTGTCGGTCGGCACCGACGCCGCCGGCTCGGTGCGCATTCCCGCTTCCTTCTCCGGCCTGGCCACGATCAAGGCCACCTTCGCCCGCGTGCCGGTCTACCCGCCCTCGGCGCAAGGCACGCTGTCCAATGTCGGGCCGATGGCGCGGTCCATCACCGACGTGGCGATGATGATGAACGTCATCACCCGCCCCGATCCGCGCGAATGGTACGGCCTACCCTATGACGGTATGGACTACGTCAAGGCGCTGAAGGGCAGCGTCAAGGGGCTGAAGATCGCCTATTCGCCGACCCTGGGCTTCGTGAAGAACGTCGACCCGGAAGTCGCCGCCGCCGTCGCCCGGGCGGCCAAGGTCTTTTCGCGGCTGGGCGCCAAGGTGACGGAGGTCGATCCGGGCATTCCCGATACGACGGAGATTCTCGACATCCACTGGATGGGCAATGTCTCGGTGCTGCTGCGGAAATTTACACCCGAGCAGCGCAAGCTGATGGATCCCGGCCTGCTGCGCGCCGCCGAAGTCGGCGCCCGCCAGAGCCAGTCCGACTACATCACGGCGATGAACCGGCGGCAGGAGATCGGCGCCACGCTCAACCTCTTCCTGGCGAAGTACGACCTGCTGCTGACGCCGACCATGCCGATCCCCGCCTTCGACGTCGGCAAGGCCACGCCCAAGGGCGGCGACGAGGTCAGCCTGGCCTGGACGCCCTTCACCCTGACCTTCAACCTGTCGCGCCAGCCGGCCGCCTCGGTGCCGTGCGGCCTGACCAAGGCGGGCCTGCCGATCGGCCTGCAGATCGTCGGCGGCCACTACAAGGATGCGCTGGTGCTGCGCGCGGCCAAGGCGTTCGAGGACGAGGTCGGCACCTTCACGCCGAAAATGGCCAGCGCCTGAGAAGGTAAACGCTCGTTCATTGACGGCCGGCGCGGCGCCTTCCATAGTCGGGCGAGCCAGAGCAAATCACGTTCTAACGGACTCGCGAGCGATTCCGTTAGAACGTGATTTGCTCTAGATATTAAGAAATAGCGCGGATTCACACGATTGAATGGAAGCGCGACCGCTTCCATCCAATCGTGATCCGCTCTAGCCCCGGAGCCGCGCCATGATGAAGGAAAACCTCGCCACCGATCCGTTCCACGCCGGCGCCCAGGGCGACCATCGCGCCGATCGCATCAGCAGCGAGTCGCAGCGGACGACGCTGGCGCCGGAGCTGGCAGCGCTGCGGCGCGACGGCTACCTGATCCTGCCCGAGCTGGTGCCGACCGAAACGGTCGAGGCGATCTGGCGCGAGATGGACCGGCTGCATCAATCCACCCCGATGGGCCGCTCCGTGTTCGAGGGCTTCCACACCCAGCGCATCTACAACGTCGTCGCCAAGACGCGGATCATGGACGTGCTGTGGCTGCATCCGACCGTGATCGCCCTGGCCGAAGCCTATCTCGACGACCAGATCCAGCTCTCGGTCGCCTCCACCATCACTTCCTATCCGGGCCAGACGGCGCAGGTGCTGCATCGCGACGACGGCTACTATCCGCTGCCGCGGCCACGCCCGCCGCTGTCGCTGAACTGCCTGTGGGCGATCGATCCCTTCACCGCCGCCAGCGGCGGCACGCTGATCGTGCCCGGCAGCCATACCAGCCCCAGCGAGGAGCGGCCGGCGCAGCAGCCGATCAGCGTCGAGATGCCGCCGGGCTCGGCGGTGCTCTACGACGCCAGCCTGTTCCATGGCGGCGGCGCCAATGTCAGCGGCAACCGGCGCGCGGCTGTGTCGGCCGTCTATTGCCGCGCCTGGCTGCGGCAGCAGGAGAACCAGTATCTGTGCGTGCCGCCGCCCATCGCCAAAACGATTCCGCGCACCCTGCAGCGGCTGATCGGCTATTGGGTGGTGGGCGCGCTGCTGGGCGTGGTCGAAGGCGGCAACTGCCGCCGGGTGCTGCACGACTGAAACGGATCGCAAATCCCGATCGCGAATCCTAGTTGCCGACCACCGTCAGTATGTTCGTGGTGGGGATGTCCTTGGCCGAGCGGTTCAGCGAGATGAGCTGGCGCACGATGTTGACGACCTGCGCCGTGCGTGTCCCCGAAGCCGGCGCCGCATAGCTGGTGCCGCGATAGGAGATCGTGGCCAGCGGATCGGCCACGCCGTCGGGGCTGAGCACGAACAGCGGCTCGGTGTCGCCCCGGCGCCCGACCGGCACGCGCACCAGGAATTTGCCGGTGGGGTCGGCGTTCTGGTAGCGGATGACCTCGCCCAGGTAATAGATGATGGCCTCGGTCGAGCGCGGGAAGATGCGATAGCGGTAGCGCGCGAACTGCTGCTGCTTGGGCGCCAGCAGGAAGGATTTGGCTTCGGCCGCCGGCGTGCCGTCCCGGGCGGCGGCGATCCGCGGCCGTTCGCGCTCCTCCTGCGCGGCGCCGCAACGGTCGGGCCCGTCGCCGCCCTCGTAGCAGAAACGCACGCTGGTGATCCGCTTGCGCAGCCGGTAGTCGCCCCTGGCGTCGCGCTCCAGCAGGATGCCGGCCTGGTCGATGCGCATCTGCAGGTCGGCGTTCCGCATGTCGCTGGCCGCGATCGGCGGCCCCAGATCGACCACGTCGGTGACGGTCTCGGTCTTCAGGTTGTCGGCGATGAAACCGTCCACCACCTCGCCGAACTCGCTGAACTGGGTGATGCCGGGGTAGTTGTCGATGGTGCGCACCACCCTGTTCCTGTCGTCGACCACCTCGATGCGGTCGATGATCAGGTACAGCATGACGCCGCGCGGATAACCCTGCTGCAGGTAGTAGTCGATCGTCTTCATGTCCAGCGGCCGCAGGATGCCGCTGACGAACTCCTGGCTGTCGAGGACCTGGACCACGAAATTCTGGTTGGCCTGGTAGCCCACGTTGGGCGAGGCGGAATAGGTGCGGATGGCGTCGATGCCGAACGGCACGGTCAGCCCGACCGAGGAGACGCCCAGGCCCAGGCTGGCATTGGCCTGGGCGCCGCCGGTGGCGTTGACGACGGCGGTGAATTCCAGCGGATGGCGCTGGCTGGCGCGCACCACGTTGAGCAGCACGCCCGTCATCTGCACGTTGTGCGTCTCGGCGTTGTAGGTGGCGGCGCGCGGGGCGATGTTGTCGACGACGGCATCGCAGCCGGACAGCAACAACGACAGCGCCAGAACGGCGCAGCTTCGCAGCATGACCGCAGCCCCCAAGGAATGACGAGAAACTGCCGCATCATAAGGAAGAACGGGTGCCGACGCGTATGGGGATATCTCGGCTCAAGGAAATCGCGATCAGAGGAAAGCGTCTGCGCTTCCGCCCGATCGCGATCCACGCTACAGCGCGTAGCCGCCGTCTACCATCAGGGTCTGGCCGGTGATCCAGCGCGCCCGCGCCGAGGCCAGGAACACCACCGCCTCGGCCACCTCGTCGGCGCTGCCCAGCCGGCGCAGCGCCATGTTCTGGCGCGAGGCTTCCAGGAAACGCTGGTCGAAATCGCCGGTCTCGATCAGGGCATGGTACATGCCATCCTCGATTACCCCGACGCCGACCCCGTTGGCCCGCACCCCGAAGCGTCCCTCCTCGGCCGCCACCCCGCGCACCAGCGCCTCGATCGCCGCCTTGGGCGCCACCGACAGCACGTCCTTGACGGCATAGCGCCGCAGCGCGGGGGTCATCAGCGCCACCAGCGCGCCGCGCGAGGAGCGCAGATGCGGCAGGGCGGCATGGATGAGATTGAAGCAGCCGAACGCATCCTGCTCCATGGTGTCGCGGAACAGCGCCGGCTCGATGCGGCTGATGTGGCGCATGTTGATATAGGGGCCGGCGGCATAGACCGCGGTATGCAGCGCGCCGAAATCCAGCGCCGCCTCGTCCACCGCCTGCGCCACCGCCTTCTCGTCGCGCAGGTCGAGTTGGCGCAGCACCGCCTTGCGGCCGGCCGCCTGCACCAGCGCCGCCGTCTCCTGCGCCCGCTCGCGCCCGTTGCGATAGCTCAGCACCACGTCGCAGCCCGCCTCGGCCAGCAGGCGGCAGATGGCGCGGCCGATGCCGCCGGAACCGCCGGCGACGAAGGCGACGCCCTGCTGGGGAAAATCGCTCATGCCGGCGGCAGCCCCAGCGCCTGGCGCACGCTGGCGTGGAAATGGATCAGCGCCGCCTCGTTGCGGCCGTAGATCACATGCTCCTGCACGCCGCTGTGGAAGGCCTGCTGCATCTGGGCGCCGATGGTGAAATCCTCGGCCTGCACCGTTTTCACCGCCAGCTCGAAATTCTTGTTCCAGTATTTCTCCGCCTTCTCGGTCCCGGCCGGCTCCGGGATGTAGAAGCCGAACTCGACCATGCATTCGTCCGGCCGCTCCGGCGAGGGATAGACGCGCCAGGTCTCGACATGGTCGGCCTGGAAGATGAACATGGCATTGGGGAACAGCGTGTAGAGCACGATGACGTGCTTCAGCGGCGTCTCGCCCCATTCGGCGTCCGGCAGGCGACGCAATTCGTTGGCCGTCTTGCGCAGCGCGGTCATGCGGCCATGCAGCCCGTATTCCTTGCAGCCCGACAGGTTGGAATTGAAGATCGGCGCCACCGTCGTCTTGTGCAGGAAGGCGATGTGGTAGGATTCGAGAAAGGTGTCGATGACGAATTTCCAGTTCATCGCCACCGGAAAGCGCACACTGCGGAAATGCTGGTAGCGCTCGAACTCGAACGGCGCCAGCTCCTCCTGCATGCCGGCGAGATGCGCATCGACGTCGATCGTTGCCGACTGTCCCTCGGCGATGGGGCGCGGCCGGACGAAGATCATGCCGTGCTTCTCCGAAGCGGGCAGCCGCTTCAGGTGCAGCCCCTCGCGCTGCAGGCCGGGAAACGCCTTCTCGTCGGAGATCGACAGCAGCCGGCCGTCGGTGCCGTAGCACCAGCCGTGATAGGGACAGACGAAAGCGCGGGCGTTGCCCTCACCCTGCGCCACCGGCGCGCCGCGATGGCTGCAGATATTGGCGAAGGCCTTGACCGAACCGTCGCGGTCGCGTGTCAGCAGCACGGGCAACCGGTCGACCGTCTCGACCCGGTAGTCGCCGATTTTGGGCAGGGTGCAGGACAGCCCCATGAACAGCGGATGATCGCCGCCGAACAGGACGCGGCGCTCCTCCTGCCAGCGCGCCACGTCGGTATAGGCGGCGACCGGATTGTGCATGACGCGCTCGGCCTGGGCGGTGCTGCGCTGGTCGAGATAGCCGAAGAGCTCGCGCACGAGCGCAACCTGAACGTCCCGCTTCATGGTTTTCCTCCCGCGTTCTTCGGCCAAATTATGCGCCCCGGCAACGGGCGGGCGCAATCGGCGTCGGACCGTCAGGCGAAACCGGCCATCGCCCGCACCTGCGCCGCCGTCAGCCCGCTCTCGCGCATCGCCCGCAGGGTCAGGGCCTGGTCGCGCTTGGCCAGCCGCCGCCCGCTTTGGTCGGTCAGCAGTTCATGGTGGCGGTAGCGCGGGGTGCGGTAGCCCAGCAGCGCCTGCAGCAGGCGATGCACATGCGTTGCCGCGAAGAGATCGACGCCGCGCGTCACCAGCGTGATGCCCTGCAGGTGATCGTCCACCGTCACCGACAGATGGTAGCTGGTCGGCGTGTCCTTGCGCGCCAGCACCACGTCGCCCAGCGACAGCGGATCGGCGGCGATGTCGCCCGCCTTCTCGTCGTGCCAGTGCAGCGGTCCGGTGCACGCCAGCGCCTGGGCCACGTCCAGCCGCAGCGCATAGGCCGTGCCTGCCGCCATCTTCTCCTGCCGCTCGCCGGCGGCAAGAAGGCGGCACGTGCCGGGATAGAGCGGACCGTCCGGCCCGTGCGGTGCTGCGACCGCATGTTCGATCTCGCGCTGTATGTCCTGGCGCGTGCAGAAACAGGGATAGACCAGCTCCATGCGTTGCAGGCGATCGAGGGCGGCGCGGTAGTCCTCGAAATGCCGCGACTGGCGGCGCACCGGCTCCTCCCAGCGCAGGCCAAGCCAGGCCAGGTCCTCGAAGAGGGCGGCAACGAATTCCTCGCGGCAGCGGCCGCGGTCGATGTCCTCGATGCGCAGCAGGAAGCGGCCGCCGCTATCCTGCGCCGCGCGCCAGCCTTCCAGCGCCGAGCGCGCATGGCCCAGATGCAGCAATCCGGTCGGGCTGGGCGCGAAACGTGTGACGAGCTTGTCCACGCCGCCGACATTAGCGAAGATGTCGTTCCACGCAACGACGGGTTCATCGATGGCGCGTATCCGCCGCCTCAACGCGCGCTCCCTGAAGGAAGGTGCCGCGCACCTGGCGCAGATCGACCCCGATCTGGCGCGGGCACTGGCGCAATGTGGCGTGCCGCCGCTGCGCAGCGCGGAGCCCGGCTTCGCCACGCTGCTGCGCTCCATCGTCGGCCAGCAGGTCTCGGTGCATTCGGCGCGCGCCATCTGGGAGAAGCTGGCGCTGCTGGTCGATCCGCTGACGCCGGAGGCTCTGCTGGCGGCGGGCGAGCCCGTCCTGCGCCAGGCCGGATTCAGCGGCCAGAAGATCCGCTACGGGCTGGCGCTGGCCGCCGACGTCGCCGCCGGCCGCGTCGATCTCGGCGCGCTGCAGGCGATGGAAGACGAAATCGCCATCGCCGAGCTGGTGAAGGCCAAGGGTATCGGTCGCTGGACGGCGGAGATCTACCTGATGTTCGCGCTGGGCCGGCACGACATCATGCCTGGCGCCGATGTCGGGCTGTGGGTGGCACTGCAGCACCTGAAGAGCCTGCCGACGCGGCCGGACGCCAAACGCCTGCTGCAGACCGCCGAGGCCTGGCGGCCCTGGCGCAGCGTCGCGGCGCTGACGCTATGGCACTACCGGCGCAACATGCCCGACTGGGCCAGGACGGAGGCGAAGCTGGCGCAGCGCGCCGCCGTTGCCGTGCCGACGCCCGATCCGATCTCGCCCGTCCTGCGCCGCAAAGGAAAAGCCGCATGAACCCGCTGTTCGAACTCACCGGCCCCGTCGCCGGCCCGCTGCACCAGGGCAGGCCCGAGCATCTGGTGATCCTGCTGCACGGCTACGGCGCCAATGGCGACGACCTGATCGGGCTGGCGCCGGTGTGGGCGCCGGTGCTGCCCGACACGCTGTTCATGGCGCCCAACGCGCCCTATCCCTGCGACATGAATCCGTTCGGCTTCCAGTGGTTCGGCATTTCCAACCTCAACCCCGACATCATGCTGGCCGGCGCGCGCGGAGTGGCGCCGATCCTCGACGCCTTTTTCACCGAGCAGATGGCGCGCCACGGCGTCGACGAATCGAAGACCGCCCTGGTCGGTTTCTCGCAGGGCACCATGATGGCGCTGCATGTCGGCCTGCGCCGCGCCCGCCCCTTCGCCGGCATCGTCGGCTATTCCGGCGCCCTGCCGGGGGCGGCAGTGCTGCGCGAGGAGATCAGGTCGCGCCCGCCGGTGCTGCTGATCCATGGCGATGCCGATCCCATGGTGCCGGTGCAGGCCCTGCACCTGGCCGAACAGCAGTTGCAGGTGCTGAAAGTGCCGGTGCAGACCCATGTCTGCCCCGGCCTCGAACATGGCATCGACGAAGCGGGCGTCGAACTGGGCGCCCGCTTCCTCAAAAATGTATTGAGTTGATCAGGCGGCGCGATCGCGCAGACGGGACGCGGTGTCCTCCTCGTTCTTCAGGTAGAGGTCGATCGCCTGCGCCCCGGTCAGCGCCGTGTCGGGCGTTCCTCCGTCGCCATGGGCGATCAGCGCCAGGCAGAACCACGCCAGACCCGCTTTGGCTGGCTTGATGTTCCGCTCCCAGGCCGTGCCGTCGCCGCCGGCCAGGATCCTGTTCGGCAGGTCGGTCTCCACGCACATCGGCCGGCCCAGCCCGACCACGTCGAGCGCGCCCGACGCCAGGGCCGCCTCCATCGCCGCCTTGGAGCGGAAGCCGCCGGTCACCATCAGCGGCATCTTCGACACTTTCCTGATCTGCTCGGCGTAGTCCATGAAATAGGCCTCGCGCCTGACGGTGCTCTCCGCCACCGCCGCCCCTTCCGACGTCTTGGAGCCCATCATCGAGGGCTCCTCGTAATTGCCGCCGGAGATCTCCAGCAGGTCCAGCCCCGCCTCCTCCAGCCAGCGCACCACCTGCAGGCAGTCGGCATTGCTGAAGCCGCCCTGCTGGAAATCCGACGAATTCAGCTTGGCCGAGATCGGGAAGGCGGGGCCGACCACCTTGCGGATCTCGCGCACGATGCTCAGCAGCAGCCGGGCGCGGTTCTGCAGCGAGCCGCCCCACTGGTCGGTGCGCTGGTTGACCAGCGGCGTCAGGAACTGGCTGATGAGATAGCCATGCGCGGCATGGATCTGCACGCCGGTGAAGCCCGCGTCCTTCGCCGTCTTGGCCACATGCACGAAGCGGCGGATCACGTCCTCGATCTCCGCCTCGGTCATGGCGCGCGGCGGGGCGAAGGCGCTTTCCGGCAGATTCAGCTTCACCGCCGACGGCGCGATCGGCTGCTCGCACACCCGCCGCGGCGTCTGCCGGCCGGGATGGTTGATCTGCATGAACAGATGCGTGCCGTTCTGCGTGCCGGCCTTCGCGTAGGCCTGCAGTTCCTCGAACCCGCCATTGCCATCGATCACCACATTGCCCGGCCGCTCCAGATAGCGGCGGTCGACCTGCACGTTGCCGGTGACCACCAGCCCCGCCCCGCCCTGGGCCCAGCGGCCATAGAGCGAGACGTGGCGCGGCGTGGCGCGGTTCATCTCGTCGGCCAGGCCTTCGGTCAGCGGCGCCTTGGCCAGTCGGTTCTTCAGCACGGCGCCGCAGGGCAAGGTCAGCGGCGAAGCCAGGGTCAGAGTGGTTGCCATCGCGTTTCCCGTCATGGTTGGGTATGGCCGGATTGAAAACCGGAAGGACAGACGCAAGCAATGCCACAGACCGACACGATCGACCAAACGCTTCCGAACGGCCGCCTGCAGGGGTTTTGCGTGCCGGAATTCCGGCCGGTCCTGGAAGCGTTCCAGAGGAATTTCGCGGAGCGCGACGAGCTGGGCGCCAGCGTCTGCCTGACGGTCGGCGGCAGGACGGTGGTCGATTTGTGGGGCGGCATTGCCGAAAGCGACAGCGGCCGGCCGTGGGAAAAGGACACGGTGTCGGTCGTGTTCTCCTGCACCAAGGGCGCGACGGCGATCTGCGCCCATGTCCTGAAGAGCCGCGGCCTGCTCGACTACGACGCGCCGGTGACCCGCTACTGGCCGGAGTTCGGCCGGCACGGCAAGGAGGCGACCACGGTGCGCATGTTCCTCGACCACTCCGCCGGCGTGCCCGCCCTGCGCGCGCCGGTGAAGAAGGACGGCACCTACGACTGGAGCTACATGATCGAACGGCTGCAGGAGGAGGAGCCGTTCTGGACCCCCGGCACCCGCAACGGCTATCACGGCCTGACCTTCGGCTGGACCGTGGGCGAGATCGTGCGCCGCGTCTCGGGCAAGTCGCTGGGCCGGTTCTTCCAGGACGAGATCGCCGGGCCGCTGGGCATCGATTTCTGGATCGGCCTGCCCGAACAATACGAGCCACGCGTGGCGCCGATGCTGCGCCATGTCTGGCCGCAGGATGTGCCCTACCCGCCCTTCCTCGAGGCGGTGGTGAAGGACAAGGCCTCGACGCCGTCGCTCTTCCTGCTCAACACCGGCGGCTTCATGCCGTTCGGCGCCAATACCCGCGCCGGCCACGAAGCGGAGATCGGCGCCGCCAACGGCATCTCCAATGGCCGCGGCCTTGCCGGGCTCTACGCGCCGCTGGCCCAGGGCGGCGGCGGGCTGGTCGATGGCGAGACGCTGGCGGAGATGGGGCGGGTGTCGATGGCGACGCATTTCGACGCCACGCTCTACATTCCCACCCGTTTCGCGCTGGGCTTCATGAAGTCGATGGACAACCGCAAGCGCGTGGCGCCCATCCCGCAGCTGCCGGGCATCGACAGCGCCATCCTGGGCGAACAGGCCTTCGGCCATGTCGGGGCGGGCGGCAGCATCGGTTTCGCCGATCCCGAATGCGGCCTGTCGTTCGGCTACAGCATGAACCAAATGGGCGCGGGCCTGCTGCTCAACCCGCGCGGCCAGTCGCTGGTCGATGCCGCCTATCGCTGCCTGGGCTATCGCAGCGCCGACAGCGGCGCGTGGCGTCGATGAAAGCCAGGTTACCGGAACGTTACGGCCCTGTTGTGGCAAGGGAATCCGCCGTACCACCAGCTATTGTGTTTTGCGGCGGATTTCCCCAGAATGCGCGCCATGGTGAGGCAGTTGCATAGTCGATGGAGACTGAGGCGTGGCACCGCCGCCTGACTCCTGTCCGGCACTGGTGCTCAACGCCGACTTCCGGCCACTCAGCTATTTCCCGTTGTCGTTGTGGTCGTGGCAGGACGCAATCAAGGCCGTGTTCCTCGACCGCGTCAGCGTCGTCTCCGAATACGAGCGCACCATCCGCAGTCCCAGCCTGGAAATCCGCCTGCCTTCGGTCATCGCGCTGAAGGAATACATTCCTGCGGCGCGGCGGCCGGCCTTCACCCGCTTCAATGTCTTCCTGCGCGACAAGTTCACCTGCCAGTACTGCGGCGACGGCTTCGCCGCCCAGGACCTGACCTTCGACCACCTGATCCCCAAGTCGCTGGGCGGGCGCACCACCTGGCACAACGTGCTGGCCGCCTGCTCGCCCTGCAATCTGCGCAAGGGCAGCCGGCTGGCGCACCAGGTCGGCATGCTGCCGATCCGCGCGCCGGCCGAGCCGACCACCGGCGAGTTGCAGGAGAACGGCCGCGCCTTCCCGCCCAACTATCTGCACGAAAGCTGGCGCGACTTCCTGTATTGGGACAGCGAGCTCGATCCGGCATAATCCGCCTCCAGCCCGGCGCCGCGATGGCGGACGCCCGCACAGGAGACGCCCATGCCCTTCGACCTGCCCAGCGACAATCCGCAGAAACTCGGCTTCGACCAGAACCAGCTCGACCGACTGGTCGCCGCCATCGAGCAGCACGTCGCCGAGGGCTGGTATCCGGGCGGTGAGATCGCGCTGGCCCGTCACGGCCGGCTGGTGCTGTCGCGCCATTTCGGCCACGCCCGGATGGCGCCGCAGGAAGTGAAGGCCGACGCGCGCACGCTGTGGCTGCTCTACTCCAACACCAAGGTGCTGACCGCCGCCGCGCTGTGGCAGCTCGCTGAGCGCGGCCTGCTTCGCTTCGACGACACCGTGGCCGAGCACCTGCCCGGCTTCGAGAAGAACGGCAAGCGCCACATCACCATCCTGCAGGTCATCACCCATCAGGGCGGTTTCCCCGATGCGGTGTTCCGCGGCGAGACGTTCGAGAACATGGACAAGCGGCGCGAGGCGGCCTGCAACATCGCCCTGCAATGGACGCCCGGCTCGCAGGTTTCCTACCATCCGCTGGCGGCGCACTGGGTGCTGGCGGCGATGATGGAAGCGATCACCGGCAAGGACTTCAAGACGCTGATCCGCGAGGAGCTGATCGAGCCGCTGGGGCTGGGCGACGAGATCTATGTCGGCCTGCCCGATGCGCTGCACGCGCGCGCCGCCGATATGCACGTGCCCGAGGACGGCAAGCCCACGACGCTGAAGCCGCTGGAGGATTCCAACAACGCGCTGTGGCGGCGCGGCGGCGCGCCCGGCGGCGGCGGCTATGCCACGGCGCGCGCCATGGCGGCGTTCTACCAGATGCTGCTGCAGGGCGGCCAGCTCAACGGCCGGCGGGTGCTGTCGCCGGCCACGATCCGCTACGCCACGCGCAACTTCACCGGCGACCGCATCGACGCCTATATGGGCATGCCCATGCATCGCGGCCTGGGACCGCATCTGCGTGGCACCACGCCGAACATCCGTGGCCTGGGCTCGCTGGCGACGCCCGAGACCTTCGGCCATGGCGGCGTCGGCTCGTCCTATTGCTGGGCCGATCCGACCTCGGGCGTGTCCTTCGCCTACCTGACCAATTCGCGCCAGCCCGATCCCTGGCACAGCAAGCGGCTGGACACGATCTGCAACTTCGTGCACAGCGCGATTGTCGGGTAGCGAAGAATTCCGTCCTGGCCCGGCGTGACCGGGCCGCCCATCCCCACTCCAGTAAAATTGCCTCACCCTGAGCCCGTCGAAGGGTGAGGGTTCACAGACGATGTGCGGTCCCCGCGCCCTTCGACGGGCGCAGGGCGAGGAATCTTACTGAGGCAAAGATGGGTGGCCCGGTCGAGCCGGGCCATGACGGGAAAGGGAAACTACTTCAACTGCGGCTTCTCGCCGTCGGGCAACCCGACCTGAAAGATGTTGAGCGTCAGCGACACCAGGCAGTAATAGCCGAGGATGCCGACCAGCTCGACCACCGCCTTCTCGCCCAGCAGCTTGACCGCCCGGGCGTAGGTGTCGTCGCTGACGTAGTGCAGCGCATAGGCCTCGCTGCAGAAATCGTACACCGCCTTCTCGTCGTCCTGCATGCCCGGCGGCGGCAGGCGGTCGCGGATGGCGTCGATGATCGGCTGCGCCAGCCCGCCCTCGCGCGCCATCGTCTCATGCGCATACCACTCGAACTGCGCCTTCCAGTAGCGCGCCGTCACCAGGATCGCCAGCTCCGACAGGCGCTTGGGCAGCGAGGTGTTGAAGCGGCAGAACTCGCCCAGCTTCTGCGCCCGGTCGGCCAGCACCGGGCTGCGCAGCCACGGCGCGAAGGGACCGCCGATCGAGCCGCGCGGGCCCGCGACGATGTCGTCGTGGATGCGCCGCTGCTCGGGTGAAAGTTTCTCCGGATCGAGTGTGCCCAGTCGCGACATTCCTGCTCCCTGCTGCCGATCACAGCGCCGACCAGCCCGGCTCGTCGCGGTCCAGCAGGCGCTTCAGCGCCGCGAAATGCAGGAAGGCCTGCTGGCTCTCGCCCTGCATCTGCTGCGCCGTCTTCTCCGCCAGCTCTTCCGCCAGCACGGCAAGCGGCCTGCCGGTCGACATGGCCAGGACCTGCACCATGCAGGCCCGCTCCAGATAATAGAGTTCGTCGAAGGCCATGGCGATGGTGGCGGCGGTGACGATGACGCCGTGATTGCCCAGGAAGGCGATGCCGGCCTCGCCCATGGCGGCGCAGATGCGATCGCCCTCCGCCTCGCTCAGCGCCAGCCCGCCATAGTCGTCGTCATAGGCGATGCGGCCGTGGTAGCGCAGCGCGTTCTGGGTGCACATCTCCAGCCGCCCGCCGCGGATCGTGGTCAATGCGGTGGCATAGGGCATGTGGGTGTGCAGCACCGCCCTGGCCGAGGGCTTGCCCAGATGCAGGCGGCCATGGATGAAGAAGGCGGTCGGCTCGACCGGGTGCCGGCCGTCGACGATGTTGCCCCTGGCGTCGGTCATGACGATGTCACCGGCCGTCACCTCCGACCAGTGCAGCCCCTGCGGGTTGATCAGGAACCGGTCCTCGGTGTCGGGCACCGCCACCGAGAAATGGTTGCACACGCCTTCATGCAGGTTCAGCCGCGCCGCACTGCGCAGCGCGGCCGCCAGGTCGATGCGCGCCTGCGACACGGGATCGTTGCGGAGCATTGTCCCTCTCCAGAAACCTGCGCCGAGAATAAGCGGGCCGGGCAAAAACGCCTATACCGCAAACATCGGCGGATCGCGCGTGCGCCGTTTCGACAGCGACCGCTTTTGTGCGCAGCTAGAAACGGGTGGAGAGCCAGATCGCCAGGCGCGAGGCGGCCTTGATGCCGGCGCTGAGCACGGGATAGGCCGGCGCCTGCTCCGCGCCCTGGGCCAGCGCCTCGTTGCGATGCTCCAGCTCCTCGGCGCGGAACTCCTCAATGGTGTCGCGCAGCGGCTTCTCGTCCTCGCCCAGGAGGCGCGACTGGTCGGCGTAATGCTCGTCGATCACCTCTTCCACCGCCGCCGTGCAGGCCATCGCCGCTTTCGGTCCCAGCAGCGCCGTCGCCGCGCCCAGCGCGAAGCCGGCGACGTGCCAGACCGGTTGCAGCAGGGTCGGCCGCACGCGCCGCTCGACCAGCAGCCGGTCGAACACCTCCTTGTGGCGCTGCTCCTGCCGCGCCATGTGCTCGATCGCCTTGCGCGCCTTGTGGCCGGGCGGATAGCGGCGGCGCATCACCGCCTGCTGGCCGGCATAGATGCGGATGGCGCCGAACTCGCCGGCCTGGTCGACGCGCACGATGCGCTCGACGATCTGGCGCGGCGAGGGATCGCCCGGCTGGCGGCCCTCGCCGGTGACGGTCGGCGGCGCCGGCTCGCTCATGCCCGCCCTCCCAGCGCCCGCGCGAATCCCAGCCCGGCCACCGCCAGCCCGGCCACGGCCGAGACGATGGCGTTCCAGCCGGCCATGGAGACGCCCAACAGCGACCAGGGGATCTCGTCGCAGCGCACCACCGGCGTCTCCATCAGCCGGCGCGCGGCTTCCGCCGGGCTGAGGCCGATCAGCGAGCCGCCGCTGCAGCCGGTGGGGCCCTGCCACCATTTCTGCTCGACCCCGACATGGAAGCCGCCGATGCCGGCCGACACCAGCATGGCCACCCCCGCCAGGCTGATCAGCACCCAGCCGGCCGGGCCGCGCACGACCAGCCCGGCAATGCCAAAGGCCAGCGCCGCGCCATGGGCGTAGCGCTGGTCCAGGCACAGCGCGCAGGGCGCCAGCCCGCCGATATACTGGAACGCCAGCGCCCCCAGCAGCAGCAGGCCGCTGACCACCAGCGGCGCCAGGGCGGCGTGCCGCGGCGACTGGCCGAACCAGGCGGGGGAAAGCGCTGTCATGGAAAAACTATGGGGTTTCGGCGCCGGACTTGCCAGCGCCACGCGGTCGCAAGCCTAGAACACGTATTTCACAGCGATGAAGCCGCCGATCAGGGCCGCCAGAAAGGCCCAGGTCAGCAGTTCCAGCCGCTTCTCGATGAAGCCGCGGATCGGATCGCCGAATTTCCACAGCAGCCCGGCCACCAGATAGAAGCGCAGGCCGCGCGTGACGATCGAGGCCCAGAGGAAGGTGAAGAGATCGAAATGCGCCACCCCCGAAGCGATCGTCACCAGCTTGTAGGGGATGGGGGTGAGGCCCTTGATCAGGATGATCCAGGTGCCGTACTGGTCGAATTCGGCGCGGAAGGTCTGCATGGCGCCTTCCAGGTTGTAGACCGCGATGACCCAGGCGCCGATGGTCTCGAACAGGAAATAGCCGATGGCGTAGCCGAACAGGCCGCCCAGCACGGAGGCGACGGTGCAGACGCCGGCGATCAGGAAGGCCTTGCTGCGCTGGGCCAGCACCATCGGCACCAGCATCACGTCGGGCGGGATGGGAAAGAACGAGCTTTCCGCGAAGGAGATCGCCGCCATGGCGGGGATGGCCCGGCGATGGCCGGCCAGCCGCATCATCCAGTCGTAAAGACGTCGAAACATCGCCAGCCATTCGCCATTGGACGGGGGCTGCTCTTAGCAGTCGGCCCGGTCTGGAGCAATCGCGGGACGGCTGGCGGCAGGGCCTGCTTCACTGTGCGATTTGCCCGCCGCGCCGGACTCCGCTATCAAAAAGCATAAGAAATAATGCTGCATCGCAGCAACAGGCAGGGCATGGCTGAAAAACGCAAAGGCAGGAAGCCAGTCGTCTATCTGGCTCTGGTGCTGCTGATAGCGGTGGCCGGGGGCGCGTGGTGGTACAGCAATGGCGGCGCCGCCATGCTGGCCAAACTGCCCAAACCGGCCGCCCCGGCGCCGGGTGGAGCACCCCAGCAGCGCGCCGGCGGCCCGCCGGGCGGCGGCTTCGCCGTGCCGGTCGAGGCCATAAAGGTCACAGTCGAAACCGCCCGCCGCGAGACCCTGGCGATCGGCACCTTCCGCTCCTACGAGTCGGTCGTCATCCGCCCCGAGGTCACCGGCCGCGTGGTCGAGCTGCCGTTCCGCGAAGGCGACAAGGTCGCCCGTGGCCAGGTCATGGTGCGGCTGGACGACTCGGTGGAGAAGGCGACGCTGGCACAGGCCGAGGCGCGGCTGACCCTGGCCAGGGCCAATTTCGCCCGCGCCCAGATGCTGGTGGCGCGCGATGCCGGCACCGTCAAGGCGCTGGACGAGGCGCGCTCCGCCCTGCTCAGCGCCGAAGCCGACGTCACCCTGGCCAAGGCGCGGCTGGAGAAGATGAGCATCGCCGCCCCCTTCGACGGCATCGCCGGCCTGCGCCGGGTCAGCATCGGCGACTATCTCAGCCCCGGCGCCGACATCGTCAATCTCGAGCAGATCGACCCGCTGAAGATCGATTTCCGCGTGCCGGAGATTTTCCTGCCGGCCGTGGTCGACGGCGCGCCGATCTCGGTGACGGTCGATGCCTTCCCCGGCCGCACCTTCCCCGGCCGCATCTACGCCATCGATCCGCTGATCGACCAGGCCGGCCGCTCCATCGTGGTGCGGGCCCGCATCGACAATCCCGGCGACATATTGCGGCCCGGCCTGTTCGCGCGCGTCAGCTTGACCCTGGCGGTGCGCGAGAACGCCATCTTCGTGCCCGAGCAGAGCATCATCCCGATCGGCGAACAGAGTTTCGTCTATCGCGTGGTCGACGGCAGGATCGCCAGCACGCCAGTGACCCTGGGCCTGCGCCGCAACGCCAATGTCGAGGTGCTGGAAGGCCTGTCGCCGGGCGACCTGGTGGTCACCGCCGGCCAGCTCAAGGTGCAGGACGGCCGCGCGGTCGCCGTCGTGCCCGCACCGGGCAGCACGCCGATCACGCCGCGTACCGGGGCGGAGGCGCCCGCCGCCCAGCCTGCGGACGACAAGAGAACCAACTAGCGCCGAAGGGCCCTCGCGATGACGCTGCCCGAACTCTCCATCCGCCGGCCGGTTTTCGCCACCGTCCTCAGCCTGGTGATCCTGCTGGTCGGCTTCATTTCCTACGAGCGCCTGTCGGTGCGCGAATATCCCAACATCGACGAGCCGGTGGTCACGGTCGACACCACCTATCGCGGCGCCAGTGCCGAGATCATCGAGAGCCAGATCACCGTGCCGCTGGAGGATTCGCTTTCCGGCATCGACGGCATCGACGTGCTCAGCTCGGTCAGCCGCGCCGAACGCAGCCAGATCACCGTGCGCTTCCGGCTCAACCGCGATCCCGACGGCGCCGCCGCCGACGTGCGCGACCGCGTCGGCCGCGTGCGCCAGCAGCTGCCCGACGACATCGACGAGCCGGTGATCGCCAAGGTCGAGGCCGACGCCCAGCCCATCATCTATCTCGCCTTCTCCTCCGACCGGCACTCGCAGCTCGAAATCACCGACTACGCCGACCGCTACGTGAAGGACCGGCTGCAGAACATCCCCGGCGTGTCCGGCGTGCGCATCTTCGGCGAGCGCCGCTACTCGATGCGTCTGTGGCTCGATCGCGCCCGGCTGGCCGCCTACAACATGACGCCGCAGGACGTGGAGAACGCGCTGCGGCGGCAGAACGTGGAAATCCCCGCCGGCCGCATCGAAAGCCAGGCGCGCGAATTCACCATCATGACCGAGACCGACCTGCGCACCCCGGCGCAGTTCGACAACCTGATCCTGCGCGAGGTCAGCGGCTACCTGATCCGGCTGCGCGACGTCGGCCGCGCCGAGCTGGGGGCGCGCGACAGCCGCGTCATCGCCCGCTTCAACGGCAACAGCTCGGTCGCCATCGGCGTCATCAAGCAGGCCACCGCCAATCCGCTCGACGTCTCGCGAGGCGTGCGGGCGGAGCTGCCGCGCATCGAGCGCGAGGCGCCGGAGGGCATGCAGGTCGGCATCGGCTACGATTCCTCGATCTTCATCGACCGCTCGATCGACAACGTCTTCAGCACCATCGCCGAGGCGGTGGCGCTGGTCGTCATCGTCATCTTCCTGTTCCTGCGCTCGCTGCGCGCCACCCTCATCCCGCTGGTCACCATCCCGGTGTCGCTGGTCGGCGCCTTCGCGCTGATGCTGCTGTTCGGCTTCTCGATCAACACCCTGACCCTGCTGGCGATGGTGCTGGCGATCGGCCTGGTGGTGGACGACGCCATCGTCATGCTGGAGAACATCAGCCGGCACGTCGAGGACGGCGTGCCGCCGTTCCAGGCCGCCCTGACCGGAGCGCGCGAGATCGCCTTCGCGGTGATGGCGATGACCATCACCCTGGCCGCCGTCTATGCGCCGATGGCGTTCCAGACCGGCCGCACCGGGCGGCTGTTCATCGAGTTCGCCCTGACCCTGGCCGGCTCGGTGCTGGTCTCCGGCTTCGTGGCGCTGACATTGTCGCCGATGATGTGCTCGAAGCTGCTGAAGAACCACGAGCGCCACGGCAGGCTGTTCATGCTGGGCGAGCGTTTCCTCAACGCGCTGAACCGCGGCTATCGCGGCCTGCTGTCGCTGTCGCTGAAAGTCCGGCCGCTGGTGGTGATCGTGTGGATCGCCGTCGCCGCCGCCGGCGTCGTGCTGCTGCGCGGCCTGCCCTCCGAACTGTCGCCGATCGAGGATCGCGGCACGGTGGTGACCTTCGGCATCGCGCCCGAGGGCTCGACCATCGACCACACTTTCGAGTACGGGCGGCGGGTCGAGGCGATCCTGCGCGAGACGCCCAACATGTCGACCTACTTCCTGATCGTGGGCTTTCCGGCGGTCAACAACATGATCGCCTTCGGCCGGCTGGTCGACTGGAAGGACCGCACGGTGAAGCAGCAGCAGGTCGTGGCCTCGCTGCAGCCCAGGATCGGCGCCATTCCCGGCATCCTGGGCGGCCCCAGCAATCCGCAGTCGCTGGGCCAGAGCGCCGCCGAGCGCCCGGTGCAGTTCGTGCTGCAGACTTCAGGGCCCTACTCGGACCTGCAGAAGGCGGTCGACATCCTGCTGCCGGCGGCGCGCGCCAATCCCGGCCTGCTGACCGCCGATACCGACCTGAAGCTGAACAAGCCGGAAATCCGCATCAACGTCGACCGCGAGAAGGCCGCCGACCTGGGGGTCGACGTCGACGTGATCGGCCGCACCCTGGAAACCATGATGGGCGGCCGGCAGGTCACCCGCTTCAAGCAGAACGGCAAGCAGTACGACGTGGTGGTGCAGGTGGCGGACGTCGACCGCACCAATCCCGACGATCTCAACAACATATTCGTGCGCGCAGCGTCAGGCCAGATGATCCCGCTGTCCAACCTGGTATCCTACAAGGAGACGGTGGCGGCGCGCGAGCTGAACCACTTCAACAAGCTGCGCTCGGCCACCCTCACCGCCTTCCTGGCGCCGGGCTACACGCTGGGCTCGGCGCTGGAGTTCCTCGAGGCGGAGGCGACGAAACTGCCGCCCGGCATCATCTACGACCTCGCCGGCGGCAGCCGCGAATTCCGCTCCGCCAGCAGCGGCTTCTGGACCACGCTGTTCCTCGCCATCATCTTCATCTATCTGGTGCTGGCGGCGCAGTTCGAGAGCTTCATCGACCCGCTCATCATCATCCTGACCGTGCCGCTGGCCGCCACCGGCGCATTGCTGGCGCTGACCCTGACCGGCGGCACCATCAGCGTCTACAGCCAGATAGGACTGGTGACATTGGTCGGCCTCATTACCAAGCACGGCATTCTCATCGTCGAGTTCGCCAACCAGCTCCAGGAACAGGGCCGCCGCAAGCTCGACGCGGTGGTCGAGGCCTCGGTGCTGCGCCTGCGGCCGATCCTGATGACCACCGGCGCCATGGTGCTGGGCTCGGTGCCGCTGGCCATCGCCTCCGGGGCCGGCGCCGAAACCCGCCAGCAGATCGGCTGGGTGATCGTGGGCGGCCTGCTGCTGGGCACGGTGCTGACGCTGTTCGTGGTGCCGACCTTCTACATGCTGCTGGCGCGGGCCCGCAACGTGCAGGCGCCGGAGCCGGCGCCTGCCGCAGCGCCGACCCCGGCGGAGTAGATGGCCGAATAGATGGCGCGGCCGGTCGAGTTCTGGTTCGAGTTCGCCAGCACCTATTCCTACCTGGCGGCCGAGCGCATCGCCCCGCTGGCCCGCGCTGCCGGCGTTACGGTGGTCTGGCGTCCCTTTCTGCTGGGGCCGATCTTCCACGGCCAGGGCTGGAGCGATTCGCCCTTCAACCTCTATCCCGCCAAGGGCCGCTACATGTGGCGCGACATGGAGCGGCTGACGGCGGCGTATGGCTTGCCGTTTCGCCGTCCCGGCGCGTTCCCGCGCAACGGCCTGCTGGCTGCGCGGGTGGCGCTGGCGCATGATAACCAGTTATGGATCGGCGATTTCGTGCCCGCCGTCTACCGGGCCAATTTCGCCGACGATCGCGACATATCCGATCCGGCCGTGATCGGCGACATCCTGCAGCATCTGCAGCTCGATCCGCGCCCAATCCTCGATGCCGCCGGCAGCGACGCCGGCAAGGCGCGGCTGCGCCGGCAGACCGAACGCGCCATGGCGCTGGGCGTGTTCGGCGCGCCCAGCTTCACCGTCGGCGAGGAGCTGTTCTGGGGCAACGACCGGCTGGAGCAGGCGCTGGCGTTCGCGCGCGAGCTAGACTGAGCCGCGCTCGATGCGGTTCTGCCGCTGCGCCTCGATCAGCAGCGGAATGCCGCCCAGCAGCAGCCCGATCAGCGACACCGCCATCACCGCCGTATAGCCGCCGGTCAGATCGTGCGCCAGACCGCCCAGCCAGGCGCCGATGGCGCCGCCGATGCCCATGGCCAAGGTGATCGACCCGTAGATGCGGCCCAGATGCGGTCCGCGGAAACGCAAGGTCGCCAGGGTCGAGATCATCGGCCCGCGCGAGCCCATGGAAATGCCGAACAGCACCACGAAGGCGGCCAGCAGCCAGAAATCGCCCGGCCCGGAAAAGGCCAGCAAGGCGCCGATGCCCAGCATGGTGCACAGATAGCTCGCCGCCGCCGACAGGCGCCGCCCGCCGCGATCGGCCAGCACGTTGAAGCCGATCATGCCCACCGGCATCAGCAGGCCGGTGACGCCGACCGCGCTGGCGGCGTCGATCGGCGCCATGCCCTGCTCGATCAGATAGGCGACGGTCTGCGGCGTCAGGGAATAGATGCCGATCGAAGTGAAGCAGAACGTGGCACAGAGATTCCAGAACGGCGCGGTGCGCAGCGCCGCCCGCAGGCCGGCCGCCGCCGCGGCCGGGGTGGCGCCGGCGGCCGGACCCGGCGGACGCAGCTCGGGGTGGCCGGCCTCGATCCGCTGCCACGGCAGCAGCAGGACCGGCACCAAGAGAAGCAGCACCGCGCCGCCCAGGACGGCATAGGCGAAGCGCCAGCCCTGCGCTTCGATCAGGAACTGGGCCAGCGGCGCCATCACCATCACGCCGACGCCATTGGCGGAATAGGCGGCGGCTAGTGCTGTGCCCAGCCGGCGGCTGAACCAGCGGCCCAGCAGCGCCGACTGCATGACGCTGCCCAGGGCGGCGCAGCCGATGCCGACCAGCAGGCCGAAAGTGGGATAGAACTGCCACACCGCCTGCGCCAGGCTGGACAGCGCCAGGCCCAACCCCATGGCGGCGATGCCAACGATGACGAGCTGGCGCGGCCCGAAGCGGTCGACCAGGATCCCCGCCAGCGGCCCGCCGAAACCGATGCCCAGCATGGAGACGGCGTAGATGCCGGTGACGGCGGCGCGGTCGACGCCGAAACTCTGGCCGATTGGCAGCACGAAGACGGAGAAGGCGTCGCCCAGGCCGCGGCTGACCATGCCCATGACGAAGCACAGCACGATCAGCAGCAGCCCGAGCCGGTGAGCGGCGGGCGCCGTCATCGCGGCGTCTCCGCCGCATGAGCTAGCGTACGATGAAGGTCACCAGCCCGGGGAAAGCGGTCAGCACGCCGATCGTGATGATGTCGGCGATGACGAAGGGCCAGATGCCGCGGAACACGTCGCCCAAGGGAATGTCGGGCCGCACCCCGTTGACCACGAAACAGTTCAACCCGACCGGCGGCGTCATCAGACAGATGCCGCACAGCTTCACCACGATGATACCGAACCATATCGGATCGTAGCCCAGCTTCACGATCACGGGGAAGACGACCGGCAGGGTCAGCAGCAGCATGCCGATGGCGTCCATGAACATGCCGAGGACGAAATAGATGGCGTAGATGCACAGCAGCACCAGCAGCGGCGGCAGGGCGGCGTCGACGATCCACGACGACAGGGTTTCGGGCAACCGGGCAAAGCCCAGGAAGCGGACGAAGATCAGCACGCCCCAGATGACGGTGAAGATCATCACCGACAGCTTGGCGGCGTCCAGCAGGGCGCTCTTCAGCTCCTGCCACTTCATACCGTGCAGCAGAGCGATGACGAAGACGCAGAAGGCGCCCAGCGCGCCGGCCTCGGTCGGCGTCGCCCAGCCCAGGTACATGGAGCTGAAGATGATGGCGATGACGATGAAGACCGGAGCGGTGCCGGGCAGCGAGGCGAAGCGCTGACCCCAGGTGTAGCCGCCCACCCGCGGCCCCATCTCGGGACTGCGGGTGCAGCGGATGTAGATGATGATGCAGTAGACGATGGCCGAGACGATCCCCGGCACGAAACCGGCGATCAGCAGCTTGCCGATCGATTCCTCGACGATGATCCCGTAAACGACCAGCAGTGCGGAGGGCGGGATCAGCGCGTCGAGCGTGCCGCCGGCCGCCACCACGCCGGCGGCGAGGCGGCGGTTGTAGCCGCTCTTCAGCATCTCGGGGATGGCGACGCGGGCGAACACCGCGGCGGCGGCGGTGCTGGCGCCGGACACCGCGGAGAAGCCGGCCACGGCGAACACCGTGCCGATCGCCAGCCCGCCCGGCATCCAGCCGAACCAGCGCCGCGCCGCCTCGAAACAGGCAGTGGTCATGCCGGCGTAGTAGGCCAGGTAGCCGATGACGATGAACATCGGCAGCACCGAAAGCGTATAGCTGACGGATTTGGCGTGCGGGATGACGCCGGCGGTGCGCAACCCCGCTTCCGGTCCCATCAGGATCATCAGGCCGAGCGTGCCGACAATGGCGGCGGCGAAGGCGATGCGCACGCCGATGACGGCCAGAAGCACCAGCGCGCCTGCCCCGATGATGCCGATCGTCAATGCGTCCATGGTCGACAGTTCCTCACGATGCGCGGGAGAGGCGGGATGAGGGGATCAGAGCCGGCGTTCGCCGCCATCGGCCGACAGCCCCGTCTTGCCGAAGACGTCGTCGATCTCGCGCTGGGCGATCTGCTCGGGCGTCTCGACCACGGGCACCGCCACCGGGCGCCGGCGGGGATCGAGGAAAAGGCGGAGATAGCCGACGAACTGCAGCAGCAGGCGCAGCCACAGCACGCTGAGCGCGATCGGCACCACCAGCTTGGACGGCCAGATCGGCAGGCGGATGTCGATGGTCGAATCGCCCCGGGTCCAGGCGCGGACGAAATGCTCCCAGGTGCTGTCGATCAGCATGCCGACGATCATCAGCGCCAGCAGCACGGTGAAGGCTTCCAGGGCCCACAGCGCCCTGCCCTTCAGGAAGGACAGCAGCAACTCCATGCGGATATGGCCGCCGAAGCGCTGGCAGTAGGCGACGCCGAACATGGCGTAGACGATCGAGGTCTGCTCGATCCAGTCGATATAGCCGTCGATGGCATAGCCGAACACGGTGCGGCCGACGATCTGGATCACGCCGACGATCATCAGCGCGAAGATCGCGAAGGCGGCAATGAGATTGAGGATTTCCTCCAGCCTGCCGTACCAGTGGTCGATCCGTCCGATCAGGGACGGATCGACCGTTGCGGCGCCGGGCCGGCCGCCGTGCTGCATGTCAGCCGTTCCCTGGGAGCGGCTAGGACTTGCCCGCCGAGTTGGCGGCGGTGAAGATCAGGTCGAGCAGTTCCTTGGCGGGGATGCCCTTGCCCGACATTTCCTGCACCCAGGCGTCCCATACCGGCTGGGCGCCGAGCTTGCGGAACTCCGCCAGTTCGGCATCGCCGTATTTCACGAACTCGATGCCGCGCTCCTTGAAAGCCTTCAGGTTGCGCTCGTCAGCGGCGGCGTAGGCCTTCTTCAGCGCCTCGTAGGCCAGCGGCTTGGCCTCGTCGAACAGCTTCTTGTACTGCTCGGGCAACTTGACCCAGGCGTCGACGTTGATCAGCGACGGGCAGGCCTGGGTGCCGGGCGACATGTTCTCGGTCCACCACTTGGACACTTCGTGCAGCTTGTAGGCAGCATGGGCGTAGGTGGAGGGGAAGGACGCCGCATCGACCGCGCCGCGCTCCATGATGGTGTAGACTTCCGTCGCGTCGACCGAGGTCGGCACCGCGCCCAGCCGGCGCATGGCCTCGCCGATGCCGCCGATGGCGCGCACCCTCATGCCCTTGAAGTCGGCGATGGTCCTGGGCGGCTTGCCGCGGCCCATGAACTCGTACTGCGGCAGCAGGTTCGACATGTAGAACTGCGCCTTCCACCGCTTCATCTCGCTGATGATGTAGGGATGCTTGTGGAACGCCTCGTGCACCTTTTCCTGCACGTCGAAGCTGGGCAGCGGCAGGAACGGCAGGTCGAGCGCGGTGTAGGCCGGGTGCTTGTCCGGGTGGTAGGACGAGCAGATCGAGGTCATCTCGAGACCGCCGACGCTGAGAATGTCGAGGATTTCCTTCGGCCCGCCGAAACTCTCGTAGCCGATGGTGATGGTGAACTTGCCGCCGGTGCGCTCGCTGACGTGCTTGGCCACGGTTTCCATGCCGGCGGTGAAGGCGCGCGGCTTGCCCCAGGTCGCCATCTTCCATTCGACCTTGGGACCGTCCACCGTCTGCGCCAGCGCCAGCGGCGCGGCCAGCAGAACCGCAACCATCGATCCAACGGCAATCGCGCCTGCACGCGCGACAACGGCCATGCGTTGCATGTTCACATCCTCCCTGTTGCGACCTGTGGGGGTTGTTCCCCCTTGTTGTCCGCAACCGTAACATGCGGGCAGAGGGGCAACAACTGCAGCCTACCTGCAGTAGCCCCGCTGCAACGCAAAAGAATGGAAAAATGCGGATGGAATCAATTACATGCCGCCTAATGCAACGATAAGGCAGCAATGCAGACTTTCATGACGCTAGCGATGGGAGAATAAAAAGCGGGTGGCTCGCGCTATCCGTTCTACGCGATGGATTTGCTCGAAATATCCCATGATCGCCCCGTCTGCGCCTGGCGCACCCGCTGGAACAGATGTCAGGCGATGCGCTTCTTGCTGTCGCCCCAGTAGCGATCGCGCAGCAGGCGCTTGTAGAGCTTACCGGTGGGATGGCGCGGCAGCTCGGCCTCGAAGTCCACCGTCTTGGGGCACTTGATCGGCGAGAGGTGCTGGCGGCAGAAGGCGATCAGCTCGTCGGCCAGCGCCGGGCCGGCCTGGCGTAGATCGGCTGGCTGCACCACCGCTTTCACCTCCTCGCCGAACTGTTCGGACGGCACGCCGAACACCGCCACATCCGCCACTTTCGGATGCGTGACCAGCAAGTCCTCGACCTCCTGCGGATAGATGTTGACGCCGCCGGAGATGATCATGAAGGCCTTGCGATCGGTGAGGTAGAGATAGCCCTCGGCATCGACGTAGCCGATGTCGCCCAGGGTCGACCAGCCCTTCTCGTTGAAGGCCTGTTTGGTCTTGTCCGGATCGTTGTGATAGGAGAACGGCCTGCCGTTGGCGAAGTAGATCACGCCCGGCTCGCCCGGCGGCGCCTCCTCGCCGTCCTCGCCGACGATCTTCAGCTCGCCGATCAGCGCCTTGCCGACCGTGCCCTTGTGCGCCAGCCATTCGGGCGAGGTCACGGCGCAGAAGCCGTTGCCCTCGGTGCCGGCGTAGTACTCGACCAGGATCGGCCCCCACCAGGCGATCATCTGCTCCTTGACCTTGACCGGACAGGGCGCGGCGGCGTGGATGGCGCATGTCAGCGACGAGACGTCGTACTTGCCGCGCACCGCCTCCGGCAGCTTCAGCATGCGCACGAACATGGTCGGCACCAGCTGGCTGTGGGTGACGCGGTGCGCCTGCACCAGCCTCAGATACTCCTCGGCGTCGAAATGCTCCATGATCAGCGACGTGCCGCCCAGGCGCATGATGGTCATGTTGAAGCGCAGAGGTGCTGCATGATAGAGCGGCGCCGGCGACAGATAGAGCGTGTCGCCGTCGATGCCGTAGAGTTTCGGCGCCAGCATCAGCAGCGGATTGACCGCGGTGATCGGCTCGTCCAGGAACGGCGCCTTGATACCCTTCGGGCGCCCGGTGGTGCCCGACGAGTAGAGCATGTCGTAGCCGCTGATCTCGTCGGCGATCGGCGTCGTCGGCTGGCCGGCGACCGCCTGCTCCCACGACCGGTAGCCGGCCATTTCACCCGCGACGGCATAATAGTGCTTCACCGTCGGCAGCCGGCCGGCCAGGCCGCCCGCAACGCTCTCCAGCGCCGTGGCGGCGATGAAGACCTGCGCGTTGCAGTCGGCGACGATGTACTCGACCTCGGCCACGGTCAGGCGCGAGGAGATCGCCGTGTAATAGAGGCCCGAACGCTGCGCTGCCCAGCAGATCTCGAAGAAGCGGGCGTTGTTGTCGAGGAACAGCGCGATGTGGTCGCCCGCCTTCAGCCCCAGCGACCGGAACAGATGCGCGCCCTGGTTGGAGCGCGCCTCGAGCTGGCCGTAGGTGACGCGCTCGCCGCTGCCCGCCATGATATAGGCTGGCTTGTCCGGATTGGTCTGGGCATGAACGCTGGGATGGGTCACGCGTGTCCTCGTGGTTGCCTGACGACGGTTTTTCTCTGGCCATGCCCGTTATAGCCTGCCGGAACTGGCGCGTCCCCGCTATCCGGTGCCCCTTCCGCCCTGCGATCAGGCAAGGTCTCATCTGATGGTTGACCGCCGCATCTTGTTCGGGTTTGATCCGCGCCTGCCCTGTGCCCCAGTGGCGGAATTGGTAGACGCGGCAGACTCAAAATCTGTTGTTGGCAACAACGTGCTGGTTCGAGTCCGGCCTGGGGCACCATCATCAGACGCCATGAATATCCAGAGGCCCGGACCCTGGAGCGGGTCCCGGTTGGACGGAAGCGCATATGCTTCCATCCAATTTATTGGTGTTTAGAGGTGGCCCGTTTGTGGCGCCCCGAAAAAGGCCAGGACCCTAAAATGTGCCGCTGTTGAACGGCGAAGGGATACGGGCCCAGCCAATACAAGAGATATGGCTGCGCTGCTCTTGCAATAACCTGCACACTTCAGTTGCCGTAGTGCTTCTTCGCCAAGTTCCAAGTGAACAATCCGATCTCACGCACGGTCGCTTGAGCAGCGGCGACATCGCGTTCCTTGCAATGCTTGAACAGACGACGCTTGAGCTGATTCCACCTTGCAACGCCCTGCTTGTGGATACCCGACGAAGAGATATATCGGAACAGATTCCGCCGACAGGAATCGACGGCTGTAATCAACTTGATCCAACCCGATTTCTCGTTGAGAAACTTGTGGAACTCGACGTTGTGGGAATACCACAATTTTGGATTGTTCTTGCTGCCTATCAAATGTTCAAGGATCTGACCCAGTGCCTCAATGTCGGAGTCAGTCAATGCCGGGATCGCTCGCTTCAGACTTATTTGCTCAAGAGCAGTGACGATTTCAATGAGCTCTTCCAGTTCCCTTAAGGTCAGCGTGGTTACCACTGCTCGACGATGCGATTGCAGTTTGATGAGACCTTCCGCCGAGAGCTGCCGTAGGGCCTCCCGCACGGGTACGCGGCTGACATCGTACTCGCTGGCAAGCGCGTCCTGCGAAACGATCTGC
>JBBCJW010000042.1:0-27337 GCA_037190765.1 Alphaproteobacteria bacterium
CAGCGCCCTGGAATGGCAGGTTTCGGACCATCCGGTGCCCTATCCGCAGGCGGTCGCGGCCATGGAGCAGCGCGTGGCCGCCATCCGGGCCGGGACGGCGCCGGAACAGGTCTGGCTGCTGGAGCACCCGCCGCTCTACACCGCCGGCACCAGCGCCCGGGCGGCGGACCTGGTCGATCCCGACCGGCTCCCGGTGTTCCGCACCGGCCGCGGCGGGCAGTTCACCTATCACGGGCCGGGCCAGCGCATCGGCTATGTCATGCTCGATCTGCGCCGGCGCGGCAGCGACATCCGCTCCTATGTCGGCAATCTGGAGGAATGGCTGATCCGCACCCTGGCCCGCTTCAACGTCAGGGGCGAGCGGCGCGACGGAAGGGTCGGCGTCTGGGTGGCCGACAACGGCCGTGAGGAGAAGATCGCCGCGCTGGGCGTGCGGGTCCGGCACTGGGTCAGCTTCCACGGCGTGTCGCTGAACGTCGATCCCGACCTCGGTAATTACGCCGGCATCGTGCCCTGCGGCATCAGCCAGCACGGCGTCACCTCGCTGGCCAGACTCGGCATCCTGGTGTCGATGGCCGAGGTCGACATGATCCTGCGGGAAACCTTCGCTGAGGTCTTCGGTTAGACCGTCGGCTTCTGGCTGAAGCCGGTTTCGCCGACGATGCCCTGCGCCGGCTCGACCCGCACGCTGTCGACCCGGGCCATGGCGGGGCCGCGATGGCAGGCCTGGACGAAAAGCTGCACCGCCTCGTCCGGTCCCACCGCCAGCGCCTCGACGGTGCCGTCGCGCCGGTTGCGCACCCAACCCTTCAGGCCGAACGCCCGCGCCGTGCGCCCGGTCCAGTCGCGATAGCCCACGCCCTGCACCCGTCCGGTGATGGTCAGGCGCAGCGCGACCTCGGCCATGACCGCCGCCGGCTCAGGCGAATTCGAGGATCTTCTGGTCGACGCGCAGGCTCTCGCCCGCCTTGGCATGGATGGCGCCGATCGTGCCGTCGCGCACGGCCTTCAGCACGTTCTCCATCTTCATCGCCTCAACCACGGCCAGCGCCTCGCCGGCCTTGACCTCCTGCCCTTCTTTAACCGCCACCGAGACCAGCAGGCCGGGCATGGGCGAGAGCAGGAACTTGGACGTATCGGGCGGCAGCTTGACCGGCATCAGCGCCGCCAGCCGCGCTTGCGCTGGCTGCAGCACCAGCACGTCGGCCTGGCCGGCATTGTGATAGAGCCGGTAGCCGGCGCCGATGCGGTCGACCTGGACGCAGATTTCGCGGCCATTGACGGAACCGCGGAACAGCGGGTCGCCCAGCTTCCAGAAAGTCTGGATCTCGTATTCCTTCTTGCCGACTTCGACGACGATCGTGTCCTTGCCGGTGGAGACCGAGGTTTCGTAGGGCTTGCGGTCGAGCAGAACGGTCCAGTCCTCGCCCAGCGGCGGATGGTAGGGATGCAGCCGCCCGCCGATCCGCGCGTCGCGCTCGGCGTAGGCGCGGTGGATGGTCGCCGCCACCGCCGCCAGCATTTCCGGCTCGGACGGCGGCAGGTCGGCGGTGCTGAAACCGTTCTTGTATTCCTCGGCGATGAAATTGGTGGTCAGCCGCCCCTCGACGAAGCGCGGATGCGCCATCAGCGCGGCCAGGAAGGGGATATTGTGCGAGACGCCGCGGATGTAGAACTCGTCCAGCGCGTGCCGCATGGCCTCGATGGCTTCCTTGCGGTTCTTGCCCCAGGTGACCAGCTTGGCGATCATGGGATCGTAGAACATGCTGATCTCGCCGCCCTCGTAGACGCCGGTATCGACGCGCACGTTGTCGCGATGCGCCGGCGGCTGGCGGTACTGCACCAGCCTGCCGGTCGAGGGCAGGAAGTTGCGGTACGGGTCCTCGGCGTAGACGCGGGCTTCCATCGACCAGCCGTTGATCTTCACGTCCGACTGCTTGATCTTCAGCTTCTCGCCGGCGGCGACGCGGATCATCTGCTCGACCAGGTCGAGCCCGGTGATCATCTCCGTCACCGGGTGCTCCACCTGCAGGCGGGTGTTCATCTCCAGGAAATAGAAATTGCGGTGCTTGTCGACAATGAACTCGACCGTACCCGCGCTCCTGTACTGCACGGCGTTGGCCAGCGCCACCGCCTGCTCGCCCATCGCCTTGCGGGTCTTCTCGTCGAGGAACGGGCTGGGCGCCTCCTCGATGACCTTCTGGTGACGGCGCTGGATCGAGCATTCGCGCTCGGCCAGGTACAGCGTGGTGCCCTGGCCGTCGGCCAGCACCTGGATCTCGATGTGGCGCGGCTCCTCGACGTATTTCTCGATGAAGACGCGCTCGTCGCCGAAGCTGGAGCGCGCCTCGTTGGTGGCCGAGACGAAGCCCTCCTCCGCCTCCCTATCGTTCCAGGCGATGCGCATGCCCTTGCCGCCGCCACCAGCGGAAGCCTTGACCATCACCGGATAGCCGATCTTCTGGGCGATTTTCACCGCTTCCTTGGCATTGGGAATGGCTTCCAGGTGGCCCGGCACGGTGCTGACGCCGGCGGCCTGCGCCAGCTTCTTGGACTCGATCTTGTCGCCCATGGCGTGGATGGCGTGCGGCTCGGGCCCGATGAAGGCCACGCCCGCCTCCTTCAGCGCCTTGGCGAAGGCCTGGTTCTCCGACAGGAAACCGTAGCCGGGATGCACCGCCTCGGCGCCGGTCTGTTTGATGGCGTCGAGGATTTTCGGGATCTGCAGGTAGGACTGGGCCGACGGCGCCGGCCCGATCGCCACCGCCTCGTCGGCCTCGCGCACATGCAGCGCATCGGCGTCGGCCTCGGAATAGACCGCGACGGTCTTGATGCCCATGCGCCTGGCCGTGCGGATGACGCGGCAGGCGATTTCGCCTCGATTGGCAATCAGGATTTTCTTGAACATGGGGCGGACCGTTAGAGCGGGATGTTGCCGTGCTTGCGCCACGGATTGTCTTGCTTCTTGTTGCGCAGCATCGCCAGCGACTGGCAGATGCGCCGGCGCGTGCCGTGCGGCTTGATGACGTCGTCGATGAAACCACGATTGGCGGCGACGAAGGGATTGGCGAATTTCTCGCGGTATTCATCCGTGCGCTTGGCGATCTTGTCCGGATCGCCGATGTCGGAGCGGAAGATGATCTCGACCGCGCCCTTGGCGCCCATCACCGCGATCTCCGCTCCCGGCCAGGCGTAGTTGACGTCGCCGCGCAGATGCTTGGAGCTCATCACGTCGTAGGCGCCGCCATAGGCCTTGCGGGTGATGACGGTGACCTTCGGCACCGTGGCCTCGGCATAGGCGTAGAGCAGCTTGGCGCCGTGCTTGATGATGCCGCCATATTCCTGCGCCGTGCCCGGCAGGAAACCCGGCACGTCGACGAAGGTGATGATGGGAATGTTGAAGGCGTCGCAGAAGCGCACGAAGCGGGCCGCCTTGCGCGAGGAGTCGATGTCGAGACAGCCGGCCAGCACCATCGGCTGGTTGGCGACGAAGCCCACCGTCTCGCCCATCATGCGACCCAGGCCGATGACGATGTTGCCGGCATAGTCGGGCTGCAGCTCGAAGAAGTCGCCCTCGTCGGCGACCTTCAGGATCAGCTCCTTGATGTCGTAGGGCTTGTTGGGGTTGGACGGTACCAGCGAGTCGAGCGACATCTCGTCCCGGTCGGGGCGGTCGCTGGTCTGCCGCACCGGCGGCTTCTCCTTGTTGTTCAGCGGCAGGAAGTCGATGAAGCGGCGCAGCTGCAGCAGCGCCTCGACGTCGTTCTCGAACGCCAGGTCGGCGACGCCCGAGCGCGCCGTGTGCGTGACCGCGCCGCCCAGCTCCTCCTGCGTCACCGTCTCGTGCGTGACCGTCTTCACCACGTCCGGGCCGGTCACGAACATGTAGGAGCTGTCCTTGACCATGAAGATGTAGTCGGTCATGGCCGGCGAATAGACCGCGCCGCCGGCGCAGGGGCCCATCACCATGGAAATCTGCGGCACCACGCCGGAAGCCATGACATTGCGCAGGAACACGTCGGCATAGCCGGCCAGCGAGCTGACGCCTTCCTGGATGCGCGCGCCGCCGGAGTCGTTGATGCCGATCACCGGCGCGCCGACGGTCATGGCGCGGTCCATGACCTTGCAGATCTTCTCGGCATGCGCCTCGGAGAGCGCGCCGCCGAACACGGTGAAGTCCTGGCTGAAGACGAAGACCAGCCGGCCGTTGACCGTGCCATGGCCGGTGACGACGCCGTCGCCCGGGATCTTCTGCTTGTCCATGCCGAAATCGCTGGTGCGATGCTCGACGAACATGTCGTATTCCTCGAACGAACCCGGATCGAGCAGCAGCTCAAGCCGCTCGCGCGCCGTCAGCTTGCCCTTGGCGTGCTGCGCGGCGATGCGTTTTTCGCCGCCGCCCAGGCGGGCCTGGTGCCGCCTGCGTTCCAATTCGTCGAGAATGTGCTGCATGGGATCCCCGCAAACGCTGCCGCGGCCGGCTGGGCCCGCGGCGGTTTATGACCTAGCATTTACATCTGGCCGATGCCAGTCCGCAAACAGGGTCCGCGTTGCGGAAAACGATGCCAATTCAGGCAGTTGGCCGCAAAAGGTCGAGGAAGCGGCCGGCCGCCAGCATGTCCCGGCGCAGATTGCGGCGGCGGGTCTCGGCCTCGGCGTCCTCGCCCCAGCGCTCGACCTGCCACTGAGCGTCGATCTCGGCCAGATCGCTGCCCTGTTCGGCCGTGATCCGCCCCTGCAGCACGGCCAGCGCCAGCACCAGCGAGCCATAGCCGGTGGCGAGCTGGAACAGGGCGGAAAGCTGCAGGTCGGAACAGGTCTCAATGACACGGCCCAGGGTTTGCACCGACTCCGCTTCCTGCTCGACCGGCATGACGCCCAAAGTGACCGCCAGGGGGGCGCCCAGCTCGGCCTCAGCCCAGGCCAGCATCGGGTCCCAGCCGGCACTCTGGCGGGCCACCAGCTCGACCGGCTCGGTGGCGCGGTAGCACAGCAGGTCAGAGCCGCCATAGGCGGTGATGTCCGCCACGACCTTGGCGCGCTGGTCGGCCGCCCGGTCCAGCCCGGTCATGGCCAGCCGGGTCAGCGGCATGCGGTCGGGCCTGATCTCGCCCTTCTCCGCTACCGCGGCCCACTCGCCGGCGATCTCGCGCGCCAGCGCCTGGGTCGGGACGGCAAAGGCCCGGCCGGCCGGCGTGCGGATCGGCCGGCCATCGAGGACGGCGCCGAACCCCGCCTCGCCGGACACCACATCGACCGATTTGTAGAAACGACGCAAACCGCAGCCCCGCTATCGCCTGCCAGAAGGATGGCAGGCGATAGCAGAGAATGAGGGTCAGCGGAACAGCCGCCTGATCTGGTCGGCCGGCCGCTGCTGCTGTTGCTGCTGTTGCGGTTGCTGCTGCTGGGCCGGCGGCTGCGCCGACTGGCCGGCCGGGGCGGCTGGCTGGGCTTCGGCCACCACGCCGCAGCCGCCACCAGCGTCACCGCCGGATTGGGCCTGTTGCTGGCCGCCGCGATTGCCGCCCAGCAGGGTGCCGGCAATATTGCCCAGCGCGCCGCCTGCGCCACCGCCGCTGCCGCCACCACTGCCGCCGCCGGAGACCTTGTTGTCGATCGCGCCCTTCAGGATCTGGGTGCCCCGCTTGGCGAAATCGGGGGTGACGCTGGGATCGGCCAGCGTCCCCTTGACGTCGATCGGCACCGCCAGGCTGGCGATCGCCGCCTGCCGCGTCTGCGGGTCGATTTCCATGTTCAACCGCTCGGTGCCGAGATTGATCGTGCCCTTGCCGGTGCCGTAGATGTTGGTGAGGTCGAACTGCAGCGCCTGGCTGGTGGCCACGCCATTGGCGATGTTGAAGCGCGACACGATGCAGCGGATCTCGGTGTTGTTGCCGGATCCGCCCAGCAGCTTCATGACGTCGGCATTGACGAACGCCAGGCTGCGGTTGTTCAGCATGCCGCCAGTGACCGACACGCTGGTGGCGCCATTCAGCGACGCCATGATGGCGCGCACCGAATTGCCGGTTCCGCGAACGTTGATATCGACGCCCGCCGGGCCGCCTTTGATGATGTCGCTATCCTGCAGCATCTTCAGCAGGTCGCCGACGCTGACCTTCTGCGCCTTCAGCGCGAAGGCCAGGGCGGGGGTGGCGCCGGAGGCATCCAGGGTCAGGTCGATGTTGACCGCCCCGCCCGACACGGTGGCGGCCGGCTTCACGTTCAGCCGGCCGTTCACCAGGGTCAGCGCCAGCACCAGGTTCTGCATGCGGACGTCGTCGTTGACGATCTCGCCCGCCCGCAGGTTGAGGGTGGCATTGGCCAGGCGCAGATCGCCGACCGGCAGCGGATCGGCGGGGAAGACCCGGCCGTCGCCCTTGCCGCCGCCATCGCCCTGCCCGGCCGTGCCGGCGGACGGACTGCCCTTGTGGAAATCCTTGGCGTCGATGCGCGGCGAGGACAGATTGGCCGTCAGGCGCGGCTTGCCGCCCTCGGTGGCGACCGCCACATCGCCCTTGATCTCGCTGCTGCCGACCTTGAGCATCTGGATGTCGAGCTTGTAGGCATCCTTGCCCGTTCCGGTGGCGATCCCCTGCAGGCTGTAGGGCCCCAGCGGCGGCAGTGCGGCGCCGATCAGCGGCTTGAGGTTGGCCAGATTGTCGCCCTGGGCGCTGATGCGCACGCCGGCCGGGGTGTTGTTCTTGATCGGACCGGCCAGGGTGGCGGAGCTGCCGCCCGCCTTCACCGCCACCTCGACGGTGGCGTCGCCGGTGGCCAGGAAGCCCGGCAGGGATTCGACGCTGGCCTTCACGGTCAGCGGGCTGCCGTTCAGCACGCCGTCGAGATCGACCTTGGTGGCGCCGCTGGAGCCGACGCCGGTCGCATCCAGCGTGTTGACCTTCAGCGACTGGTTCTGCCCGGTCTGGGCATTGCGCAAGGTGACGACCGAATCGGTGATGCTGAGCTTGTCGATGGTCGGAAGCTTGGTCGCGCCGCCGGAGTCTGCCGGCTGGGCACCGCTAGGGGGCGTCGACGCGGCCGGCGGCTGGCCGCCCGCCGGCGCCGCCGTCGCGGTGCCGAAATCGTAGTTGTTCTGCCCCTGCCGGTTGGTCTCGATCAGGATGTCGGCGCCTTTCAGCACGATGCGGTCGATCGCCACGTCGCCCATGATCAGCGGGATGAGCTGGAGCTGCACGTCGAGCTCCTTGATCTTCGCCAGTTCCGGACGCGAGCCCCAGGCGGCGTTCTGGAAGGTGACGTCGGAGACCTTGACGGTCGGCGACAGGCCGATGCTGACGTCGAGCGGCCCGTTGATGACCAGATCGCGGCCGGTCGCCTTCTTCACCTCGTCGCGCAGCACGCCCTGGTACTTGGAGAAATCCTGGGTCTGCACGAACACCAGCGCGCCGCCGACCAGAATCACCAGAACGACGGCGATGATGCCAATGATTTTCAAGGCGCGCATGCTGGCCTCCCCACTAAAAAGACTGGCTGGTAATGATAACGCGTCGATCCCTGCCGTTCCATGACAAGGGCTGTGGACTTACGCGGCTGAAAGGCCGAAGAAATCCATGGTTTCGCGCATATGCGGCGGGATTTGGGCACGGATCGCGATGCTGCCGCCGCCCCGCTTGGGGATGCGCAGCTCGCGCGCCAGCAGATGCAGCCGCTGCGCGTTTTTCCCGCCCTCGGCGAAGGCAGCCTTGCCGCCATACTTGCCGTCGCCCAGGATCGGGGTGTCGATGGCCTGGCAGTGGACGCGAAGCTGGTGCGTGCGCCCGGTCAACGGCTCCAGTTCGAGCAGGCTGACCTTGCCGCCGGCCGTATCGAGGAGGCGGAACAGCGTCCGCGCCGGCTCGCCCGCCGCCTCGTCCACGACCATGCGCTCCTCGCCCTCGCCGGGCCGGCCCAGGCGCTTGGCCAGGGGCAGGCGGATGTCGCCCTCCGGCGCCGGCGGCTGCCCCACCACGACGGCCCAGTAGATCTTGCGCATGTCGCGGCTGCGGAACAGCGAGGCCAGATGCGCCGCCGCGGCGCGATTGCGCGCCAGCAGCAGCACGCCCGACGTATCGCGATCCAGCCGGTGCACCAGCCGCGGCGGCTCGGCGGCATCGAACTGCAGCGCCGGCAGCAGGGCATCGACGTGTTTCGTGGTCCCGGTGCCGCCCTGCACCGCCAGCCCGGCCGGCTTGTCGATGGCCAGCATGTCGGCATCGCGATAGATCACCAGCTTCTGCAGCGCGCGCGCTTCCTTCTCGTCGACCGCCGGCCGGGCGCGCACCGGCGGCGGTGCGTCGGACGCCGGCAAGGGCGGCACCCTTATGGCATCCCCGGCCTGCACCCGGTCGCTGCCCTGCGCCCGCTTGCCGTTCAGCCGCACCTGACCGGTGCGTAGCAGCTTCTCCAGCCGGCCATGGGTCAGGGCCGGGAAATGGCGCCGGAACCAGCGGTCGAGCCGCATGTCGGCATCGTCCGGCGCGGCCAGGCGCGTCTGTACCTTGTTGGTCGTATCGCCCATGCTCAGCCCAGCAGCAGGCGCACCAGCCGCAGGCCGCACCAGACCGCACCGACGCACAGCACGACCGAGGCGGCGACATAGGCCAGCGCTGCGCCGATTTCGCCACGCTGGAACAGCAGCATGGTCTCCAGCGAGAAGGCGGAGAAGGTGGTGAAGCCGCCCAGCACGCCGACGGTGAGAAAGGCGCGCACGGCCGGCGACACATCCCAGCTCTGCGCCATCAGTTCGACCAGCACGCCGATGACCAGGCCGCCGATCACGTTGACCGCCAGCGTGCCCCAGGGAAATCCCGTGCCGACCTGCCGCCCGACCCAGCCGGCCAGCAGAAACCGGCCGACCGATCCCAGCGCTCCACCCAGCGCGACGGCGACAATCTGGCTCATGCGCGCACCCTACTGAGGCGCGCCCCGCCGTGGCAAGCTCAAAGCCGGAGGCCCGCCATGGCCAGGGAAGCGCCGATTCTCGTCTTCGACGGCGTCTGCAACATCTGCAGCTTCGGCGTCCGCATCGTGCTGCGCGCCGACCGGGACGGCGTCTTCCGCTTCGCCTTCGGCCAGGGCGAAACGGGCAGCGCCCTGAAACAGGCCTACGGCCTGCCCGAGGGCGACTTGGAGAACGTCGTCCTGATCGAGGATGGGCGCTGCTACACCAAGTCGGATGCCGTGCTGGAAGTGGCGCGCCGCCTGCCTCTGCCATGGAAGCTGCTGCTGGCGTTCCGGATCGTACCCAGGGCACTGCGCGATCCGTTCTATTCGCTGGTGGCGCGCAACCGCTATCGCTGGTTCGGCCGGCGGCAGGACTGTTTCACACCCTCGCCGCAGCATCGGGCGCGGTTCCTCGATCAGCCCTGATCCTGCAAACATTGAAGAGCAGAGCGGATTCACAGGATTGGCCGGAAGCGTGAACGCTTCCAGCTAATCCTGATCCGCTCTGGCCGCCGCCCGCTTCTCGCGCAGGCGCTGCCAGTATTCCAGCCGCTTCTGGATGTCGCGCTCGAAGCCGCGCTCGACCGGGTGGTAGAACTGCCGCCGCGCCATAGTGTCGGGGAAGTAGTTCTGGCCGGAGAAACCGTCTTCGGCGTCGTGGTCGTAATCGTAACCGGCGCCGTATCCCAGCTCCTTCATCAGCCGGGTCGGCGCGTTCAGGATGTGCATCGGCGGCATCAGCGAGCCGGTCTCCTTCGCCGCCTGTTTCGCAGCACCAAACCCGACATAGAGCGCGTTCGACTTGGGCGCGGTCGCCAGATAGACCACGGCCTGGGCGATGGTCAGTTCGCCCTCGGGCGAGCCCAGACGTTCGTAGGTGTCCCAGGCCGCCAGCGCCTGCACCAGCGCCTGCGGGTCGGTCATGCCGACATCCTCGCTGGCGAACCGCACCAGCCGGCGCACGATGTAGAGCGGGTCCTCGCCGCCGGCCAGCATGCGCGCCAGCCAGTAGAGGGCGGCATCGACGTCGGAGCCACGCAACGACTTGTGCAGGGCGCTGATCAGGTTGTAGTGGCCTTCCTGCGCCTTGTCGTAGATCGGCGCCCGCCGCTGCACCGTCGTCGCCAGGGCCGCCGCATCCAGGGCCACATCGCTTTTCAGGGCGAACAGCTCCTCCGCCATGTTGAGCAGGAAGCGGCCGTCGCCATCGGCCATGGCGCGCAAGGCCAGGCGGCCGTCATCCGTCAAGGGCAGCCGGCGGCCTTCCAGCGCCTCGGCGCGCGACAGCAGTTTCTCCAGCGCCGCATCGTCGAGCCGCTTCAGCACCAGCACGTGGCAGCGCGACAGCAGCGCGGCGTTCAGCTCGAAGGACGGGTTCTCCGTCGTGGCGCCGACCAGCGTAATGGTGCCGTCCTCGACATAGGGCAGGAAACCGTCCTGCTGGGCGCGGTTGAAACGGTGGATCTCGTCGACGAACAGCAGCGTGCCCTTGCCGGCGGCGCGCCGCTCGCGGGCTGCCTCGAAGGCTTTGCGCAGATCGGCGACGCCGGAGAACACCGCCGACAGCGGCTCGAAATGCAGGTCGGTCCGTTCCGCCAGCAGGCGCGCGATGGTGGTCTTGCCGCAGCCCGGCGGTCCCCAGAGGACGATCGAGGCCAGCCTCCCGGCGGCCAGCATGCGGCCAAGCGGCGCCTGCGGCGCCAGCACGTGATCCTGGCCGACCACCTCGTCGAGGCTCTTCGGACGCAGCCGGTCCGCCAGGGGCCGCGGCGCCAGCGTGTCGAACAGGCCGGTTCCGCGTTTCGCCATGCCGCGTCAGCCCCGCAGGGTGATCGTGCTGGTGCGGCCGTCGCGGCGGATCACGATCCGCCACTGGTTCGACTGGCCGCCGACGATCTCGCGCAGCTCGGCCACCGAATTCACCGGCCGGTCGTTGACCGACACGATCTGGTCCTTGGGCCGGAAATAGCGGTTGGCGACGGCGTTGCCTTCGATGTCGCTGATCACCACGCCGCGCTGGGCCGGGTCGAGATCGAACTCGTCGGCGACGGCGGGCGACAGGTTGACCACGGTGGCGCCGGCCAGCGGATTGCGCCCCCCCAGCAGCGTCGTCTCGCGCGGCGGCGTCTCGGGCGCGGGCTGCAGCGGCAGCCTGAGCGTCAGTTCGCGCCCGCCGCGCAGCACCTTCATGTCGGTGCTACCCTCCGGCGGCAGGGTCGCCAGCCGGAAATGCACCGAGCGCTCGTCGTCGACGCCCTGGCCGTTGATGGTGGCGATGACGTCGCTGCTGCGCAGCCCGGCCTTCTCCGCCGGGCTGCCGGTAACGACGCTGCGCACCACCACGCCGGTCGGCCGTTCCAGCCCCAGCGAGTTGGCGAACTCGGCCGTCACCGACTGCACCGCCGCGCCGAACCAGGGACGGATCACGCGCCCGGCGCCCTTCTCGGCGCTGTCGACCACGCGCGCCACGATGCCGGACGGCGTGGCGAAGCCGATGCCGATCGAGCCACCCGACTGGGAGAAGATGGCGGTGTTGATGCCCAGCAGCTTGCCGTCCATCGCCACCAGCGCGCCGCCGGAATTGCCGGGGTTGATGGCGGCGTCGGTCTGGATGAAGAAGCCCGACTGGTTGATGCGCGCCTGGGTGGTGCGGGCGGTGGCGGAGATGATGCCGAAGGTCACGGTCTGGTTCAGACCGAAGGGATTGCCGATCGCCACCGCAAGGTCGCCGACTTCCGCGGCGTCGGCATCGCCCAGTTGAAGATAGGGAAACTTCTGCTGCCCCTCGCCGACGATACGCAGCACGGCCAGATCGCTGCGCTCGTCCGCCAGCAGCAATTCGCCGTCGAATTCGCGCCGGTCGGCCAGGACGATGCGGATCTCGCTGGCGCCCTGCACGACGTGGTTGTTGGTCACCACCAGCCCGGCTTCGCGCACGATGACGCCCGAGCCCAGCGAGTTCTGCACCCGCTCCTGCGGCAGGCCGCGCAGGAAATCCTCGCCGAAGAAGCGGCGGAAGAAGGGATCGCTGAACGGGCCGAGATTCTGCTGCACGCGCCGGCGGGCATAGATGTTGACCACGGCCGGCGACACCGCTTTCACCAGCGGCGCGAAGCTGAGCCTGATCTGCTCGCCCGAACTCGGCACCTGCTGCGCGGTCGCCGCGCTACCCGCCACGGCCAGAACCGCTGCCAGGAATGCCGCGGCAAGAATGCTGCGCATCATGTCATCACTCCAGAATTCGCTGTCGCCCGACAATAGAGCGGATCACGATTGGGTGGAATCGCCAACCGTTCCGCCAGGACGCGATTTGCTCCGGTCCGCAAGCCGGGGCGCAAAAAGCAAGAGGCAGCCCGCAGGCTGCCTCGTCGCGATGGAAATCCGGTCGGGCCGGGAGGCCTTACGCCGCTTCCGGCTCCTTGTCCTCGGCGGTCTGGACCGGACCGGAATCCTGGCCCTTGGCCTCGACGTCGCGTTCGACGAACTCGATCACCGCCATGGGCGCGGCGTCGCCATAGCGATGGCCCGCCTTCAGCACGCGCAGGTAGCCGCCCTTGCGGTCGGCGTAGCGCGGCGCCAGCGTGGCGAAGAGCTTCTCGGTCTGGGCGCGGTCGCCCAGGTAGCTCAGCACCTGGCGGCGCGCGTGCAGCCCGCCGCGCTTGCCCAGCGTCACCAGCCGCTCGACGATCGGACGCAGGTCCTTCGCCTTCGGCAGCGTGGTCTGGATCTGCTCGTGCTTGATCAGCGCCACCGCCATGTTGGCGAACATCGCCTTGCGGTGGCTGGAAGTACGGTTGAGCTTACGCCCGTTCATACCGTGTCGCATCGTCTCTCTCCATGTCCCCTTCGGCCGGCGTCGCGGCTCAGTACGGCTCTTCCAGACGCTTGGCCAGTTCCTCGATGTTCTCGGGCGGCCAGGCCGGGATCTCCATGCCCAGATGCAGGCCCATCTGGGCCAGCACTTCCTTGATCTCGTTCAGCGACTTGCGGCCGAAATTCGGCGTGCGCAGCATCTCCGCCTCGGTCTTCTGCACCAGATCGCCGATATAGATGATGTTGTCGTTCTTCAGGCAGTTGGCCGAACGCACCGACAGCTCCAGTTCGTCGACCTTGCGCAAGAGGTTGCGGTTGAACGGGAAGTCGTCCTTCTGCTCGGCGGCGACGTGCTGCTGCGGCTCCTCGAAGTTGATGAAGAGCTGGAGCTGGTCCTGCAGGATGCGGGCGGCCAGCGCCACGGCGTCCTCCGGCGACACGGTGCCGTTGGTCTCGACCTGCAGCGACAGCTTGTCGTAGTCGGTCTTCTGGCCGACGCGGCTGTTGTCGATCTTGTAGGAGACCTTGCGCACCGGGCTGTAGAGCGCGTCGACCGGAATGAGGCCGATCGGCGCGTCCTCGGGACGGTTCTCCGAGGCCGGCACGTAGCCCTTGCCGGTCGACACGGTCATCTCGATGTTCAGCGAGGCGCCGTCGTCGAGCGTGCACAGGACCAGGTCCGGATTCATCACCTGCACGTCGTTGGGCGTCTCGATCATACCGGCGGTGACCTCGCCGGGGCCGCTGGTGCGCAGCACCAGGCGCTGCGGGCGGTCGCCCTGATAGCGCACGGCCATCGACTTCACGTTCAGCACCAGGTCGGTGACGTCCTCGCGCACGCCGGGGACCGAGGAGAACTCATGCAGCACGCCGTCGATCTTGATCGACGTGACGGCGGCGCCCTGCAGCGAGGACAGCAGGATGCGGCGCAGCGCATTGCCCAGCGTCAGGCCGAAGCCGCGCTCGAGCGGCTCGGCGACGATCACCGCAACGCGCGAGGGATCGGCGCCAGCTTCGGTCTGCAGCTTGCTGGGCTTGATAAGATCTTGCCAATTCTTCTGAAGCACGGGTGCCAACCTCATTCAAAACGGTGGTAACCGTCGATACGAAAATTCGAACCGCTTCCCGGAAACGGCCGAGGCGAACAGCCGCGGCAGCGGCGGTTCGCCGAACGATGCGGCCGTGTCGACGGCCGCCACTAGAACTCAGACCCGACGCCGCTTGGGCGGACGGCAGCCGTTGTGCGGGATCGCCGTGACGTCGCGGATCGCCGTCACCGCCAGGCCAATCGACTGCAGCGCGCGCAGCGCCGACTCGCGGCCGGTGCCGGGTCCCTTGACCTCGATCTCCAGCGTGCGCATGCCGTGCTCCATCGCCTTGCGGCCGGCCGCCTCGGCCGCCATCTGGGCGGCGAAGGGCGTCGACTTGCGCGAGCCCTTGAAGCCCTGCGAACCCGACGAGGCCCAGGAAATGGTGTTGCCCTGCACGTCGGTGATGGTCACCATGGTGTTGTTGAACGAAGCCACCACATGGGCCACGCCCGAAGTGATGTTCTTGCGTTCGCGACGACGGGTGCGGGTCGCGCCGGCGCCCGACGCAGACGAGGCTGCAGCTGCTTTTGCCATGTGTCGGAACTCCGCTTAGCTGGTCTTTTTCTTGCCGGCGATCGGCTTGGCCGGTCCCTTGCGGGTACGGGCATTGGTGTGGGTGCGCTGGCCGTGTACGGGCAGGCCGCGGCGGTGACGCAACCCGCGATAGCAGCCCAGATCCATCAGGCGCTTGATGTTCATCGCCACTTCACGGCGCAGGTCGCCTTCGACGCGATAGTCGCGGTCGATGGTCTCGCGGATGCGCAACACCTCGTCGTCCGACAGGCTGTTGACACGGCGGGCCATTTCGATGCCGACCTTGCCGCAGATCTCACGGGCCTTGGCCGGACCAATGCCGTGGATGTACTGGAGGGCGATTTCCACACGCTTGTTCGTGGGGATGTTTACGCCAGCGATACGGGCCAATTCAGTAACTCCTTCAACGACTTGGGGCTGGAGCAAATTGCCGGAACCCAGCCCCAGGGCGCGTGCGAAAGCGCGCGATTATAGGGTTTCGTCCGGTCAAGTCAACTTGTTGTTGTCAAGTCCTATTTGCCTGCCAGAACCCCCAAAATCTGGTTGTAAACGGTATCCATCGACGCCATGCCGTCGACCGATTTCAGCACGCCCCGGCCCCGGTAATAGGGCAGCAGCGGCGCGGTCTGGTCGTGATAGGCGCGCAGCCGCGCCGTCACCGTGTCGGCATTGTCGTCCTTGCGCCGGGTGAACTCGGTCGAGCCGCAGACGTCGCACACGCCCGGTTTCCGGGTCGGCTTGAACCTGTCGTGGTAGCCCGCGCCGCATTTGGCGCAGGAGAAACGGCCGGTAATCCGCTCCACCAGCGCCTTCTCGTCCACCGTCATCTCGATGACGCGGTCCAGTTTCAGGCCGCGCTGGGCCAGCATGCGGTCCAGCGCCTCGGCCTGCGCCGTGGTGCGGGGGAAACCGTCCAGGATGAACCCGTCCTTGCAGTCCGGCTGCGCGATGCGGGCCTCGATCATGGCGATGATCAGGTCGTCCGGCACCAGTTCGCCGCGCTCCATGATGCCGGCGGCGCGCTTGCCCAGCTCCGAGCCCGACTTCACCTCCGCCCGCAGCATGTCGCCGGTCGAGAGCTGCTTCAGCCCCTTCTCGTCCTGCAGGCGTTGCGCCTGGGTGCCCTTCCCGGCCCCTGGCGGTCCCAGCAATATGAGGTTCATTTCCGTCCCTTCAACCGGGCCCGTTTGATCAGGCCTTCATATTGATGCGCCAGCAGATGCGACTGCACCTGGGTTACCGTGTCGAGCGTCACCGTCACGATGATGAGCAGGCTGGTGCCGCCGAAGTAGAACGGTATCGCCGCCTGGCTGATCAGCAGCTCCGGCAGGGCGCAGATCGCCGCCAGATAGATCGCCCCCACCACCGTGATGCGGGTCAGCACGAAGTCGAGATAGTCGGCCGTGTTCTTGCCCGGGCGGATACCCGGCACGAAGCCGCCGTACTTCTTCAGGTTCTCCGCTGTCTCGGTCGGGTTGAACATGACCGCGGTATAGAAGAAGCAGAAGAACATGATCAGGCCGATATACAGGATCATGTAGGCCGGCCGGCCATGCCCCAGATTGTTGGTCAGCCAGATCATCCAGTCGCTGCCCTGGGCGGCGCCGAAACCGGCGACGGTGGCCGGCGCCAGCAGCAGCGAGGAGGCGAAGATCGGCGGGATGACGCCGGCGGTATTGATCTTCAGCGGCAGGTGGGTGCTCTCGCCGCCGTAGATCTTGTTGCCCTGCTGGCGCTTGGGGTACTGCACCAGGATGCGCCGCTGGGCCAGCTCGATGAACACGGCGAAGCCGATCACCGCCACCATGCCGATCAGCAGCACGATGATGAAGGCGGCCGACATGGCGCCGGTGCGGCCCAGTTCGAGCATCTGGACCAGCGCGCCCGGCAGGGTGGCGACGATGCCGGAGAAGATGATCAGCGAGATGCCGTTGCCGACGCCGCGGGCGGTGATCTGCTCGCCCAGCCACATCAGGAACATGGTGCCGCCGACCAGCGTCACCACGGTGACGAAGCGGAAATAGAGTCCGGGATCGATCACGACGCTGCCGCCGCCACCTTGCGCGCCTTCCAGGCCGACGGCGATGCCGTAGCCCTGCAGAATGGCCAGCGCCAGCGTGCCGTAGCGGGTGTACTGGTTCAGCTTCTTGCGGCCGGCCTCGCCTTCCTTCTTCAGCGCCTCCCAGCTCGGCAGCACCGTGGTCAGGATCTGCACGATGATCGACGCCGAAATATACGGCATGATGTTCAGGGCGAAGATCGTCATGCGGCTGAGCGCGCCGCCCGAGAACACGTCGACCATGCCCAGCAGGCCGCCGGCGGTGGACTGGAACACCTGTGCCAGCGCCACCGGATCGATGCCCGGGACCGGGATGTAGCTTCCGATGCGATAAACGACCAAAGCGCCCAGGGTGAACCAGAGGCGCTTCTTCAGGTCAGTCGCGCTTCTGAAGCTGGAAAAGCTCAGATTCGCAGCAAGCTGTTCGGCGGCCGAAGCCATGCGCTATCCCCTACTCCTGCCGGCGACACGAAACCGCGCGTCGGCGAACGCGGATGCAGTTACTCGGCGGCGGCGGGCAGAACGACCTTGCCGCCGGCCTTCTCGACGGCGGCCACGGCCGACGCCGACGCGCCCGCGACGGAGATCGTCACGGCCGACTTGATTTCGCCCTTGCCCAGCAGGCGCACGCCGTCGCGGGCGCGGCGGATGACGCCGGCCTTGGTCAGCGCCTCGGCATCGATCGTGCCCTTGGCGTCGAGCTTGCCCGCATCGATCGCCGCCTGCAGCCGGCCGAGGTTCAGCTCGACGTAGTCCGGACGGTTGATGCTGGTGAAGCCGCGCTTGGGCAAGCGGCGATGCAGCGGCATCTGGCCACCCTCGAAGCCCTTGATCGACACGCCGGTGCGCGCCTTCTGGCCCTTCACGCCCCGGCCCGAGGTCTTGCCCTTGCCGGAACCGATGCCGCGACCGACGCGCATGCGCGCCTTGCGCGCACCTGGATTGTCGGAAAGCTCGTTCAAACGCATGACGACGTGTCCTTCTCAGTCAGTGCAGCCGGGCCGCCTCAGGCGGTTTCCTCGACGCGCACCAGATGCTTGATCTTGTTGATCATGCCGCGCACGGCCGGAGTGTCCTCCAGCTCGCGCGTGCGATGACGCTTGCCCAACCCCAGACCGACCAGGGTCGCGAGCTGATCGTCGGTGCGCCCGATCGGACTGCCGGTCTGCGTCACCTTGAGGGTCTTCTTGCCCGTGCCAGCCATGACGATGCTCCTTACTGCGCCTCGGCGCCCTCTTCGCGGCGGCCGAGCAGGTCGGCGACCTTCTTGCCGCGGCGGGACGCCACCATGCGGGGCGAGTTCAGCTTGCCCAGCGCATCGAAGGTCGCCTTGATCATGTTGTGCGGGTTGGACGTGCCGGTCGACTTGGCGACGATGTCCTGCACGCCCAGCGTCTCGAAGATGGCGCGCATCGGGCCGCCGGCGATGATGCCGGTGCCGGCCGGCGCGGTGCGCAGCACGACATGGCCGGCGCCGTAGTGGCCGGCGACGTCGTGATGCAGCGTGCGGCCTTCGCGCAGCGGTACCCGCACCAGCTTGCGCTTGGCCGCCTCGGTCGCCTTGCGGATGGCTTCCGGCACCTCGCGCGCCTTGCCGGCGCCGTAACCGACGCGGCCGCGCTGGTCGCCGACCACCACGATGGCGGCGAAGCCGAAGCGACGGCCGCCCTTCACCACCTTGGCGACGCGGTTGATGCCGACCAGCTTGTCGACCAGTTCGCTCTCTTCGCGGTCCGCGCCACGATCGCGCTCACGTTCGCGGCCGCGACCCTGCTGCGGCCCTCTGGAACTCTGGGGAGACCTTGCCATTCGAAACTCCGATCAGAACGTGAGACCGCCCTCGCGGGCGGCGTCGGCCAGGGCCTTGACCCGGCCGTGATACATGTAGCCGCCGCGATCGAACACGACGTCCTTGATCCCCGCCGCGGTCGCCCGCTCGGCCAGCAGCTTGCCCACCGCCGCCGCCGCCGCCGTGTCGGCGCCGGTCTTCAGCGACTTGCGCAGGGACTCGTCCATGGTGGACGCCGAGGCCACCGTGCGGCCGGCGGCATCGTCGATCACCTGGGCGTAGATGTGCTTGCTGGAGCGGAACACGCTCAGGCGCAGCCGGCCGCCGGCCTTGCGGGCGATGGCGGTGCGGGTGCGCCGCTGGCGGCGCTCGAACAGTTTCTTGGCCGTGGCCATGACTGGCTCCTTCCGTCCTCTTACTTCTTCTTGCCTTCCTTGCGCAGGATCTTCTCGCCGGCGTACTTGATGCCCTTGCCCTTGTAGGGTTCGGGACCACGCATGGCGCGAATCTCGGCCGCAACCTGGCCGACCTGCTGCTTGTCGAACCCCGCGATCTCGATCTCGGTCGGCTTGGCCGTCTTGATCGTGATGCCGGCGGGGATCGGGTACTCGATGTCGTGGCTGTAGCCGAGCTGCAGCTTCAGCACCTTGGCCTCGGCCGCGGCGCGGTAGCCGACGCCGCTGATCTCGAGGTTGACGGTGAAGCCGTCCGACACGCCGGTGACAAGGTTGCTGATGTTGGCCCGCGACGTGCCCCACAGCGCCCTTGCCTTCTTGGTGGTCGCGCGCGGGCTGACGGCGATCTTGTCGCCGTCGCGCTTCAGCTCGACCTCGTCCGGCAGGGTCAGGCTCTTCTCGCCCTTCTTGCCCTTGGCCTTGATCGTCTGGCCGACGATCTCGATGTTGACGCCGCTGGGGACGGCGACGGGATATTTGCCTACGCGCGACATGGTCAGAACACCTTGCAGAGGACTTCGCCGCCGACATTCGCCGTCCGCGCTTCCGCGTCGGAGAGCACGCCGCGCGGCGTCGACAGGATCGAAATGCCCAGACCGTTGTAGACCTTCGGCAGGTCGGCGATCTTGGCGTAGATGCGGCGGCCGGGACGCGAAACGCGGTTGATCTCGCGGATCACCGGCTTGCCGTTGTCGTATTTCAGTTCGACGCGCAGCTCGCGCACGCCGCCGCGCAGCTCTTCCTCGAAGTAGCCGCGGATGTAGCCTTCGCGCTGCAGCACGTCGAGCACGTTGGTGCGCAGGCGGGACGCCGGCATCGAAATCGTGTCGAGCCCCGCCATCTGCCCGTTGCGGATGCGGGTGAGCATATCGCCCAAGGGATCGCTAAACGCCATGTTCCTGGCTCCTCGCTTACCAGCTGGACTTGACCACGCCGGGCAGATGTCCGGCGGACGCCAGCTCGCGCAACGCAATGCGCGACAGTTTCATCTTGCGGTACACGCCGCGCGAGCGTCCCGTCAGTTCGCAGCGGTTGCGGATCCGCGTCTTCGACGAGTTGCGCGGCAGCTCGGCGAGCTTGAGCTGCGCCGTGAACCGTTCCTCGATCGGGCGCTCGCGATCCTTGGCGACCGCCTTCAGCGCCTTGCGCCTGGCGTCGTACTGCTTCGCCATCTTGGTCCGGCGCTTGTTCTTCTCGACCGCACTGGTCTTGGCCATCGGACTGCTCCGCCTTAATTGATGAACGGGAACGAGAAACCGCGCAGCAGGGCCTTGGCCTCCGCATCGGTCTTCGCCGTCGTGCAAATGATGATGTCCATGCCCCGGACCTCGTCGATCTTGTCGTAGTTGATCTCCGGGAACACGAGCTGCTCCTTCAGGCCCATGGCGTAGTTGCCATGGCCGTCGAACGACTTGCCGTTCAGGCCGCGGAAGTCGCGGACGCGCGGCAGGGCGATGGTGACGAGCCGGTCGACGAATTCGTACATGCGCTCGCGGCGCAGCGTGACCTTGCAGCCGATCGCCATGCCTTCGCGCAGTTTGAACACCGCGATCGACTTCTTGGACTTCGTCACCACCGGCTTCTGGCCGCTGATCAGCGTCAGGTCGGCCACCGCGGCGTCGACCTTCTTGCGGTCGTTGACCGCCTCGCCGACGCCCATGTTGATGACGACTTTCTCCAGCTTCGGCACTTCCAGGGGATTCGCGTAGTTGAATTCCTTCTGGAGGGCGTCGCGGATCGTCGTCTGATAGATCTCCTGCAGGCGAGTAGCCATCGCTTGCGCTCCTTACCGGTCGAGGACTTCGCCGGAGCTGCGCGCGAAGCGCACCTTGCGGCCGTCATCGAGAGTCTTGAAACCAACCTTGGTGGCGCCGCCCGACTTGGGGTCGACATGGGCCACGTTCGAGGCATGGATCGCCGCTTCGCGCTCGACGATGCCGCCCTGCTCGGTGCGGCTGGCGCGGGTGTGGCGCTTGATCATGTTGACGCCCTGGACCACCACGCGGTTCTCGCTCGGCAGCACGCGCAGGACCTCGCCCTTCTTGCCGCGGTCCCGGCCGGTGATCACCACCACCTGGTCGCCCTTGCGGATCTTCATCTTGGCCGACATGGCGCTCGTCCTCCTACAGCACTTCCGGCGCCAGCGAGATGATCTTCATGAACTTCTTGCCGCGAAGCTCACGGGTCACCGGCCCGAAAATGCGGGTGCCGATAGGCTCACCCTGCTTGTTGATAAGAACCGCCGCATTGTGGTCGAAGCGGATCGAGGAGCCGTCGGGGCGGCGGATTTCGCGCGCCGTACGCACGATCACCGCCCGCTGCACGTCGCCCTTCTTGACGCGGCCGCGCGGAATGGCGTCCTTCACCGACACGACGATGACGTCGCCGATTCCCGCATATTTGCGCTTCGAGCCGCCCAGCACCTTGATGCACTGGACCCGACGGGCGCCGGAGTTGTCGGCGACGTCGAGGTTGCTCTGCATCTGGATCATCTATGGTCTCCCTTGGATCGGTCGCCGGTCCGCTCAGGCGGTTTCGACGACGACCTCCCAACGCTTGGTCCTCGACAGCGGGCGGCACTCGCGGATGCGCACCGTGTCGCCCGACTTGAACTGATTGGCCTCGTCGTGCGCGTGGTACTTCTTCGACCGGCGGACGAACTTCTTGTAGACCGGGTGCATCACGCGACGCTCGACCTTGACCACGATGGTCTTGTCCATCTTGTCGCTGACGACGACGCCCTGAAGAATGCGCTTCGGCATGTCTCAATCCTCTCCTACGACGCCTTCGACCGCGTTTCGGCCTGGCGGGCGCTCAGGACCGTGGTGATGCGCGCGATGTCGCGGCGCACCGCCCGCACGCGGGCCGTATTCTGAAGCTGCCCCGACGCTTGCTGGAAGCGCAGGTTGAAGCGCTCCTTCTGCAGGTTGGCCAGGTCGGTCTTCAGCTCGTCGTCCGTCTTGGCGCGAACGTCTGCGATCTTCATCACTGCTCTCCTTCGCCCAGGCGGCGAATGAAACTGGTCTTGATCGGCAGCTTGGCCGCCGCCAGCGCGAACGCCTCCCTGGCGATGGTCGGCGACACGCCGTCGATCTCGAACATGATGCGGCCGGGCTTGACGCGGCAGGCCCAGAACTCGGGCGAGCCCTTGCCGGAGCCCATGCGCACTTCCTGCGGCTTGGTCGAGACCGGCACGTCCGGGAAGATGCGGATCCAGACGCGGCCGGAGCGCTTCATGTGGCGGGTCAGGGCGCGGCGGGCGGCCTCGATCTGGCGCGCGGTGACGCGGGCCGGCTCCAGCGCCTTCAGGCCGAAGGCGCCGAAGTTCAGCGTCGTGCCGCCCTTGGCGACGCCATGGATGCGGCCCTTGTGCGCCTTGCGATACTTGGTTCGTTTCGGACTCAGCATGACTTCAGTGCCCTATCAGTGACCGCGCTGACCCTGCGGGTGCGCTTCCTCCGCCCGGCGCTCATGCGCCAGCGGGTCGTGGACCATGATCTCGCCCTTGAACACCCACACCTTGACGCCGCAGGTGCCGAAGGTGGTGAAGGCGGTCGCGGTGCCGTAGTCGATGTCGGCGCGCAGCGTGTGCAGCGGCACGCGGCCCTCGCGGTACCACTCCATGCGGGCGATTTCCGAGCCGCCCAGGCGGCCCGAGCAGTTGATGCGGATGCCCTGGGCGCCCAGGCGCATGGCCGACTGCACCGCCCGCTTCATGGCGCGGCGGAACGCGACGCGGCGCTCGAGCTGCTGGGCGATGTTCTCGGCGATCAGCGTGGCGTCGATCTCCGGCTTGCGCACCTCGACGATGTTCAGCGCCACCTCGCTGTTGGTCAGCCGGGCCAGATCGGTGCGCAGCTTCTCGATGTCGGCGCCCTTGCGGCCGATCACCACGCCCGGACGGGCGGAGTGGATGGTGACGCGCGCCTTCTTGGCCGGACGCTCGATGATGATGCGGCTGATGCCCGCCTGCGCCAAGCGCTTGCGCAGGAAGTCGCGGATGGCGACGTCCTCGTGCAGCATCGACGCATAGTCGCGCTTGGCGAACCAGCGCGAGTCCCAGGTCCGGTTGATGCCCAGACGCAGGCCGATCGGATTGACTTTCTGACCCATTACTTGGCCTCCGCCTCTTCCTGCTTCTCGCGCACCACGATGGTGAGGTGGCTGAAGGGCTTGATCACCGCCGCGCCGCGGCCGCGGGCGCGGGCATGGAAACGCTTCATCACGATCGCCTTGCCGACCGAAGCTTCGGTCACGACCAGGCGGTCGACGTCGAGCTGGTGGTTGTTCTCCGCGTTGGCGATCGCCGACTGCAGCGCCTTCTTCACGTCCTTGGCGATGCGCCGCGGCGAGAAGGTCAGCTCGGCCAGCGCCGTCGAGGCGCTCTTGCCGCGGATCGACTGTGCCATCAGGTTCAGCTTGCGCGGGCTGACGCGCACGTTGCGCAGCACCGCCTTCGCCTCGTTGTCCGCCTCGCGGCGCGCTCTAGCCTGCTTGCTCATGGCGTTACTTCTTTACCTTCTTGTCGCCCGAGTGGCCGTGGAAGGTGCGGGACGGCGAGAACTCGCCGAACTTGTGCCCGACCATCTCCTCGTTCACCAGGACGGGGATGAATTTCTGGCCGTTGTAGACGCCGAACGTCAGGCCGACGAACTGCGGCAGGATCGTCGAGCGGCGCGACCAGGTCTTGATGACCTCGTTGCGTCCGGACTGCCGCGAGGCATCGGCCTTCTTCAGCAGATAGCCGTCGACGAAAGGACCTTTCCAAACCGAACGTGCCACGTTCCCAACTCCTCTAGCGGACCGCGCGGCGGCGGATGATCATCCGGTCCGTCGCCTTGTTCTTGCGGGTCTTCTTGCCCTTGGTCGGCTTGCCCCACGGCGTCACCGGATGGCGGCCGCCCGAGGTGCGGCCTTCGCCGCCGCCATGCGGATGGTCGATCGGGTTCATGGCGACGCCGCGCGTGACCGGCTTGAAGCCCATCCAGCGCATGCGGCCGGCCTTGCCGTAGTTCACGTTCTGCTGGTCGGGGTTGGAGACCGCACCGACGGTCGCCATGCACTCGGCATGGACCATGCGCAGCTCGCCCGAACTCAGTTTAACCTGGGCGTAGCCGGCGTCCTTGCCCACGAGCTGGGCGAAGGTGCCGGCGGAGCGGGCCAGCTGGCCGCCCTTGCCGATCTTCAGCTCGATGTTGTGGATGATGGTGCCGACCGGCATGCTGCCCAGCGGCATCGCATTACCCGGCTTGACGTCGACGCGCTGGCCCGACACGACGCTGTCGCCCACCTTCAGCCGCTGCGGCGCCAGGATGTAGGACAGCTCGCCGTCGGCGTAGCGCACCAGGGCGATGAAGCCGGAGCGGTTGGGATCGTACTCCAGGCGCTCGACCGTGGCCGGCACGTCGAACTTGCGCCGCTTGAAGTCGATCACGCGGTAACGCTGCTTGTGGCCACCGCCGCGATGCGGGCCGGTGATGCGGCCGGTGTTGTTGCGGCCGCCGGTCTTCTTCTTGCCCTCGGTCAGGTTCTTGACCGGCTTGCCGCGCCACAGCTCCGACCGGTCCACCAGGACCAGGCCGCGCAGCGACGGCGTCTTGGGCTTGTATGTCTTGAGCGCCATGGAATTCTACCTTCGCTTACAGACCGGTGGTCACGTCGATCTTGTGGCCTTCGGCCAGCGACACGACCGCCTTCTTGACGTCGCTGCGCTGGCCGGGCCGGCCGCGGAACATCTTGGTCTTGCCCTTCTGGCGCAGCGTGTTGACGGCGGTGACCTTGACCTTGAACAGGCCCTCGACCGCCGCCTTGATCTGCGGCTTGGTGGCATCCAGCGGCACGCGGAACGTCACCTGGCCGTGCTCGCCGCCGATGGTCGACTTCTCGGTGATCACCGGCGAGCGGATGATGTCGTACATCTGCGCCCGGTTCAGCTTCACGGCTTCGCGCTTGCTCATTTCAGGCGCTCCTCGAAATGCTTCACCGCATCGCGGGTCAGGACCAGCGTGTCGCGGCGGAGAATGTCGTAAACGTTGGCGCCCTGCTGCGGCAGCACGTCGACGTTGACGATGTTGGAGGCGGCGCGGACGAAGTTCTGGTCCACCGTGGCGCCGCCGACGATCAGGGCGCTGCCGATGCCCAACTTTTTCAGCCTGGCGGCCAGGGTCGCCGTCTTCGGCGCCTCGACCGACACGCTCTCCAGCACCACCAGCTTGCCCTCGGCCGCCTTGGCCGACAGCGCCGTCTTCATCGCCAGCCGGCGCACCTTCTTAGGCAGGTCGTGCGCATGGTCGCGCACCACCGGGCCGAAGGCCTTGCCGCCGCCGCGGAACTGCGGTGCGGCCTTGTTGCCGTGGCGGGCCTGGCCGGTGCCCTTCTGCGCGTACACCTTCTTGGCGGTCGCCTTGATTTCCGAGCGGCCCTTGGACTTGTGGGTGCCGGCGCGGCGCTTGGCGAGCTGGTAGTTGACCATGCGCGCCAGGATGTCCTTGCGGACCGCGACGCCGAACACGTCCGGCGAGAGGTCGATGCTGCCGGCGGCGCTGCCGTCGAGGTTTTTGACGTCCAGTTTCATGGCTGGTTATTCCTTGCTCTCGGCCGGGACTTCCGCCGCGGGCGCATCGGCATTGGCCGCGCCACGCAGGGCCGCCGGGAACGGCAGGTCCTTCGGCGCCTTGCGCTTGACCGCATCGCGCACCAGCACGTAGCCGCCGTCGTGACCCGGAATGGCGCCGCGCACCATGATCAGGCCGCGCTCGCCGTCGGTGGCGACCACCTTCAGGTTCAGCGTCGTGACCCGCTCGCTGCCCAGATGGCCGGCCATCTTCTTGTTCGGGAAGGTGCGGCCGGGATCCTGGCGGTTGCCGGTCGAACCGTGCGAACGGTGCGAGACCGACACGCCGTGGCTGGCTTCCAGGCCACGGAAATTCCAGCGCTTCATGGCGCCGGCGAAGCCCTTGCCGATCGACGTGCCGGTGACGTCGACGAACTGGCCGGCCACGAAATGGGCCGCCGACAGCTCCGCCCCGACGTCGAGCAGCGCGTCCTCGGAGACGCGGAACTCGACCAGCTTGCGCTTGGGCTCGACCTTGGCCTTGGCGTAGTGGCCGCGCATCGGCTTGGTGACGTTCTTGACCTTGGCGTTGCCAATGCCGAGCTGGACGGCGGCATAGCCGTCCTTCTCCGGCGTGCGCACGGCGACGACCTGGACGTTGTCCACTTTTAGGACGGTGACCGGCACGTCTTCACCCGCTTCGGTGAAGAAGCGCGTCATGCCGACCTTCTGCGCGATTAGACCGCTTCGCATCTTGCTGTTCCTTCGCCTGCCGGACCGCTCAGTGGCCCAGCTTGATCTCGACGTCGACGCCGGCGGCCAGATCGAGCTTCATCAGCGCGTCCACCGTCTGCGGCGTCGGCTCCACGATGTCGAGGACCCGCTTGTGGGTGCGGATCTCGAACTGCTCGCGCGACTTCTTGTCGATGTGCGGCGAGCGGTTGACCGTGAACTTCTCGATCCCCGTCGGCAGCGGAATGGGCCCGCGCACCCGCGCGCCAGTCCGCTTGGCGGTGTTGACGATCTCGCTGGTCGACTGGTCGAGCACTCGGTGGTCGAACGCCTTCAGTCGGATGCGGATGTTCTGGCTTTCCATGGCTTAACGCTCGCTGTTCGCTGCAGCGGCCCGGTCGCCCGGGCCGCCATTCAGTTCCCTACTTGATGATTTTGGCGACGACGCCGGCGCCGACGGTGCGGCCGCCTTCGCGGATGGCGAACCGCAGCCCCTCGTCCATCGCGATCGGCTGGATCAGATTGACCTGCATCGACACGTTGTCGCCCGGCATCACCATCTCCGTACCCTCCGGCAGCTGCACCACACCCGTCACGTCTGTCGTGCGGAAGTAGAACTGCGGCCGGTAGTTGGTGAAGAACGGCGTGTGCCGGCCGCCCTCCTCCTTGGTCAGGATGTACGCCTCCGCCACGAAGTCGGTGTGCGGCGTGATCGAGCCCGGCGCCGCCAGAACCTGGCCGCGCTCCACGTCCTCGCGCTTGGTGCCGCGCAGCAGGGCGCCGATGTTGTCGCCCGCCTCGCCGCTGTCCAGCAGCTTGCGGAACATCTCAACGCCGGTGATCGTCGTCTTGGTCGTGTCCTTAAGCCCCACGATCTCCACTTCGTCGCCCACCTTCACGATGCCCCGCTCGACGCGGCCCGTCACCACCGTGCCGCGGCCAGAGATCGAGAACACGTCCTCGATCGGCATCAGGAACGGCTTGTCCTTCGGACGCGTCGGCTGCGGGATGTAGCTGTCCACCGCCTCCATCAGCTTCAGCACCGCCTTGGCGCCCAGCTCGGGCTCCTTGTTCTCCAGCGCCATCAGTGCGGAACCCCGGATCACCGGGATGTCGTCGCCCGGGAACTCGTATTTCGACAGCAGCTCCCGCACTTCCATCTCGACCAGGTCCAGAAGCTCCGGATCGTCCACCATGTCGCACTTGTTCAGGAACACCACCAGGGCGGGCACGCCCACCTGCCGCGCCAGCAGGATGTGCTCGCGCGTCTGCGGCATCGGGCCGTCCGCCGCCGACACCACCAGGATCGCCCCGTCCATCTGTGCGGCACCCGTGATCATGTTCTTCACGTAGTCGGCATGGCCCGGG
>JBBCJW010000043.1:0-14516 GCA_037190765.1 Alphaproteobacteria bacterium
TTGCGGCGCCGCAACTTTTCCGGATGGATGCGTTATTTGCCGTTGATCGGACGGTACCGATTCCGGCTCTGGAAATACCTCATTGTAAATGGCGAGATCTGAAGCCGGATCATCTGAGAGGGCTGTTTCTGTGCATGAACTAAATTGTACAGCGGTATCTGTAGCCCTGGTGGGCGGCTTGCTGGTTATCGGACATACTTGCCTACTACGGTTGTTCAATGGGCGCCGACACATTTTGCTGTCGGCTCGTCAGTAACAATCCATGTAGTGTCTTAAGTATTCCCTGTCAAATTCACGGAAAACAGGCCTGAAAGACTAGTTTTTGCTGTCAAAGACTTGTTTATAGACTTATTCTTAATCGGTATGTTAATAATAATTAATAGGTTAAATAACAACTATATTACACGATTTTTCTGCTCGGGCCAACCCATGGGCAGAAAGAAACAGCCGGTGGCTATGCTTGTCCAAGTTGAAAGGGACAATGCGGCTGCTTTAGCCGTGTTCTGTAATGCGTGTGATCTCAGTTTCCATTTATGCATTTCGGCGCCGCTTTAGGCGCCGGTGCTAGTGAAGTTTTGAGACGAATCTCAATCTACTCGTTGAGATCTGTCGTCATGAGCATCCGGTCCGGTGCGTCAGAGTATGGACTTCGGGCAGTGCAACGATAAGCGTCAGGTGAGGTTGCCTGTTACGATCGCCACGTTCATCGAACCGATTACAAAATCGGCGAGGATTCTCTCGCCTTCGACTATGCGGGATCGCGCCAGCGAAAGGCGCCGGGGTGGGGTGATCCTCTTGGCTTGCATTTTCCGCCCGATGGCGACGTATAGAAGCCGATCGCCAGTTCGCCGACCTTGCCGTGGCCGGCTACTCGCGCATGACCTAGCAATGCTACTCAATCTTTGATGACCTGTTGCGTGGCCCTCAGGAATTTGATGTCGCCTTAGCTGACCGTGCCGGCTTGCGAACGCTCAAACAGCATGTCGCTGAGCCGCTCTTCCATTTGCAGATGCAGTGACTGAGGGACGAGTCCTTCGCATGCAGCGAACGTTGCTTACCGAAAATTCCGATATTCTGCGGCAGCAAGATATAGCGCAGTTATGCAAAACCCCGCATGGAGTATGAACCTACCGTTGTCTGAACCGCATTGCGTGAGCTTCTTTAGCTGGCCGCGTTAAAGCCATCTCGACTGACTTTACGTCAGTCGAGATCCGTACCATCCATGGCACTGTTGCGACGGGCTCTATTTGACATTTCTCGCAGTATCGTCCCAAGCTTTACTGGATCGGCGACTGGAAGGCTCTGTGGTCCGCGGTGCCAACCCTCCATGACCGAGAAAACGCCGTTGCCAATATGGAAAACTCGCGCCGTAATATCCTCGGCTTCCTCGCTCGCCAAGTAGATGACAACGGGAGCGATCCATTTCGGATTGCCGGCGGCTCGCTGCTCCTCGGTGCGAGCGCGTAAAGTCTCGGTCATGCGAGTCACCGCACTCGGGGAGATGGCATTCACCGTTACTCCAATACGACGTAGTTCTCGGGCGGCGATTATTGTGAAAGCAGCGATGCCCGCCTTCGCTGCGCCATAGTTGGCTTGACCAATGTTGCCAAACAGTCCCGAAACAGAAGAAGTATTGATGATCCGCCCATTCACAGATTTCCCCGTTTCCTTGTTCCTGGCGCGCCAGTATTCGACGGCGTGGCGGGTCGGGGCGAAGGTTCCCTTCAGATGCACACGGATCACTTCATCCCACTCCTGCTCGGTCATGTTGACGATCATTCGATCGCGCAATATTCCGGCGTTGTTTACCAGCACATCCAGCTTCCCAAATGTCCCGACCGCGGCGCCGATCATATTCTTGGCGCCGGTCCAGTTTGAAACGTCATCGTAATTCGCTATCGCCTGTCCACCGGCCTTGTTTATCGCCGCAACAACCTCCCGAGCGGGGTCCGAATCAGGTACTGTTCCGTCCGTATTCACGCCGAGATCGTTGACAACGACACTCGCGCCGTGCTCGGCCAGCATCAAAGCATATTCACGGCCAACCCCTCGACCCGCCCCGGTTACGATTGCAACTCTTCCTTCACATAAGCGACTCATGATTGTTCATCCTTATGATGCGTTTGATAACGTTTGAGAACCGGATACGACTGTCAGGGAGCGGATGCCTGCAAACGTCACTGGGACACTTTCATGGCGCGCAGCACCATAAAAGCATGCCACCCGCACGTAGACTAAAGGGCGAACGCTGCCCAACCCGCTCAGTCGGGAATGATGGCTATGCCAATCTACTCATGAGTAACGATACGTCGCGCGCCAACTCGAGCGCCTGCCGAGGGTTAACGGTCGTTGCGCGGCGAAGAACGCTTTTGGTCATGCGGACCGTGTCGGGATCGAATTCTGCCAGCTTGGTGGCGATACCCACCGCCTCATCAATCAGCCTCGTGTCCGGCACGACCCTATTGACCAGTCCGATCCGATATGCCCGGTCGGCTTTGACGTTTTCGCAGAGCATGATTAGCTCGAATGCGACTTTAGGCCCTGCCAGATGAACAATTTGGCCGGCGACCAGTGCGCCGGCAATCCCGAGCTTCACTTCGGGATAGCCGAAGGAGGCACTTTCTCCCGCGACGACCATATCGCAAGCCAGTGCTATGAACGCGCCGCCACCAAGCGCATATCCTTGCACCGCCGCCACCGTGGGCTTTGGCGAGCGGGAAAGGAGCTCCGCCAATCGGATCATTGCATCGCTTTGCGCAAGTTTGATTGCTCTTGTTTCCTCCGTCAAAGGTCCGAGCTGCGAAGCTCTAAGATCGGCGCCGCTGGAGAACGCTCGGCCGGCGCCTGTTAGGACAATTGCGTTTATCCCGTTCAAGGCTTGTGCTGTCGTGACCGCATGAGTGAGCGCTTCAACCAGCTCGGGGTTAATCGCATTGAGAGCCGCCGACCGGTTTAGCGTCAGAATGCGTACAGCACCCCGATCTTCACACAGTACTAGATCCACCACATCCTTCCTTTCCCCAATCCGCGATCGTCGGGTCAGACCTGATCCAAGGTGATTACCAATTACAGCCCTGAAGAAACGGATGACTTAAATCTCGAGAGCTGTCTGCAGAGAAAAATTACGCAACTCGAAGAATTTCTTTCACGTATGCCGAACGCGATCGGGCAGGATATGGAGCTCCGAAGCTCAAGGTGGTTGCATCGGTTCGAGGCGGAAAATACCATCAGTTGTAGCTTGTCTTTTCGTTGGCCAGTTTAATGGCCACTGGGTAAATCACATTCCATCGCAATCGCCCACGCTTTCTGTCCGGTCGTGATCCGCTCCAACCGAACTGGAGATCACGACTTCTGCGGAAGACTTGACCCGCAGTTACCCCCGCGCCTGACTCTGGAACTGACAAGGAAATGCCTTGGCCTGGTATCTTCTCGGAAGCCTCCATCGTTGTTCCGGCCCATAACGTGCTGAGACAGTTTGATATTATTGACTCCATTTTTGCCCCGGCCTGGTTTGATTCTTGCAGGTTGGCATTGAAGCGCGTGCTGAGGCCGGCCATTATTCCCTATGAGCGATCGATTGCCGTCCCTTCAGGCGCTGCGAATCTTCACTACCGCTGCGCGCACGCTGAGCTTCAAGCGAGCGGCGGAGGCGCTATTTCTCACGCCATCGGCCGTCAGTCATCAGATCCGGGGATTGGAAAACGAGCTCGGCGTGACTCTATTCCATCGGACTTCCCGGGAACTCGTGCTTACCGAAGCGGGCGAGGAGTACTATAAAATCGTCGACTCGGTATTTGCGGTGCTCAGTCGCGGCACGGCGGCGCTGCGCGCTCGCCGCGACGACATGGGAATTACTCTCAACGTAGTGCACACCTTCGCGGCCAACTGGCTGATCCGGCGACTGCCTGATTTTCACGCCAACCATCCCGATATTGATCTGGTGATCCGCATCAGCGCCTCGGCTGATCCCATACTGCTGGACCCCAAGCGATTCCAGCTTGCAATCCGTTTCGGGACCGGCGTCGAGGACTGGCCGGGTCTCGCCGGTTGCCGGCTCATGGCGTGTCATATCCTTCCGGTATGCAGTCCCGCCATAGCCGCCCGTCTGAACGCTGCCGCCGATCTCTCCAACGAAACGTGGCTGCACGTCTCGATGTACTCCGAAGCCTGGAGCGAATGGCTCGATCATTCTGGATTGACCGGGATGCGGGGCAAAGCGGATCGGTATTATGAGGATTCCGAAATCCGCCATCGCGCGGCAATGAGCGGGCTTGGCGTCGGCATGGGGATCGATTGCCTAGTCGAGAACTATCTCGCGAATAACCAGCTGGTAGCACCGTTTCCCGCGCCGGCGCCGATCCGTCGCGCGTACTGGCTGCTTTGGCCGCCGGAACAGGCGGATGATCCGCGGGTAGTCCTGTTTCGTCAATGGCTGATGAAATCGGCAAATATGCTGTGACCCTATCTCGCGCCTCTGGACATCTGCGTCATGCAGTCCGCGAAACGAGCTTGAGGAAGGTCTTAGAAAGCGGTTCCTGATGCCTTGGAAGCAGGCAGTCAACGCATGGCGATGCCTTGCATGCTTCCTTCCCTGCGCCACCGATCCAAAATACCGAAGAACTGCAGAGATCCAGCGCCGTAGTTTCCTTCAAAATAGCTTTTCCGGACGTCGCCTTCGCCATTGTAGTAGCCGGGCGTGCATTCTATGTAGTACTGCATGCCGATCCCGGCCAGACGCAGCACTTCCTGGACATATGCTTCCTCAGCTTCGGCCTTGGGTTCCAGGACGTTGAAGCCGCGAGCGCGTGACTGTGTGATGATATATGCTATCTGCTCTGCCTGTTTGCTCAGTCCCAATGGAGCATTGACGGTTGTGGCGGTATGTGTGGCGAGAAAAAAGCAGTTGGGAAAGCCACACGCCATCAAACCATGCATTGTTCGAAACCCTTCGGACCAATGCTGTGAGAGGGTTGTGCCACTGATGCCGACAATTTCGTAGCCTGCCCGACGGTTATATGCGCTGCCTGTCTCGAACCCCGTCGCGAATACAAGGCAATCGACCTCGTATTCACGTCCGTTTGCGACAACGCCATGTGAGGTCAATCGCTCGACGCCTTTGCCGTCCGTATCCACCAGCGTGACGTTGGGCCGATTGTAGGTTTGCAAGTACTCGTCGTGGAAACAGGGCCGTTTGCAGAACTGGCGGTACCAGGGTTTGAGCAAAGCGGCGGTGGTGGGGTCCTTTACGATCAAGTCCACGCGGGCGCGAATCTGATTCATTTTTCTGTAATCAGCCAGCTCCAGAAGTTGCGCACGTTCCTCGCCCGTAAGCGGCCGACCGAGCTTTTTCGTTGCCTCCCGGGCAGCGACGCCAGTGAGATTGCGGAAAATATCGGTCCAGCCGTCATGGACGAGATCCTCCTCCTGATCATCGCCGCCGACGAGTGCGTTGAAATTCTCCATCCGCCGATTTTGCCAACCAGGCTCGAGCGATGCCGCCCAGTTGGGATCGGTTTCGCAATTGTTGCGAACGTCGATCGACGACGGAGTTCGTTGGAAGACGTACAGGTGCGAAGCGGACGCGCCAAGATGGGGAATGCACTGAACTGCCGTAGCGCCTGTTCCGATGATGCCGACCCGCTTGTCGCGCAGCCCAACAAGATTTCCAAAGCTATCTCCACCCGTGTATTGATAGTCCCACCGGCTGGTATGAAACGCGTGTCCTTTGAATCCGCCGAGGCCCGGCATGCGTGGCAGCTTGGGGCTGCTCAGGCGGCCGTTCGCGATCGTAACGTATTGCGCCTTGAAGCAGTCGTTGCGATCGGTCCGAATAATCCAGCGCAAATCGTCAGCATCCCAGCGCAGGTCGACTATGGTAGTTCGCAGCAGTGCGTCTTCGTAAAGGCGATAGTGCTGCGCGATGCGTTGGCTGTGTTCGAATATCTCCGGCGCGAACGAATACTTGTGTTTCGGAATGTAGCCAAGTTCCTCCAGCAGGGGCAGATAGCAATATGACTCCACATCGCACATCGCGCCGGGATATCGGTTCCAGTACCAGGTTCCGCCGAAGTCTCCCGCATTGTCGATTATACGCAACCGTTGTTTGAATCCCGATTCACGCAGGCGCGCGGCCATCAGCAACCCGCCGAATCCACCACCGATGATCGCAAAGCCGACTTCGTCGAATACCGGCGCACGCTCGAATTTCGAATCCGGCTGCGGATCATCGACGTAACGGGAAGACTCCGCCTGAGCTTCCACATATTGCGCGTTGCCATCCAACCGCAAGCGTTTGTCACGCTCGGTGCGATATTTCGCCAGCAGTACGTCGGGATCGAAATCAATCTCGCCGATAAGAGCCTTGACGTCGGACTGGATGTTCATTTCCGGTAGTTTCCCATACTCAATTGGTTCGTATTCATCGAGCCGAACGACGCCAAAGGCCGATGCAGCGCTCGTTCATTTGCTCGGGATCGTGACTGGCGCGGTGCTGCAGTGACGGGATCTGAAGGCATCGGTACGCCGATCGGCGGTAACGACGCCAGGGGGTGTTCCGGTTGGCGGTCCGGCAAGAAGTGGCATACGGCACCGCAGCCGCAACTCTCTGCGATCGTACCGCAATGCGTCAGCCGTCTTGCTGGTGCGAGCAGGGGCGTGGCTACGCTGAGTGACATAGTGCCGACAACCAGTCCTTTTCGAGAGCATCCGTCTTGCAAATCGAACAAACTAGATATCGGCCAGTTGTTTCCGGCTTGCCCGAGTCATTTCGAAATAGTCGAGTGTTACATCCGGTCGCTCCATCGTGAACACGGTCTCAATCACCGAATAGTCCATGTAGCCGAGTCGCGAAATTGGCCGGTAGCGAGACATGTCAACCCGACCTTCGACCATCAAATCGTCGGCGATATGCATCGCAACCACCCTGCCGAGCAGTACGTTGTTCTCGATGCTCGAATTCGTGCTGGGCAGTCGAACGCGAAGCATGAATTCGCACTCCAAACTGGCTGGCGCCTCTTTGATGCGGGGCGACTTTACCTTCTTGGATGGGGCTGCAGTCAGACCTGCCTTCTCGAATTCATCGACGTTCGCAGGATAATGTGCGGCCGTCGCGTTCATTTGTTCCCGCAGATCAAAGCTGCAGAGATTCACGACGAAGTCGCCGGTCCGCTCGCAATTCAGGAGCGTGTCTTTCTGGCAGTTGTCGTTCGCCTTCGGACTGTTGGGACAGAACATGACCATTGGCGGCGCGTCGGCGACGGCATTGAAAAAACTGAAAGGAGCGACGTTCCTAACTCCTTCGGGACTGATGCTTGAAACCCAGGCGATGGGCCGGGGCGCAATCAATGCTTTGAAAGGGCTATACTTAAGGCCGTGGTTCAGCGGATTCTCGATATACACAGGGCTCCTCCCGGATATTGGTTGGTTGTTCGGCCGCGCAATGAACGCACGGTGGGCGTCAGACGCGCCTGAAGGTTTCCGCATCGAGCTCCGCTTGCGCAAAGGTCGACGGTTGGCGGATGCGGGCCGGTCGCCACTACTTCTACCGCCCCTTGAACAGCGGCTTGCGCTTCTCACGCCACGCGACATGCGCCTCTTTCTTGTCTTCGGTCAGTTCGAGCGCCATAAAGCGATAGGCGTCGACCAGCGACGCGTCGCGGATATTTGGGATGTCGAGCCCCCGCTCCACAGACTCCTTGGTAATACGAGTCGCAAGCGGTGGATGCGACGCGATGTGATTGGCGACTTCCAACGCCTTGCCCATCGTCTGCTCATGCGGGACCAACCACTGGGCAAGACCGATGCGGTAGGCCTCTTCCGCCTTCAGCGGAAAGCCCATGGCCAGCCGTGTCGCCTGCCCCTTGCCTATCCAACGGGCTAGCCGTGGCGTGCCGCCGTATGCCGGCATGATGCCGAGACTCGCCTGGGTCAGACGCCATTCAGCCCGTTCGGACGCGACAATCAGATCGCAGCAGTATGTGATGATGCAGCCAATACCGATCGCATAGCCATTCACTGCTGCGATCACCGGCTTCGGGAAGTCGGAGAGCAGGTTCGCGGGAAAGCGACGGCTTCGACTTGGAAGCGCCTCAATGAAGGCCCCAGCGGATTCGATGGTATGCGTCTTGTCGCTCTTGAGATCGGCGCCGGCGCAGAATGCCCTCCCGCTGTCATCTCCGGTGAGAATCGCGCAATGTACGTCGGCGTCCCGTTCCATTTCATTCAGGCATTTTTCTATCTCGACGTAGTATTCCTCGCACCAGGCGTTGCGAACCTCAGGGCGACTTAGCGTCACGATGCCTACATGGCGATGCTTCTCATAAAGAATCGGCATTCTCTTTTCTCCATCGACCGTCAGCAGGCGAATCCATGCCCAAGCGCTCACCATGCTCAAGCGCTCGCATTGATGCAGCAGGAAGAACGCAGCTAGCGAACGGTTATCAACCTCCTTTGATAATCGGCAAACGAGTTATTTAACTCCGTTGAGTGAAAACAAATCATCGAAGAATCCGCGATTGGCCTATTTTCCGCTGGATTGAGAAATCAAAGTCGCCACAATGACAAAGACACCGCTCGTTTTCGAATGAGCGGCACGCGCGCGATAGCTGTCGTTCAGTTCCGCCGTGATCCGTTCATGGCGCTTCAATGCTCCGGGATGGGTGTCGCTGGGGACTGAAGGTGCAAACGGTCCGATAGCAGAAAATCGAAGCGGTGCGTGCTTGATAATCGGTCTCTGTGGACTGGGCAGTCCTGGGACTGAATAAAAAAAGTGAGGAAAGCCTAGTGAAGTCTAACGTTCAGAAAGCGAATGTATTCGCGACGAGAATCGGCGCGAATCAGGCGGTCGCACCCGAACCTCTCATTCGCGTAACCCACCTAACCAAAACATACGGTACCTCCGCCGGAAGTATCACTGCACTAGAGGACATCAATTTTTCGGTAGCCAGCGGCGAATTCGTTTCTATCGTTGGCCCGTCGGGTTGCGGCAAGTCTACGTTGTTGCAGATTCTGTCGGGGTTGCTCCCCGCCACGGCGGGCGATGTCGAACTTGGCGGCATAAGAGTTTCCGGGCCGCGCAAGGATATCGGTGTGGTGTTCCAGTCGCCGGTCCTGTTTCCGTGGCGTACGGTGCTTCGCAACGTGATGCTCCCGGTCGACGTTCAGAAACTCGATCCCAAGACCCATGAGGAGAAGGCCCGCGAGCTGATACGCATGGTCGGCCTTGAAGGTTTCGAGAATCGCTATCCATCGGAGCTTTCGGGCGGTATGCAGCAGCGTGTCGGCATCATCCGGGCGCTGATTCACGACCCTTCCGTGCTGCTCATGGACGAGCCATTCGGGGCGCTGGACGCGATGACTCGGGATGTGATGAATCTGGAGTTGCAACGCATTTGGATGGAACGTCGCAAGACCGTCCTGTTCATTACCCACTCCATTTCAGAAGCCGTGTTTCTCGGCGACCGAGTGCTCGTTATGACTCCGCGCCCTGGTCGAATCGAGGAAGATCGGCGCATAGAGTTTCCGCGGCCACGCTCGCTTGATGTCATGAATATCCCGGAATTTGGCGAGCACGTCCGCCACGTGCGGGCATATTTCAACTCCGAGAACGGAATAGCCGAATGAACACGCCACGAAACATTCTGCTAAGCGTTTTTATGCTGGTTGTGGTGTTCGTCGCTTGGGAATCGCTTTGCAGGATATTTGACTTTCCGGTTTACATTCTTCCGCCGCCATCGATGGTTTTTGTCGCCCTCTACAACGGTGCGATAAGCGGGATCTATCTGAAGCATCTCGAAGTGACGCTGATATCCACGCTGCTTGGCTTCACTGTCGGGTCGCTGATTGGTTTTGTGCTTGGAACCGCGATCGCGATGAGTCGGCGTATCGAATACTTCCTGTATCCGTACATCGTAATGTTTCAGTCGCTTCCGAAAGTTGCGCTGGCGCCGCTGATCGTTGTGTGGTTCGGCCTTGGCTTGACCTCCAAAGTCATCAACGCCGCGCTTGTCACGTTCTTTCCGCTCATGGTGAACACCATCGTCGGCCTGCATTCGGCTGACGAGAATCGCATCAAACTGATGAAGTCGTTGGCCGCCAACGACCGGCAGATATTCTTCATGCTTCGCTTGCAGACCGCTCTTCCTCACATCATGGCCGGGTTGGAAATCGGAATGGTGTTTGCGTTGATCGGAACGATCGTGGCGGAATTCGTCGGCGCGGAAGCCGGACTGGGTATGCTGATCCAGAGCATGAACTTCAATCTGGATGTCGCCGGGCAGTTCTCTGTGCTTCTGATCCTGGCCTTCGTCGGGTTGGTGCTCAACCGGATAGTCCAGATCATCCGTCGGCGCATCCTGTTCTGGGACGCATCGGAGAAGGCGCGTGTTGTGCGTGACCACTGAAAAACAAAGCACACAATCAAGGAGGAAACGATGAAAATTGCCGTTAACGTCAAAGCCGTGGCCCTGATGGCGCTTGTCGCAATGCTGGGAGCAGTTGCGGCTCCGGTGATGGCGCAGCAGAACCAAGTGCGGGTCGGTTGGTGTCAGAGAACGATCTCCTCCGCGGCCGCGCCATTCGCAATAGCGAACAAGTTTGGCTGGTATGGTGACAGGAAAATCCATCTCGTTCCCATCGGCGGCGGAGGAGATTGCACGAAGGCGGTAGCGACCAAGGAAATTCCGTATGCGATTGTCTCCGTCGAACCGATGGCGGTGATCGCCCAGCACGGCGTCAAATCGAAGATGTTCTACACTGCCTATCAGGGCAACGTGTATGGGATAGCGGTGCCCGCAGACAGTCCTATCAATTCCGTCGCCGACCTCAAAGGCAAGAGGGTAGGCGTGATCAGCATGGGATCCGGAAGCGTTCTTGTCGCCCGCGCCGTCACCGCCGCAAACGGCCTCGATCCGGACAAGGATATCAACATTGTCGTCGCCGGCGAGAGCGCGCAGACGGCAGCCATGATCCGAACAAAGCAGGTCGATGCAGTCAGCGGGTTCGATACGCTGTTCGCCTTGGTTGAAATCGCGGGCCAGTCGCTTCGCTACCTGCCGACGAAGGAAATCGAGCGTTTTCCATCGAACGGTCTCATGGCGCTGGACGAGACGCTTGCGGCGCATCGCGCCGAAGCCGTGGATCTGGCTCGCGGCTATGCGAAGGGCACCCTCTTTGCAATTGCCAACCCGGAGGCGGCGATACGTATCCTATGGGAGCAATTCCCGGCCTCCAAATCGCTTAGCAAGAGCGAGGAGGTCGCGCTGAATGAGGATATCAAGACGCTTCAGGCGCGTTCCGACAAGTGGGCCTTAGAGAAAGGCGACGTAAAGCGTTGGGGCGAAAGCAACACAACCAACTATGAAGCGTATCTCGACTTCCTGCTCGCGGCGAAAACAATCAAGGACAAGCCTGCGGTTGCAGAGTTGGTAACCAACGCATTGATCGATGAAATCAATGACTTCAATGCGGAGGAAGTGTCCGCCTATGCGAGGACCTACAAATATAGCAAGTAGCCTGGTGCAATGCGTCCCTCCTCGACCATCGGAGGAGCGGTGTCCGCTTCGGCAACCGCGGCCGGAGGAGGGACGCACAGTCGGGATGAAGTTGAAGCAAGTTCCCGCACGACTCAAATCGGCCCCATCGGGCGCCCATACGGCGCCAATGGCCGCCGCGGTTCCGCATACTTCGATCCCTCTATCCCGTTGCGAGTGAAGGTCCTCACCTATGCCCAGTACCGAAGTTGGCGTCCCACCTTTGACGGGCCTGCGCGTGCTCGATTTTACGCGCGTCATTGCGGGTCCCTATTCGACGATGATGCTGGCCGATCTTGGGGCGGAGATCGTCAAAGTCGAAACGCCGGGTTTGGGCGATGACTGCCGGCACTTCAGTCCGCAGGGTTGCTCTGGAGATGCACCGATATTCGTTTATCTGAATCGGCACAAACAGAGCGTGGCGATCAACATCGCCACTCATGAAGGCCGTGAACTTTGCCTCAAGCTCGCTGCTCGTGCCGACATCCTGATAGAGAATTTCCGTCCCGACGTAATGGAGCGTCACGGATTGGACTATGGCAGCCTTTCGGTCCTGAATCCCCGTCTCGTTTACTGCTCGATCTCGGGTTATGGCAATACGGGGCCGTATCGACTGGTCCCCGGGTATGATCCGATCGCACAGGCGGAAGCCGGCCTTATGTACATAACAGGCCCAGCGGAGCTGGAGCCGCAAAAGGTAGGCGGCGCCGTGGCCGACGTGTTCGCCGGTCTCCATGCCACTGTTGCGATCCTGGCCGCATTGCGCGCGCGCGATAGTCATGGTCATGGCCAGTACATCGATGTCGCGCTTTACGAGTCGATGGTTGCGGCGATGGGCTTTGTCGGTCAGGTTCCGCTCATCACCGGCGGAGATCCGGAACGAGTCGGTAACGGATCGACCGTTCTTTCGCCGATGGGCAACTACGACTGCGCGGACGGGCAGATTGCCGTTATCGTCGGCAACGACGCTCAGTGGCGGCGTTTTTGCAGTGACGTGATCCGCCGTCAAGAGCTGATGGAGGATGCCCGCTTCGCCTCAATCCAATCCCGCGCGAGGCATAAGGCGGAAATTGAGGCGATTGTCCGCCCCATCTTCGCCAGCATGCCGCGAGCGGATTGGATCAGGAGATTCCGCGCCGCAAGCGTGCCCGCGGGCGAGATCCGCAGCCCGAAGGAGGCATTGGCGTCGGCAGAGGTGGCTGCACGCGGAACGCTTCACTCCGTCGAACATCCGACACATGGCCGCATTGGCACGGTCGGATCACCGCTGCGGCTTTCTGCGAATCCGGTGCGCCCGCCGAACCCCGCTCCTCTGCTCGGCCAGCACACCGATGCGGTGCTTCGCGATCTGCTGGGGCTGGAATCGGAGGCAATTTCTACCCTGCGCGCGGCCCAGATTGTCGCCTAACCATGCATAAAGGCGACGACACGCCAGCGAACGGACTTTCGGCGAGACGGATTTGTGCGAGTTCGCAAACGGTTCCTTCGGAGAGTGATATCCAACAATGACTGCTTCAGGCCGCCCCCCGTTGAATGGCATTCGCGTGATCGACTTTTCGCGCGTGATAGCGGGTCCTCTCTGCACGCAAATACTGTCCGACATGGGCGCGGAGGTGATCAAGATCGAAAACCCGAACGGAGGTGATGATACTCGCAGGGCGGCCGGGCCTAGAATTGGAGGCCAGGACGGTGAGACCTACTTTTTCATGGCCTACAACCGGGGCAAGAGGAGCCTGGCGCTCGATTTCACCAGACCGGAAGGACGGGCGATCGTTGACCGGCTACTCGAAAACGCAGACATAGTCGTGGAGAACTTTCGTCCGGGCGTATTGGCGAAGTACGATCTCGATTTCGCGCACTTAAGTCGCAAATTCCCAAAGCTGATCTATCTCTCCATCTCGGCCTACGGCCAGACCGGACCATTGTCCGGCCGGCCTGGCTACGACCCGGTCCTGCAGGCCGAGTCGGGCATGATGAGCGTTAATGGAGAACCGCACGGCGAAGGGCTGCGCCATGCCATTTCGATCGTCGATACCTTGACGGGCGTCCACGCGGTGGCGGCGATCAACGCCGCTCTCTACGCGCGTGAGCATACCGACAAGGGCCAGCACATTGATCTTGCGCTTTACGATTCGGCGTTGGGGTGCCTTGGCAATGTGGGCGCGTACTATCTGATTTCCGGCGACGAACCCAAGCGGGCCGGGAACAGTCATTTCGCTTCGGCGCCGAATAGTTCGTTCGAGACCAGCAATGGGAGAATTTACATCGCAGCAGCGAACGAGAAACTGTTTCTCGACTTGTGCAAGGCGTTGGGGCACCCCGAGTGGGCGAGCGATCCGCGTTTCTCGACGGCGGCCAATCGGGTCGCAAATAGACCGGCGCTCACATGGCTGATGGAGGAGACCTTGAAGACCGACACCAAGGAGAACTGGGCGTTGAAAATGAGGCATCTGCCTGTCGGACCGATACGTACGATGAAGGAGGCGCTCGACGAACCTGAGGTGAAGCGACGCGGTATGCTCAAGACGTACAAGCACTCCCGAGTGGGCGAAGTGTCCATCATTGGCTCCAACTATCATTTTTCCGATACGCCCGTCGACGATAGGCGACCGCCGCCCTGGTTCGGGGAGCACACCGAAACCGTGCTGCGTGAGATTGCGCGGGTCAGGGAAGCCGAAATACTCGAGTTGAGACGAAAGCAGATCATCTGCTGAAGGATCTCTGATTTGGCGCATCGTCGGTGGAAATTTGCGATCGGGCTTCTGGAGCACGATCTATCTGAGTTGAAAGACATTCCGCGTTTTGCGGATGCTCGTTCTGCCCAGCAGAAGAACAGGAGGGCGCGGTAAATGGCGGCGAGATCGGTTGATGTGCTGGTGGTGGGGGCCGGCAATGCAGCGCTGTGCGCCGCCCTTGCCGCCCGCGAGGCGGGCGCCCAGGTGCTGGTGCTGGAGCGCGCCCCGCTTGCCGAACGCGGCGGCAATTCCG
>JBBCJW010000044.1:0-12764 GCA_037190765.1 Alphaproteobacteria bacterium
TTCCCTCGCCCCGTGCAACGGGGAGAGGGAGGGGCCCATCGCGTCAGCGATGGGAGGGTGAGGGGCTTGGTCCGACCCGGTTAGACTCCTGACGGAACCCCAGATGGATCGCTGACAGCTAATGGCAAGAGCAAGAGCGGCGCTGTCGCGCCTGTCCCTCAGCCCCGATCAAGTCGGGCCAGGCTCCCGACCCTCTCCCCGCAAGCGGGGCAAGGGAGAAGGAGGCGCCGTGCCGCTTCTTCGCCTGGCGCGGCAGCGGAAGGACGACACCAACCCCAATCCGCCGCCGCAGTCCAGCGGAGTTGGCCGCAGGATCGTGCAAGGCTGATCCGCCATGGCCGCGGATTCTCCCGGCCGGCGCGGCTTCGCATAATGGCGGTGCAATGACGACCGATACCGCAGCCGCGTCCGCTTTTCCGCCCGTCACCCTGCGCCAGCGCCTGCTGATCTTCGCCGTGCTGCTGCTGGCCTTCACCCTGTGCCAGTTCCTGCGCTCCTCGCTGGCGGTGGTGGCGCCGGAGATGGTGCAGGAGCTGGGCTTGAGTCCGCGCGAGCTGGGCTTCATCACCTCCATCTTCTTCGTCGCCATGGCGGCGATGCAGATTCCCGCCGGCATGATGTTCGACCGCTTCGGCGTGCGGCCGATCACCGGCACCGCGCTGGTGGCGGCGGTGATCGGCGGCATCGTCTTCGCCACCGGCCACGAGCTGTGGCAGTTCCTGCTCGGCCAGTTCCTGTTCGGCATCGGCATGTCGCCGCTGTTCATGGGCTCGATCATGGTGGTGGCGCGCTGGTGGGGGGCGGCGAAATTCGCCACCCTGTCGGCAACCATGATGGCGGTGTCCTATGTCGGCAACATCGCCGCCACCATGCCGCTGGCGCACGCCATCGAGTGGGTCGGCTGGCGCTACTCGATGCTGGGCCCGTCGATCATGCTGGGCGTGGCGACCGCCCTGTTCTTCCTGGTGGTGCGCGACGCGCCGCCGGGCCATCCCTGGTGGGGCGAGCGGCGCAAGGAAAGCGCGCGCGAGGTGTTCGCCGGCGTGCTGGAGGCGCTGCGCCATCCGGTGATGCCCGGCCTGCTGGCCGCCTCCTTCATCGGCTATTCCGCCGGCTACGCCATCCGCGGCCTGTGGATCGGCCCCTACATGCTGGACGTGTTCGGGCTCGACGCCATCACCCGCGGCGACATCCTGTTCGTCTCCGCCATCATGGGCATGGTCGGGCTGTTCGTCTCCGGCCAGCTCGCCGGCCGCTTCAACCCGCGCCCGGTGGTGATGGGCTTCGCCGGAATCAGCGGCGGATCGCTGGCGGTGCTGGCGATCGTCGCCGATCCCGGCATGATCCTGTTCCTGGCCGCCTTCCTGACCTTCTCCATGGTGGCGAATTTCTTCCCCGCCGTCATGGGCCACGGCCAGATGACCTTCCCCGACCGCCTGCGCGGCCGCTCGCTGACCCTGATCAATTTCTCCTGCTTCGTCGGCGTCGGCATCACCCAGGTCGTCACCGGCTACCTGATCGAGTCCTTCCCCGCCGACGCCCATGGCGCGCATCCCGAGGAAGGCTACCGGCTGATGTTCGCCTATCTCGCCGTCATGATGGCGGTCGGCATCGTCATCTACGCCGTGTTCGGCAAGCTGGTGCGCCGGACGTAAACGGGCGCGCAAGACAAAGGGAGGATGCGCCATGGCGCAGGACGGAACGACGACCATCGGCGACCGGCTGGCACAGCACATCGCCCGCACCTCGCTTAAGGACATTCCACCGGCCGCGGTAAAAGCGGCCAAGAACGTGATGCTCGACACGCTGGCGGTGGCCTGGGCGGCGACCGACCTGCCCGGCTCCAAGCCGCTGCGCGATCTGGCGGTGCGCGAGGGCGGCGCCGCCGACGCCACCTTGCTGGCCTATGGCGAGCGGGTGCCGGCCGCCGCCGCGGCCTTGGTCAATGGCACCTATGCCGCCGCACTTGATTACGACTGCCTGCACGAAGCTTCGGTGATGCATTGCGACGCGGTGATCCTGCCCGCCGCGCTGGCCATGGCCGAACGCGAAGCGGTCAGCGGCGAGGAATTCCTCTGCGCCGTCGTGCTGGGCAACGACCTGGCCTGCCGGCTGGGCCTGTCGCATCGCGAGAACCCTCCCGGCTGGTTTGTCTCGTCGATCTATGGCTGCATCGCCGCCGCGGCGGTGGCGGCCAAGCTGCTGCGGCTGGATGCGCGCGGCATCCGCAACGCCATGGGCATCGCGCTCAGCAATGCCGCCGGCACCCGCCAGGCGGCGGCCGAACGGCGCTTCACCAAGCGCATGCAGACCGCCTTCGCCGCCCAGGCCGGCGTGCAGGCCGCCCTGCTGGCGCAGGCCGGCGTCAACGGGCCGGCGGCCTTCCTCGAAGGCGAGGCCGGCATGTGGAAGCTCTACGGCAAGGGCGATGCCGCGGCGGTATTGGATGGCTTGGGCGAGAAGTATCACAACGCGGAAATCAGCCTGAAGAAGTATCCGAGCTGCGCCGCCAATCACTGCGCCATCGAGGGCGCCAGCCGCATCGTCCATGGCAACGGGCTGAAGCCGGAGGATATCGGCCATGCCCGCGTGACGGTCACGCCGTATATCGAACACATCACCGGCCAGGCCTTCAACCCGGGCGATGATGCCCAGGTCGACGCCCAGTTCAATCTCTATTACTCGGTCGCCTCGGTGCTGCTGCGCGGCCATCTGAACATCGAGGACATCCAGCCGCCGGCGGTGCTCGATCCGGCGGTGAAGCCGATGATCGAGCGCATCGAGATGGTGGTCGACCACGGCTGCAACACCCGGCTCTCGCCGGTGACGGTCGAGATCGCCACCAAAGACGGGCGCGAATTCCGCGAACACGTCCGCCATCTGCCCGGCACGCCGGAGACGCCGCTGTCGCCGGCCGAGCTGGAGGAGAAGTTCAACGCCTGCACCGCGCTGGGCGTCGATCCGCTGGAAGCGGACCGGGCGCGGCTGATGATCGAGCGGGTGCGCGGCATCGAGGGCGTGGCCGACATGCGCGGCTTTTTCGACGGCATTGTGCGCCGCGCCGCCTGAGGCTCCGATGGCGTTCGACGAATTGATGGCGATCCGGTCCGGCGAGCCGCCCGAAGCAGGGGAGGTGACCATCGCCGGCGCCGATCCGGTGTTTTCTACTCCTTTCCGGGCGGGAGAGACCTGCGCGGCGGTGCTGGCCGGCATCGGCGTTGCCATCTCGGACCTGTGGCAACTCAAAACCGGCCGGCGGCAGGAAGTCGCCATCGATGTGCGGCGGGCGGCCGCGGCGCTGCGCAGCGTCTTCTACCTGCAGCAGGCGGATGCCCAGGGCCGCTTCGGCGACGTCTCCAGTGGAGGGCTGGAGAAGCATCGGCCCATCACCCGGCCCTGGCCGACCCGGGACGGCCGCTGGTTCCTGCCGCATTTCGCCCTGCCCAACCTGCAGGAGCGGATGTTGAAGGTGCTGGACTGCGCTTTCGAGGCGGAAGACGTGGCGCGCGCGGTTGGCCGGTGGGACGCGCTGGAGCTGGAGAACGCGATCGACGAGGCCCGCGGCTGCGGCGCCATGGTGCGCAGCGAGGCCGAATGGCTGGCGCATCCGCATGGCGCGATGCTGGCGCGCAAGCCGGTGGTCGAGATCGTCCGGATCGGCGACAGCGATCCCGAGCCGCTGCCGGCGGGCGACCGGCCTTTGAGTGGCGTAAGGGTGCTGGACCTGACCAGGATTCTGGCCGGCCCGATCGCGGCCAGGACCTTGGCCGAGCACGGCGCCGAGGTGCTGGCGCTGACCGGCGCCGACTTGCCGCAGATTCCCTCGCATGCGATGGATACCGGCCACGGCAAGCGCAGCGCCTATCTCGACCTGAAGACGGCCGAGGGCCGGCGAATGGCGATCGAGCTGGCGCGCCGGGCCGACGTGTTCTCGCAAGGCTATCGCCCCGGCGCGATGGAGCGGCTCGGACTCTCCCCCGCGCAACTCGCCGAAATCCGTCCCGGCATCGTCTATTGCTCGATCAGTTGCTTCGGCGCCGGCGGTCCGTTCTCGCATCGCGCCGGCTGGGAGCAGATCGCCCAGACCGTGGCCGGGCTCTGCCACGGCACCAATCCGCAACGCCCCGATCTGGTGCCGGCGCCGGTCTGCGACTACACCACCGGCTATCTCGGCGCCTTCGGCATCGTCCTGGCTCTGGCGCGGCGCGCGCGCGAGGGCGGCAGCTATCACGTGCGTGTCTCGCTCTGCCAGTCGGCCATGCTGGTCCAGCGGCAGGGCCGCGTCGGCGATTTCGCGCCGGCGATGGATCTCGCCGCAGCCGAACTGGACGACTTCCGCACCATCTCCGACACGCCCTATGGCCGGCTGAAGCATCTGGCGCCGGCGCTGCACCTGTCGGAAACGCCGCCGCACTGGTCGCGGCCGACGCCGTCGCTGGGACAGCACCGCGCCGAATGGCTGTGAGGCGGGGCACGGAAGGCGATCATGCTGCACTATGATGGCGCGCCATGACTGACCAGCCTGCCGCCGCTGCCACCGCCGCCGCTCCTGCCGCGGCCCTGCGGCCGTCGCTGGCGCGCCGGCTGGCGATCGTCGGGGTGGTGCTGCTGGTGCTGATCCTGTGCCAGTTCCTGCGCTCATCGCTGGCGGTGGTGGTGCCGGAGCTGGTGCGCGACGTGCCGCTCTCCGCCCGCGAGCTGGGCTTCATCACCGCCACCTTCTTCGTCTTCATGTCGACCATGCAGATCCCCGCCGGCATGATGTTCGACCGTTTCGGCGTGCGCCGCATCGCCTGCGCCGCCATGGTGCTGGCGGTGATCGGCGGCGTGGTGTTCGCGCTGGGCGGCGGCTTCTGGGATTTCCTGATCGGCCAGGCCCTGTTCGGCGCCGGCATGGCGCCGCTGTTCATCGGCTCGATCATGGTGGTGGGCCGCTGGTGGGGCGGCGAGCGCATGGCCAGCCTGGCCGCCATCGTCATGTCGCTGTCCTATATCGGCACGCTGTCGGCCACCGCGCCGCTGGCGCACGCCATCGAGTGGATCGGCTGGCGCTGGAGCCTGCTGGCGCCGACCGCCATACTGGGTGCTGCCACGGCGCTGTTCTTCTTCGTGGTGCGCGATGCGCCGCCGGGCCATGTCTGGTGGGGCCAGCGCCGGCACGAGAGCCTGCGCGAGGTGCTGGCCGGGGTCGGGGAGGTACTGCGCCATCCGGCGATCCCCGGCCTGTTCGCCGCCGCCTTCATCGGCTATTCCTGCGGCTACGCGCTGCGCGGGTTGTGGATGGGGCCCTATCTGCTCGACGTGCACGGGCTGGACGCCATTACCCGCGGCGACATCCTCTTTCTCGCCACCGCCATGAGCACCCTGGGCCTGTTCGCCTCGGGCCAGCTCGCCACCCGCATCGGCAGCCCGCGCCCGGTGATCCTGGGCTTCGCCGGCTTGACCGCCGCCTTCCTGGCGGTGCTGGCCGTTGTCGGCGATCCGGGGATGACGCTGATGCTGGTGGCGTTCCTGGCGTTCTCGCTGCTGTCGGCCTTCTTCCCGGCGGTGATCGGCCAGGCGCAGAGCACGTTCCCCGAGCGCCTGCGCGGCCGCTCGCTGACCCTGATCAACTTCGCCGTCTTCGCCGGCGTCGGGCTGAACCAGCTCGTCACCGGCTTCCTGATCGACGCCTTCCCCGCCGACGCGCAAGGCCACCACCCCGAAATCGCCTACCGCGCCATGTTCGCCTATCTGGCCGTCTTCATGGCCGCCGGCACGGTGGTGTACGCGCTGTTCGGCAAGATGACGCGCAAGGAAAACGACAAAGCCTAGCGCCCTCGTTCCCTCGCCCGTGCAACGGCGAGGGAGAAGGCGACGCTCTGCTCTACCTCTCCCCGTGACAACGGGGAGAGGAAGGGGCCCATCGCGTCAGCGATGGGAAGGTGAGGGGCTTCGGTGAGATCAAGGATGGCGCATGAGCGGCGCTATCGCGCCTGCCCCTCACCCTGACCCTCTCCCCGCAAGCGGGGAGAGGGAAAAGAGAACGTTCGCCGCGCTGCCCGCCTCAGAACTGCTCGTCCGCCAGCGCCATGGTGGTGCGGCCGGTGGCCAGCATGGCGGGGAGCAGGGCGGTGCCCTGCGGCAGCAGCGTCTCGGCGAAGAAGCGGGCGGTGATGATCTTGGCTTCCAGGAAGGAAGGATCGCCGTCGCGTTCGGCCAGGCGCCGGCTGGCGGCCAGCGCGCCGCGCGCCAGCAGGTAGTTGCCGACCACGTAGCCGGTCAGTTTCAGGTAGAGCGCCGCACCGGCCAGCACGGCCGAGACGTCGCCGCCGAAATTTTTCACCACCCAGTCGGTGGCGCCGGCCCAGGCGGCCGCTCCCTCCTGCACCGAGCGGCGGATGACGGCCAGGTCGTCGCCCTTGCCGTTGGCCAGCTCGGCGTCGAAAGCGCGCATGTCGTCGATCACCGCCTGCACCGTGGCGCCGCCGTTGCGCGCCACCTTGCGGCTGACCAGGTCGCGCGCCTGGATGCCGTTGGTGCCCTCGTAGATCGGCAGGATGCGCGAATCGCGGAAATGCTGCGCCGCGCCGGTCTCCTCGATGAAGCCCATGCCGCCATGCACCTGCACGCCCAGCGACGACAGCTCGACCCCCAGATCGGTGCACCAGCCCTTGACCACCGGGATCATCAGCTCGACCAGCGCCTGGCTCTCGCCCTGCGCCGTCGCGTCGGGATGCTTGCCGGCCTGGTCGATGGCGGCGGCCGTCGTATAGGCCATGGCGCGCATGGCCTCGATATGCGCCTTCATGGTCAGCAGCATGCGCCGCACGTCGGCATGGCCGATGATCGGCGCCGCACCCTTCTGCGGCGCATGGTCGGTGCGGCCCTGCACGCGGGTGCGGGCATAGGCGACCGCCTGCTGGTAGGCGCGCTCGGCGATCGACAGGCCCTGCACGCCGACCGCCAGCCGGGCGTTGTTCATCATGGTGAACATGTATTCCAGCCCGCGGCCCTCCTGGCCGACCAGCCAGCCGATGGCGCCGCCATCGTCGCCATAGGACATGACGGCGGTGGGCGAGGCGTGGATGCCCAGCTTGTGCTCCAGCGACACGCAGCGCAGGTCGTTGCGCTCGCCCAGGCTGCCGTCCTGGTTGACCAGGAACTTGGGCACGATGAACAGCGAGATGCCCTTGACCCCGGCCGGCGCATCCGGCGTGCGCGCCAGCACCAGATGCACGATGTTCTCGGCGAAATCGTGCTCGCCATAGGTGATGAAGATCTTCTGGCCGGTGATCCTGTAGGTCTCGCCGTCCTTCACGGCGCGGGTGCGGATGGCGGCGAGGTCGGAGCCGGCCTGCGGCTCGGTCAGGTTCATGGTGCCGGTCCAGGCGCCGGCGATCATGTTGGGCAAATAGGTGTGCTTCTGTGCCTCGCTGCCATGGGCCAGGATGGCGTCGACCGCGCCCTGGTTCAGCAGCAGCACCAGGCCGAAGCCCATATTGGCCGACTGCCACATCTCCTGCACGGCGGTGGACAGCAGCCACGGCATGCCCTGGCCGCCGAATTCGGGCTCGAAGGGCAGGGCGGTCCAGCCGCCTTCGGTCAACCGGCGGTAGGCGTCGGCGAAACCGTCCGGCGTGCGCACCACGCCGTTCTCCAGCCGGGCGCCCTGCTTGTCGCCGACCGGATTGAGCGGCGCCAGCACCCCGCCGGCGAATTTGGCGGCTTCTTCGAGCGCGGCGTCGATCACGTCCTCGCTGGCGTCCTGGTAGCCCGGCAGCGCGCCGATCTTCGCCAGCCCGGCGATCTCGCGCATCACGAACCGCATGTCCTCGACCGGCGCCCTGTACTCGCTCATGGTTTCCGCCCCTTCCAAGCCTTGCTTTCGCCGCTATGGCTTTCGCCGCTATGGCTTTCGCCGAACCGGCTTTTGCCGATATGATGGCGTCAAATCCGAACGCCCCGCAACGAAGCAATAGAGCGCATGTCCGAGACGATCAAGCTGGCCATCGACGGCCCGCGCGCCACCATCACGCTGAACGATCCGGCCAAGCATAACCGGTTGGGCCCGCCCCAGCTGGCCGCCTTCAAGGCCGCGCTGGACAAGGTCGATGCGCTGGCCAACATACGCCTGCTGGTCATCACCGGTGCCGGCGACAGGACCTTCTGCGCCGGCTTCGACATCGGCTCGATCGCCGACCGGCCCGACGCCTCCGGCGCCGGTTTCGAGGCGCTGGTCGACCGGGTCGAGGCCATGCGCGTGCCGACGCTGGCCGCGCTCAATGGCGGCGTGTTCGGCGGCGCTTCCGATCTGGCGCTGGCCTGCGACTTCCGGCTCGGCGTGCGCGGCATGCGCCTGTTCGTGCCGCCGGCGCGGCTGGGGCTGCACTACTATCCCAACGGACTGCGCCGTTTCGTCGAGCGGCTGGGGCCGGGCACCGCCAAGCGCATGTTCCTGCTGGCCGAGGAATTCTCCGACGAGGAGCTGCTGCGCGTCGGCTATCTCGACTGGCTGGTGCCGCCGGCGGAGCTGGTCGGCCGCTGCGAGGCGATCGCGCGCCAGGCGCTGGCGCTGGCGCCGCTGCCGCTCATCGGCATGAAGCGCGCCATCAACCAGATCGCACGCGGCGCGCTGGACGAGGCCCGCACCCGCGCCGCCATCGCCGAGTGCTACCGCTCCGAAGACCTGAAGGAAGGCCTCGCCGCCCACGCCGCCAAGCGCGCGCCGGTGTTCCACGGCCGCTGAACCCGACACGCATGGATCGCCGCCGCTTCCTGCATCTTGCCACCGCCGCTGCCGCCCTGGGTCCGTCGCTGGGTGTTGCCAGTGTGGCCCGCACGCAGGCCAACGCCAAAGCGCGGCAGATTTCCTTCCAGCGCTGGCAGGCCAATGCCGATCTGGTGTTCGACTACCGGCTGGCCGATTACGAGGGCCGCGAGGTACGGCTGGGCTTCCGCCTGCCGGCGCGGGTGGTGGACGAATCGCGCCGCCAGGTCTCGGTCTTCACCAACGAGGCGCTGGCCGATTACGTCGAGGCCGCACTGCGCAACTACGTCGATCGCACCGCGCCGGGCATGACGGTGGAGATCCTGCGCCAGCCGCGGCGGCTGGAATTCGTGGTGCGCGGCACCAGCCAGGACGCGGTCGACCGGCTCAGCGCCGAACTGGAGCGCGAGTACCAGCGCGCCGAGCGCGAATACCTGCAGGAAGGCTTCCTGGTCGCCGACGGGCGCAAGGTGTTCATCGACTATGGCCGCATCGTCGGCTTCTACGCGCCGCTGCTGCGGCCGGCGGCGCAGGCCATCGCCCAGGCGGCCACCGGCGGCGGCACGATGGGGCGGCTGAACCTGGCGCTGGCGCTGCTGCAGACCATCCCCTACGACCCGCTCGATTCGCGCGACGTGGAATCGGGCTTCGACTTCGTCACCCCGCCGACCCTGTTCGACATCAACATGGGCGACTGCGACAGCAAGGCGGTGGCGCTGGCGGCCATCCTGCGCACGCTGATCGGCGGCGCGCGCCAGATCATGGTGCTGCTGCCCCAGCATGCGGTGCTGGGCATCGAGCTGACGGCACGCGGCGGCGATGCCACCTTATCGCACGAGGGACGCCAGTACCTGCTGCTGGAGCCGGCCGGGCCGGCGCCGTTCCCGCCCGGCCGCCTCTTCCCCGACAGCGCCCGCGACATCAATGCCGGCCGGGTCGAGCGGGTGGCGGTGCTTTAGGGCCAGCGCCCGCGTTGAACCGGCCGCCCGCGGCGGCTAATAATGGCCGGGCCATTCCACCGCCAACCGGTTCCCGCCCCATCATGCAGCGCAAGCTGGCCGCCATCATCCATGCCGACGTGGTCGGCTACAGCCGCCTGATGGAGGGCAACGAGACCGTCACCCTGCGGCGGTTGAAGCTGCTGCGCCGCCAGCTCTGGGAGCCCTGCATCGCCCGCCACAACGGGCGGCTGGTCGGCACCGCCGGCGACGCGCTGCTGATCGAGTTCGCCTCCGCCGTCGCCGCCATGCGCTGCGCCGTCGAGCTGCAGGCGGGCATGGCGGAGCGCAACCGCGAGGAGCCCGACCACCGCAAGATGCTGCTGCGCATCGGCGTCAACCTGGGCGAGGTGATCGTCGACGAGGACAACGACATTTTCGGCGACGGCGTCAACCTCGCCGCCCGGCTGCAGGCGCTGGCCGAGCCCGGCGGCGTGCTGGTGTCGGCCAAGGTGCATGACGAGGTGGCCGGCCGCATCGGCCACGACTTCGTCGATTGCGGCGAGCAGCAGGTGAAGAACATCGCCCGCCCGGTGCGCGCCTTTCGCTTGGTGCTGGAGGACGCGCGCGCGCCGGCCGCTCCCGCACCAGTCACTCCCGCACCGGCGACCGACGCGGCACGGGCGGCGCCGACCGTGCCGGCGCGCGAGCCCGCCATCGAGCCGGCCCCGCCCGCGCCATCGTCGCCCGCACCATCATCGCCTGCATCGACATCGCCGCCCGCCGCTGCCGACCGCAAGACCGGTCCCGGTGCGGCCGACAATCCGGCGATGACGGCGGTGATCCACCGCACCCGCGCCACCATCCGGCGACGGGTCGACAATGCCTGGAGCTTTGCCGGCAAGGACCGCGACGGCGTCGCCTTCGAGCTGGTGGTGGAGGCGGACGACCTGAAGAACCGGCCCGAGGGGCTGGTGCTGGGCCGCCATTCCGAGCAATGCGATCTGGTGATCGCCCATGGCAGCCTGTCGCGCCGCCATGCGCGGCTGCGCCTGCTCGACGGGCGGCTGACGATCGAGGATCTGGGCTCGACCAACGGCGTCATCGTCGACGGCATGCGCCTGCCGCCCGACACCCCCCGCCCGCTGCGCAACGGCGCCCAGCTCGTCATGGGCGAAATCCGCTTCGCCGTCAGCGAGCATGGCGGGGAGTGAGGCGTTAGCCTCATCTCTTTCCGTTTGCGGGGAGAAGAAAAGGAAATGCGCCATGTTTTTCACACCTCTCCCCGTGACAACGGGGAGAGGGAGGGGCCCATCACGTAGTGATGGGAGGGTGAGGGGCAGCGGCTTCTGCGCTATTCTCGTTGCATGCGGGGGAAGAACGAGCGGCGCACCAGCCGCGCACGCAACTTGCGACGGGAAGCGACGGAAGCGGAAAAGCGATTGTGGTTCCGCATCTCCGCCCGCCAGCTTGGTGGCCATAAATTCGTACGGCAACTTCCCATCGGCCCGTTCTTCGCCGATTTCGCCTGCCGCGAGCAGCGGCTGGTGATCGAGCTCGATGGCGGCCAGCATGCGGAGTCGACCACCGATCCGGCGCGTACAGCGTGGCTGGAGGCGCAAGGCTGGCGGGTGATGCGGTTCTGGAATAACGAGGTGTTCCAGAATATGGAGGGCGTGCTCGATACGATCCTGTTGGCGCTGGAGAAAAGGTAGCGCAGGCGGTCGTTCTTCCTCTCGATCGAGACAGAGGTAAGTCGGAACGGCGCTTGCGCGCCTGCCCTTCACTCTGTAGCTGCCCCTCTCCCCGCGTGCGGTGTTCAGACGGGAGAGATGGTTTACGGGTGTTCAGGGACATGGTTTACGGTTTTGACGCGTGCGGCGGGGTCGCGCAAGTTGACTTGCGCGACCCTGTTGGCGCGGTAGTAGACATCGTAGGTTCCATCGATGGTGGTGGGGCGCAAAGCGATGGTGCCGCCGGCGAAGGCCTTGGGCATTTTCAGGCTGCGTCCCTTGAAGGAGAAGTGGCCGAGCTGCTGGACCTTGCGCGGCAGGGCGTCCGGGCCGTAGTCGAACGGCGGGATGGTCTCGCTGAAGCGGCGCGGACTGGGTCGATAGCGGCTGGCCGGCACCTCCAGCTGCAAGGCCTCGTGCGGACGGCGGTGATTGTAGAGGTGACGCCAGCGGTCGAAGGCGGCCTGCGCCTGCGCCAGGTCGGCCAGGGTCCGCGGAGCGATGACCTCGGCCTTCAGGGTACGATGGAAGCGTTCTTCCTTGCCCAGCGTCTGGGGATGGCGGATGGCGCTGTTGAGCACGGCAATGTCATGGTCCATCAGCCACAGCGCCAGTGGCGAGAAGGCATGGCGTTCGCGGCTGGACCAGGGCGAGCCGTTGTCGGTGATGATGGCGAGCGGGCGGCCGTAGCGGCGGAAGGCGTCCTGCAGGCGCTGGCGCACCGTCAGCGTCTTCTCGTCGGCGCAGGCGGCCAGGCAGATCGAATAGCGCGAATGGTCGTCCAGCACCGTCAGGGCATGGCGGCGGCCGTGCTCGAGGGCGAAGTGGCCCTTGAAGTCCATCTGCCACAGCTCGTTGGGCGCCGCCCGCTCGAAGCGCTGCCAGGGGCGCGCCCGGTCCGACGCCGCCGCCTCGATCAGCCCGTGGCGGTGCAGGATCGCCGTCGCCGTCGAAGGCGACACCGCCAGGCCGCGCTCGACCTGCAGCACCCGCGCGATCTTGCGGCCGCCCCAGGCCGGATGCACCTGCCGTACGGCGACGACTTCACTCTCCAGCCAGGACGCGGTGCGCCCCGGCGAATGCCGCGGCCGGCGCGAACGATCCTCCAGGCCCGCCCCGGCGCGATGCCGCTGCAGCCACTTGTAGCCGGTCGGCGCGCTGATGCCGAAGCGCCGGCACAGCTCGCGCAGATTGGCACCATCGGCACTCGCCAGGCACACGAATTCCTCTCGCAAAGACACCTTCGACACCTCCGAAAACGGCATCCCAAAGCTCCTTCCAAGCCTCAGGACTGGTGTAAACGATGTCTCCGAACGCCTGTAAACCATGTCCCCGGTCTAAACA
>JBBCJW010000045.1:0-58836 GCA_037190765.1 Alphaproteobacteria bacterium
GATTCCGTCAGAACGCGTGAATTTGCTCTAAATATTAACGAATAGAGCGGATTCACACGATTGGACGGAAGCGCTTGCGCTTCCGTCCAATCGTGATCCGCTCAGCTTTCGCCCGGCGCCTTCAGGGCCAGCGACAGCGCATGCACCGGGCCGGCCAGTTCCGCGGCCAGCACGCCATGGACCAGGCGCTGGCGGTCGATGCGGCCGAGACCGGCGAAGCGCTGCGACACCGCCACCACATGGAAATGGCTCTCGCCGCCTTCGCGCGCCCCGGCATGGCCGGCGTGGCGGGCCGAATCGTCGCGGACCTGCAGCAGCGTCGGCTGCAGCGCCGCTTCCAGCTTGGCCCGAATGCTGTCCGCCACCATGCCCATCTCGCACTCCCAACCGGCAATTGACCTGCGCCTGTGACCCGCGCCCGGCGGCATCTTGTGGCAATGCGCGCCGCGCCGCATATTTCGGCCATGTCCCGCAGCCGAACCAGCAAAATCTTCGACGCCGAGCCGCCGCCCAGCCTGCGCAACTGCGAATGGCCGGACTGCGCCCATGGCGGCGACTATCCCGCGCCCAAGTCGCGCGAGGCGCTGCGCGACTATCGCTGGTTCTGCCTCGAGCATGTGCGCCGCTACAACGCCTCCTGGGACTTCTACGCCGGCATGAAGGCGGAGGACATCGAGCGCCAGATCCGCGCCGACACTACCTGGCGGCGCCCGTCCTGGCCGATGGGCAGCCGGCCGCGCAAGAAGGGGGCGGCCGATTTCTGGGACGAGGTGGTCGATCCCTTCGACCTGTTCGAGGGCCCCACCGCCGCCGCCCGGCCGGCCGGCAAGCGCACCAACGGCGCGGGCCCGCCGCTGACCCCGGCCCAGCGCAAGGCCATGGCGGTGATGGAGATGGAGGCGCCGCTGACCCTTGAAGCGCTGCGCCAGCGCTACAAGGTACTGGTCAAGCTGTACCACCCCGACACGCATGGCGGGGACAAGCGGGCGGAAGAGAAGCTGAAAGCCATCAATCTGGCTTATTCCTCGCTGAAACAAAGCCTTAGCAGCCCGATCCGCTAGCCGGACCGCATGTCTGCGCGGCGTTTTCCGCACTTGCCTGGGTGGGATCGCCCTGTAATCATCCCCCGTTTAATATTTCAATGCTGCGTAGCACAACGGAAACACACATGCCTTCGACTCCCAATGCCGCCGAGACGCCCACTGGCACGCCCGACATCAAGGTTTCGGTGCGCCAGGTCTTCGGCATCGACAGCGACATGGAAGTGCCGGGCTTCTCGGCCAGCTCCGAGCTGGTGCCGAATGTCGACGAGGCCTATCGCTTCGACCACGACACCACCTTGGCCATCCTGGCGGGCTTCGCCTACAACCGCCGCGTGATGATCCAGGGCTATCACGGCACCGGCAAGTCGACTCATATCGAGCAGGTCGCCGCCCGCCTCAACTGGCCCTGCATCCGCATCAACCTCGACAGCCACATCAGCCGCATCGACCTGATCGGCAAGGACGCCATCGTGCTGAAGGACGGCAAGCAGGTCACCGAGTATCGCGAGGGCATCCTGCCCTGGGCGCTGCAGCGGCCGACGGCGCTGGTGTTCGACGAGTACGACGCCGGCCGCGCCGACGTCATGTTCGTGATCCAGCGCGTGCTGGAGGTCGAGGGCAAGCTGACCCTGCTCGACCAGAACAAGGTCATCCGCCCGCACTCCGCCTTCCGCCTGTTCGCCACCGCCAACACGGTCGGCCTGGGCGACACCACCGGCCTCTATCACGGCACGCAGCAGATCAACCAGGGCCAGATGGACCGCTGGTCGATCGTCGCCACCTTGAACTACCTGCCGCACGACGAGGAAGTGAACATCGTGCTGGCCAAGAGCCCGCATTTGAACACCGAGGAGGGCCGCAAGCTGGCCTCCGCCATGGTGGCGCTGGCCGACCTGACGCGGGCCGGCTTCATCGCCGGCGACATCTCCACCGTCATGTCGCCGCGCACGGTCATCACCTGGGCCGAGAACGCGCGCATCTTCGGCGACATCGGCTTCGCCTTCCGCCTCACCTTCCTCAACAAGTGCGACGAGGTCGAGCGTTCGACCGTGGCCGAGTACTACCAGCGCTGCATGGGCAACGAGCTGAAGGCCGGCCGCGGCAAGACGCAGCTCCACTAGTCCGGGAGCCTTCGTGAGCAACGGCAAGGACACCACCCCGCTCGAGGAATTCCGCCGCGTCACGGCCGCCACCATGCGCGCCATCGGCCGGCAGGACGTCAACGTCACCTTCGTGCCCGACGGCGGCACCCAGGCCGGCAGCGAGGCCCGCCTGACCGTGCCGGCGCGCGAGCTGCCGGCCGAGGAAGTCGCCCGCACCCGCGGCGAGGCCGATTCGCTGGCGTTGCGCACCCGCTTCCACGACCGCCGCCTGCACGCCCGCCGCCAGCCGAAATCCGACACCGCCCGCGCCATCTTCGACGCCGTCGAGCAGGTGCGGGTGGAGGCGATCGGCGCCAACCGCATGAAGGGCGTCGGCGACAATCTGGAGGCGGTGCTGAAGGAGCGCTGCGAGCAGCGCGGCTATCGCCACGTCAATTCGCGCGACGACGCGCCGGTGGCCGACGTGGTCGGGCTGATGGTGCGCGAGCAGCTCACCGGCCGGCCGGTGCCGGAAGCGGCCAAGCCGATGGTCGATCTGTGGCGCGCCGACATCGAGCGCCTGGCCGGCAAGGACATGAGCCGCCTGCGCGAGGTGGTGCAGAACCAGGACCTGTTCTCGCGCGCCCTCAAGCGGCTGATCCGCGACCTGAAGCTTTCCGACGAGGAAGGCGAGATGGAGCGCGACGAGGAGGAATCGGAGGACAGCGAGGAGGCGCAGGGCCAGTCCGAGGAGCGCGGCGAGGACGGCGCGGATTCCTCCGAGACGCATGGCTACGGCGCTTCGGGCGAGGAGACCGACGACAGCGCCGATGACGACGATTCATCGGAGACCGTCGCCGACCAGGCGCAGACCGACGTCACCATGGGCGCTTCCGACGAGGAGGAGCCGGGCCGCGCCGAGCGGCCGTGGATTCCGCCCGGCTCGCTGTCCAACGAGCCGCACGAGCTGCAGTACCATCCCTACACCGCCAAGTTCGACGAGATCGTCGATGCCGCCGACCTGTGCGACGCGGAGGAACTGTCGCGCCTGCGCGCCCATCTCGACCAGCAGCTCTCGCATCTGCAGGGCGTAATCGGCCGGCTGGCCAACCGCCTGCAGCGCCGGCTGATGGCGCAGCAGAACCGCGCCTGGGAGTTCGACCTCGAGGAAGGCATCCTCGATGCCGCGCGGCTGGCCCGCATCATCGTCACGCCGACCCAGTCGCTGTCCTACAAGATCGAGCGCGACACCGATTTCCGCGACACCGTCGTCACCCTGCTGATCGACAATTCCGGCTCCATGCGCGGCCGGCCCATCACCGTCGCCGCCATGAGTGCCGACATCCTGGCCCGCACCCTGGAGCGCTGCGGCGTGAAGGTGGAGATCCTGGGCTTCACCACGCGGGCGTGGAAGGGCGGTCAGAGCCGCGAGAAATGGCTGGCCGACGGCAAGCCGGCCAATCCCGGCCGCCTCAACGATCTGCGCCACATCGTCTACAAGCCGGCCGACGCGCCCTGGCGGCGGGCGCGCAAGAGCCTGGGCCTGATGCTGCGCGAGGGCATCCTGAAGGAGAACATCGACGGCGAGGCGCTCCTATGGGCGCATAACCGCCTGCTGGCCCGCACCGAGGAACGCAAGATCCTGATGGTGATCTCCGACGGCGCGCCGGTCGACGACTCGACGCTTTCCGTCAACCCCGGCAACTACCTCGAGCGCCACCTGCGCGACGTCATCGACTACATCGAGACCCGCTCGCCGATCGAGCTGGTGGCGATCGGCATCGGCCACGACGTCACCCGCTACTACCGCCGCGCCGTCACCATCGTCGACGCCGACCAGCTCGGCGGCACCATGATGGAACAGCTCGCCTCCCTGTTCGACGAAGAAGAGAACGCTCCGCCGCGGCGACGGGCGGCGGGTGGGCGGCGTTAATGCAGCTTTGGACGTATCTTGAAGGTTTCCGTCACCTGTCGTATATTTAAGCGACAAGTGACGGGGAACACCATGTCAGCCCTGCATCCACAGCAAAAGGCCGCCGACCTGCTGGGCGGCCGCAAAGTATTGCGCCGGTCGGTACGCAGTCCGCTGGAAGCGCACGACTTGCTGCTGGAGGGACTGCCCAGCGCGGCCGTCACGCATCTGCTGGACAATTTCGTCAGGCTGAAAATGTCGCCCTCGCTGGAACGGGCGGTCGGCATGAGCCTGCGCACATTTCAGCGCCGCCAGACCGCCGCGGCCAAGTCGCTGACCCAGGACCAGGGCAGCCGGGCGTGGAAATTCGCCGAGATTCTTGTGCTGGCAACGGATGTGCTGGGTTCGCAGGAAGAAGCCGAGAAGTGGCTGGAACAGCCTGCCCTGGGCCTGGATGGCCGTCGTCCTATCGACCTTCTGGCGACGCCGGCCGGCACCGAACTGGTTGAGGATTTCCTGCGGCGGATGGATTACGGCGTCTACACATGACGCCGCTGCCTGCGGCGCTAGGCGGAACCGGACTGATTGCCTGGCGGATCGACCGCGACCTCTATAGCGGAAGCTGGAACAGCGGCGAAGGCGCCTATCAGGCCGGCGGCCGCTGGAACAGCAAGGGCATTCGCGCAGTCTACTGCTCGCTCGATCCGGCAACGGCAATTCTCGAAGTCGCCGTTCACAAGACTTTCCACACGCTCGATCTGGTGCCGCACGTTCTGACATCGCTCGCCATCGGGCGTCCGGACGATGTGCACATTGTCAGGCCGCAATCGATTCCCAACCGGGAATGGCTGCGTCCCGGCATTCCCACAGTCGAGCAGCAGCAATTCGGCGACCGCCTGCTGGCGCAGCACAAATTCATCGCAATTCCCAGCGCCGTCTCCACCATGAGTTGGAATCTCGTCTTCATCGCGACAAATGCGGCCCAAGCCTACCGGCTCGATACGCAGCAACCGCTGGTTCTGGACAACCGCCTCAACCCACCAACCGCGTCATAACGAACGAGTTCCTCAAGCCCCTGCCCCCAGCCGCGCCCTGAAGAACGCCACCGTCCGGTTCCACGCCAGCAGCGCATCCGAGCGGGCGAATTGCGGGCTGGCGGGGTTGGCGAAATCGGGGTCGGCGTCGTAGAGGTGCAGGCGGCTCTGCTTGTTGGCGCGCTGCAACTGGAATTGCAGATCCTCGACCGCCTCGATGGCGAAGGCGCGGTTGCGTTCGGAGTAATGGCCGAGGACGGGCACGCTCAGGCGCAGCATCAGCTCGGGCCGGGTCGCGACCGGCGTGTAGTACAGCACCAGCGCCTGCACCGGCGTCAGCAGCGAGGTCTCGACCGCCGCCTGCCCGCCCAGCCCGAAGCCCAGCAGGCCGATATTGCGGTTGCAGCGCGCGTCGGCGCGGATCCAGTTGACCCAGCCGGCGACGATGGCCGCCGCTTCCGGCATGTCCAGCCCCTGCGCCAGCCGGTCGGCCTCGATCGGCGTCTCCGCCACCTTGCCGCTGTAGAAATCCACGCACAGCACGATGTAGCGGTCCAGCGCCAGCGCTGCGGCGCGCTCGCGCAGCACGTCGGTCATGCCGAAGCGGTCGGGCAGCATCAGCACCGCCGGCGCCGGCATTTTCGGCGGCAGATAGAGGGTGGCGCCGACGATGCGGCCGCCGGGCAGGGTCAAGGTGGCGTTCTCCGACACCGGTTGCGCCTGCGCGCCGCGTCCGGCAACGAGAGCAACCGATGCCGCCGCGCCGGCCAGCAAGGCGCGGCGTCCCACGACGGCAGGGCGGCGGGAGTCATCGAACGGCATTGCTTCCATTGTAACATGGCGGCGGGCCGACAATAATCCGCAGCCCGTAGAACAAGACAAGCGCGCAGCGTCTCGCATTCCCACCTCTGGCGAGCCGCTCCCGGGGGAGACCTGAATGCGTAAAGCCCTGTCGGCAATCCTGCTGCTGTTCCTGCCGCTTCTCGCCGTCGCCGCCCGCGCCGAGGACGTGCCGCTGCGCATCACGCCGCTGATGCTGGACGGCAGCGATCCCGCGCGCACCAGCGTCGGCAGCCTGCAATGGCGCGGCGGCATCGCCATCGCCTCCGACAGCCGCCGCTTCGGCGGCCTGTCCGGCATGCTGGTCGAGAACGGCGGCGGCACGCTGCACGCCATCTCCGATGTCGGCCAATGGCTGACCGCCGAGCTGCGCTACGACGCCAAGGGGTTCCTGACCGGCATGGACCGGGCGGTGATGGACAATCTGCTCGATCCCAACGGCGAGATCATGACCAGCTCCAAGGCCAACGACGCCGAGAGCCTGACGCGGCTGAAGGACGGCCGCCTGCTGGTCGGCTTCGAGCGCGACCATCGCGTGCTGGTCTATCCCGCCGGCAGCGAGCGCGAGGGCAAGGGCCTGGCGGGCCGGCCGCTGCGCTTCCCCACGCCGCCTGGCCTGGAGCAGGCGCCGGCCAATGCCGGGCTGGAAGCGCTGGCGACCTTGCCGGACGGGCGCGTGCTGGCGGTGTCGGAGGGCCTGTCGGCCGGCGACGGGCTGGTGCGGGCCTGGATCGGCACCGCCACCGGCGCGGACTGGCAATGGCAGGCGCTCGCCTATCGCCTCAAGGGCCCGTTCCGTCCCACCGGGGCGGCCGCCCTGCCCAATGGCGACGTGGTGCTGACCGAGCGCGCCTTCAATCCGGTCGAGGGCGTGCGGGTGCGCGTCATGCGCATCCGCGCCGCCTCGATCGTGGCCGGCGGCACGATCGAGGCGGAGGAGCTGGCCTTTCTCGCCGCACCGGTGGTGACCGAGAACCTGGAATCGATCGACGCAATGCCACTGCCGGACGGCAGCATGGGACTGTGGATCCTAGGCGACGACAATTTCAACAAGGGCCTGCAGCGCACCATCCTGCTGCATTTCGCTCTCAAGGACTGACCGACGGCTTCAAGCGCGCGGGCAAAGAAAAAGCCGCCCGCAGGCGGCTTTCCCGAAATCCGTCGGCAGGAGCCTCAGGCCGCCTTGGCCTCGCGCGCCGCCTTGGCCTTGACCACGCGCCGCTTCAGCGCCTTCATCTCCTCGGAGAGCTTCAGGTTGCTGGTGCCGGTCAGGTAGGCGTCGATGCCGCCATTGTGCTCGATGGTGCGCAGGGCGCGCGGCGTGACGCGCAGGCGCACGGCATGGCCCAGCGCTTCGGACAGCACCGAGGCGACCTGCAGGTTGGGCAGGAAGCGCCGCTTGGTCTTGCGGTTGGAGTGGCTCACATTGTGGCCGACCTGGACCGACTTTCCGGTCAGTTCGCAGCGTCGCGTCATGGTCTTAACCCTTGAAATCCCTGGTCGCCTTAAGGCGGAAGCCCGGTCTTTTACGGACTCAGCCGAAATTGGTCAAGGCGGTTGATGGGACCATGTCCTGCCCACGATCAACCATTTGATTCAACTCACTTATCCGGCCAATCGACGACGTGGTGCTCCAGCGGTCCGGCCTCCAGCTCGTTGATCACCCGGCCCCGCGCCGAAACCCCGGCCTGATGCACGGTCTGCGGATCGCCCGAGACCAACGGGTGCCACCAGTAGAGATCCTTGCCCTGCATGACCAGCCGGTAGGCGCAGGTCGAGGGCAGCCAGTTCATCTTCCGCACCACCTTGGGCGTCAGCAGGATGCAGTCGGGCACGATCTTCTTGCGGTTGGCATAGTCGGAGCACTGGCAGGTGGTGCCGTCGAACAGGCGGCAGGCGACGCTGGTCTGCGCCAGCTCGCCGGTCTCCTCGTATTCCAGCTTGTAGGTGCAGCACTTGCCGCAGCCGTCGCACAGCGACTCCCACTCCTTGGGCGTCATCTGCTCCAGCGTCTTGGTCTTCCAGAACGGCAGCTCTTCCAGCGCCGCCCGTGCCTTGCGCATCACGCCATTGGCGAACGCCCTGGCCGGCTTGGCCTTCTTCTTCGCCGCCGGCGCCACGGGCTTCATTTTCGCCCGCCGGTGAAGATCGCCAGCAATTCGCTGGCTGCCGCCACCGCCGTGGCGCGGCCTTGCATCACCGCCTGCTCCAGCGCCGGCAGGCGGGCGCGCACGCCCTCGTGCTGGCGCAACCGGCTGAGCAAGGTCTCGCCCAGCTCGTTCCACATCCAGGCGCGCGCCTGTTCGGCGCGGCGGGCGACGATGCCCTTTTCGCCCACGGCGCTGCGGAAGCGGCCGATCGTGTCCCAGACGTCGTCGACGCCTTCGCCGGTCATGGCCGAACAGGTGCGCACCTCGACCTGCCAGTTGGGCGTCGCCGGCCGCAGCAGGTGCAGGGCGTGCTGGTAGTCGGCGGCCGAGCGGGTCGCCGCCTTCTTCAGATCGCCATCGGCCTTGTTGACCACCACCAGGTCGGCCAGCTCGACCACGCCCTTCTTGATCCCCTGCAGTTCGTCGCCGCCGCCGGGCAGCAGCAGCAGCACGAACATGTCCACCATCTCCGACACGGTGGTCTCCGACTGGCCGACACCGACCGTCTCGACGATCACCACGTCGAAGCCGGCCGCCTCGACCAGCAGGATGCTTTCGCGCGTGCGCCGCGCCACGCCGCCCAGGGTGCGGCCAGCCGGCGAGGGGCGGATGAAGGCGCCCTCGTCGCGCGACAGCAGCTCCATGCGCGTCTTGTCGCCCAGGATCGAGCCGCCCGACACCTTGGAGGACGGATCGACCGCCAGCACCGCCACCTTGTGGCCCTTGCCGATCAGGGTCAGGCCGAAGCGCTCGATGAAGGTGGATTTGCCGACGCCCGGCACGCCGGTGATGCCCAGCCGCACCGACTTGCCGGTATGCGGCAGCAGGGCGGCCAGCAGCGCATCGGCCTGGGCGCGATGGTCGGCGCGGGTCGATTCGACCAGGGTGATGCCCTTGGCCAGGGCGCGCCGGTCGCCGGCCAGGATATCGGCCGCCAGCCGGTCGGTCGCCGCCTCGTAACTCACTGCCGCTTTCGCACCCGCCATGATGGCGTCTGCTTAGCCCATCGGCGGGGGATTGTCAGCCTCACCGCCGCAACGCCCGTTCGACGGCGGCACCTGAGTCTTCGACGGCCTGAATACCCTCCAGCCGCAGCACCGGACAGGGCAGCGCCGCCAGCCATTGCTCGTGCAGGGCGCGGCTGCGCATGGTCGGCGCGCCCTCCTCGTACTGCGCCGCCCAGGCCATGAACTCGATGAAGGCGTCGTGCCGGTGGCCGCCCGGAGCGATGGCGTCCAGCCCGTAGCGCGCCGCCTCGCGCGCCGTCAGCCGGTGCAGCCGGATCGGGGTCGGCAGCAGCAGGAACACCACCAGGTCGAAGCGCGGGATGAAGACGTCGCCCCAGCCGCACATCGAGCCCGACACGACCCAGCCTGCCGCCCCACCGCGCTCGGCCTGATCCAGCTCAGCCCGCATCAGCGCCACCCGTTGCGCGCGCGGGCGGATGTCGGTGAAGGGCGGATCGGTCTTCAGCCAGAACACCTGGTCCGTATCGACGTGTTTCCAGCCATGCCGCGCGGCCAGCGCCGCCGCCAGCGTCGTGGTGCCGGAGCCCGAGGCGCCGAGGATATGGACATGCGGCATGGGGCTGAATCCCTCGATCCCGCAAGGGTACTGCATTTGCCGCCGGCGCCGAAGCGCTGGCCGGCTTTCGACGGACCGGCTAAAGTCCGGCTCCCGACATGAGGAGAGCGATGGTCACCAGCCAGCGCCGCAGTCCTTCCGCGCCGTGGATCATCGGCGGCATCTATCTCGGCCTGGCCGTCATCATGGCCGGCGTGGCGCTGCTCAGCGACCTGCCGCTGGAATTCGAGGGCGGGCCGCTTTCCTTCCTCGACGCTTTCCTGCTCTTCGTGCTGGCCGGACTGCTGCTGGTGACCAGCGCGCATGCCGAGTGGCGCACGCCGATCCGCTCCGGCTACCTGCTCGCCATGGTGCTGGCGCTGGGCATCGGCATCATCCAGCTGGTCGGCCTGCTCGACGGCGAGACGCCGCTGGTCGAGGAGCTGGATGTCGGCAACATGCTGTGCTGGCTGATCGCCGGCGGCTTCCTGATATGGATGCTGCGGGCGGCGCGGCCGGTGCGGTCGGCGGAAAAATTCCTGATCCTGGGCTTCGTGCTGCAGAGCTTCTCGCTGTTCGCCGACGTCACCGACGGCATGTTCATCGAGCTGCCCGACCTGTTCGACTGGCTGTTCGGCCCGGGCGAGGAGATCAGCGAGGTGCTGTTCCTCGGCACCTATTGCTGCGGCTTCGCGCTGCTGGCCAGCCAGTCGATGGCCGAGTCGCTGCGCTGGGCGCCGGCATCGGCCGACGAGGCCGAATTCGAGGAGCCGGCACAGATCATCAAGCGCGCCCACATGGCGCTGCGCTGGCAGTCCAGCACCGCCGGCGAGCGCGTCTGGAGCTCGATCCGTTTCGCCGCCGTGCCGGTCGGCTTCTGCGCCGAGTGGCTCTACCACGCCCTGCGGTCGGGTTCGCGCGTGCAGGCGTCGAGCGGCAAGGACCGGCTGCAGCAAAGCATCGAGGCGTTCCACGCCCGCATCGCCGCCGGCGTGCCGGCGGTGAACTACTACAAGTTCGACCTCTTTCTCGACCGCAACCGCCAGCACGCGCGCCACTACCTGCACCGCCACGAATTCAAGGGCCCGGCCGGCATCAACCGGCTGATCAAGCGGCTCGACCGCACCATCCCGCGCCAGGCGTCGCTGTTCGACAAGGTGGTGTTCGCCGACCACTGCGCCGGCAACGGCCTGCCCACGACGCCGGTGCTGGCGCACGGCATCGACGGCCGGCTGACGCGCGCGCCGCAGGACGGAACCCTGCCGCCGATCGATCTCTTCGCCAAGCCCAATCGCGGCAAGGGCGGCCAGGGCGCCGCCCGCTGGTGCTGGACCGGCAGCACCTGGCGGCGCGAAGACGGGCTGGAGCTCGACGCCGCCGGGCTGCTGGCGCATATCGCCCAGTCGCAGTCGCGCGGCGGCCTGCTGCTGCAGCCGCGGCGCGTCAACCATGTCGCCCTGGCCGATCTGGCCGGCCCGGTGCTGGCGACGGTGCGGGTGCTGACCTGCCTCAACGAGAACCGGCAGCCGGAAGCGACCCATGCCGTGCTGCGCATGCCCAACGCCGCCGACGCCACGGTCGACAATTTCCATGCCGGCGGCATCGCCGCCGCCGTCGACCTGCGCAGCGGCCGGCTGGGCAGGGCGACCGATCTGGGCCTGAACGACAGCGTCGGCTGGGTCGAGCGCCATCCCCTGACCGGCGCCGTCATTGCCGGCCGCCAGTTGCCGCTGTGGCGCGAGACCATCGAGCTGGCGGTGCAAGCGCATCGCAGCTTCTCCAACCGCGCCGTGATCGGCTGGGACATCGGCATCCTGGCGCACGGCGTCGAGCTGATCGAAGGCAACGGCTCGCCCGACTTCGACATCCTGCAGCGCACGCATGCGCGGCCGATCGGACTCGACCGGCTGGGCGAGCTGCTGCTCTTCAACCTGCGCTACGCCGCCGCCATGGCCGAGCGCGCCCGGCAGGGGCGGAGCCATGGTTCTTTCCCTGTGGCTTGAGCGCGTCCCCTCGCCGATCGGCGCCATGCTGCTGCTGAGCGACGAGGCCCGGCGCCTGCGGGCACTGGACTGGGAGGATCACGAGGCGCGGCTGCACACGCTGCTGCGCCGCCAGTACGGCGGCGGGCTGACGCTGGCCGAAACCCGCCGCCCCTCGCCGGCTTCCCGCGCCATCGCCGCCTATTTCACCGGCGACCTGGCGGCGATCGACGCGCTTGCGGTGGAGACCGGCGGCACTGGCTTCCAGCAGTCGGTGTGGCGGGCGCTGCGGCGCATCCCCGCCGGCACCACCATGAGCTATGCCCGGCTGGCGGCGGCGATCGGCCGTCCCGCCGCCATCCGCGCCGCCGGCGCGGCCAATGGCGCCAATCCGGTCAGCATCGTGGTTCCCTGCCACCGCCTGGTCGGCAGCGACGGTACGCTGGTGAAGTATGGCGGCGGGCTGGAGCGCAAGCGCTGGCTGCTGCAGCACGAAGGCGTCGATCTGCCTTGCGACTGATCGCGTTCCATCGGAACCGTTCACGATGCCGTCAAGACCCGTGAATTTCACTCCGACACCGACGCCGCCCGGTCGCGACAGCCGGGAACCGAAATCGCCCCGGCGCGGTTGTCAGCAGGAACGGCACTCGAATTGGCCGCGACGACGGTGGCCGGGAAGAGTATGCATGATCGATCGCAACGATTGTCAGGCCATCCTGTCCGCCGTGTACCGGGGCAGCAAGAGCGACCCCTACATGCAGGCCATAATGTACGAAATCGACAGCCTCAACCGGCGGCTGGAAGCGCAGACGGTGTTTCTCGGCCATCTGCCGCCGGTGTTCGTGACGCCGCCGTTCGAGGACGCCATCCAGTCGGTGGCGTTCGAACTATGGACCGCCTCGCTGCAGGACACGCTGGAGCAGGACGAGAACGCCGCCCTGGTGATCGACGTCAGCCGGCCGCCGTGGCCCGACGCGGCCGTCTCCATGCTGCGGCACTGATCCCCCCGCTACGAATAGAATCGATCGTATTCTGATAGCATCGCTGGCGATGCCGTCGAGGCGCGTGCGTTTTTCGTATCCGCTCCGGACCAGCGGCGAACGCAGCTTGCCGCTGCCCGAATCGACAAAGAGAAAGCCCGGCCATGCAGGCCGGGCTTTCCAATTTCAGGCCTCCGGGGAGTAGCCCCGGTCAGCGACCGGCGGGCTACTTGCCAACGCCGCCGCCCCCGCCGCCGCCGCCGCCGATACCGATGCCGCCGATACCGATGCCGTCCGGGCCGACGCCAATGCCGATGCCGCCCTGGCCACCGACGCTGGCGCTGACGCCACCGGCTCCGACACCCACGCCGACGCCGCTCTCGCCGCCGACACTGGCGCTGACGCCACTGGCCCCGACACCCACGCCGACGCCGCTTTCACCGCCGACGCTGGCGCCGACGCCGCCCGTACCGGCGCCGACACCGACGCCGCTCTCGCCGCCAACGCTGGCGCCGACGCCACTGGCCCCGACACCCACGCCGACGCCGCTCTCACCGCCGACGCTGGCGCCGACGCCGCCGGAACCGGAACCGACACCGACGCCACTCTCGCCGACGCTGGCGCCCACGCCGCCCGCGCCGACGCCGACACCGACGCCACTGCCGCTGCCGACGCCGCCAACGCTGCCGACATCGCCGACGCCCACACCGACGCCGCCCGAATTGCCGCTGCCCACGCCGCCGGCGTCACCGACCTCGCCGTTGATGCCGCCGCTGTTGCCGCTGGCCGTATCGTTGCCGATGCCGATGCTGACGCCACCGCTGTTGTTGCTGGCGGCGTTGTTGCCGAGGCCGATATTCAGGCCGCCGGTGTTGTTGGAAACGGCGTTGTTGCCAAGCCCGGCATTGAGGCCGCCATGGTTGTCGCTGGCGCCGCCTTCAACGCCGACGCTGATGCCGCCGGTGTTGTTGCTGGCGCCGCCGGCGACGCCGACATTGACGCCACCGCTGTTGCCGGTCACGGCATCGTTGCCAAGCCCGGCATTGATGCCGCCGCTGTTGCCGGAGGTCGCATCCGGACCGACGCCGACGTTGACGCCGCCGCTGTTGTTGGCGGTCGCATCCGGGCCGACGCCGACATTGACGCCGCCGCTGTTGCCGGAGGTTGCATCCGGACCGACACCGACATTGACGCCGCCGCTGTTGTCGTTGGCGCCGCCCACCACACCGACGTTCACGCCGCCGGTATTGTCGTTGCCGCCACCGCCAACGCCGACGGAAATGCCGCCGCCGTTATCGCCGCTGTTGCCCGGTCCGCCAGGGCCGCCGGGACCACCTGGATCGCCAGGGCCGCCCGGATCGCCGGGGCCACCGGGTCCGCCCGGACCACCAGGCCCGCCGGGGCCACCTGGACCGCCGGGACCACCCGGCCCACCGGGACCGCCAGGGCCACCCGGCCCGCCCGGACCACCGGGACCGCCCGGTCCGCCGGGGCCGTTGCCGCCGTCACTGTTGCCCGGGGCGGTGGCAACCTCGCTGTTGTTCTGCATCAGCGCGGCGCAGCCTTGGTCCGCCATCATGCGCAATTGCGCGGAGCTGAGGGTGCCGGCCGGCGCCGTGCATGGGTTGGCCAAAGCCGGACTGGTAAACGCTGTGGTTGCAGTCAATGCAAGGACAAGACTGCCCGCGTAAAATGAACAACGCATCGCCACCTCCAAAAAACACTGTGACAATTGCGGAGTCGAACGCGGCCTGATCGCGACCGTTCCAGACACAATGGTGTTAGAACCTACTTCCATTCGCGTAATACGAGAGACCGGCCGCCAATACTTGGGGCAGCCAAAGTTGTAACCTCCGGGTATAGTAAATAGCGGCGCGCGGCCGCCGGCACGGTCTGGCGATTGCCCGCAACAGAATGAAATCGCGTCACTTCCAGGCCGCAGGCGGGGCGCGGTATAATTGCCGGGCGCGTCGGGCGCGCCAACCGGCATGGCCTGGATCGCTGCGACATCCGTATAAGGGGAAAAAGCGCCATTCAGCGCCCCGCCGGCCCGTTTTGCCCGCCCTGTGGCGCGCCGGCAACGGCCTACTGCATCGACGCTGAAGGCAAATGGCCCTGGCGGCGCAGGCTGTCGTCCTCGGCATCGATGGCCTCGAGGCCGCGCTCGATGGCCTCCTGCTGACGCCGCCACATGGTCGCATAGATGCCGTCGCGGCCCAGCAGCTCGACATGGCGGCCGCGCTCGACGATGCGGCCGCGGTCGAGCACGATGATCTCGTCGGCATCGACCACGGTGGAGAGCCGGTGGGCGATGACCAGCGTGGTACGCGCCCGCGACACTTCCTTCAGCGAGTTCTGGATCTCGCGCTCGGTCTGGGTGTCGAGCGCGGAGGTCGCCTCGTCGAACAGCAGGATGGGCGGGTTCTTCAGGATGGTGCGGGCGATGGCGACGCGCTGCTTCTCGCCGCCCGACAGTTTCAGGCCGCGCTCGCCCACCATGGTGTCGTAGCCGTCGGGCAAGCCGGCGATGAAATCGTGGATGCGCGCCAGCCGGGCCGCCTGCTCGATCTCCTCCCGGCTCGCCGCCGGCCGGCCATAGGCGATGTTGTAATAGATGGTGTCGTTGAACAGCACCGTGTCCTGCGGCACGATGCCGATCGCCGCCCGCAGGCTCTTCTGCGTCACCTGCCGGATGTCCTGGCCGTCGATGGTGACGCTGCCCGACGCCACGTCGTAGAAGCGGAACAGGATGCGCGAGATGGTCGACTTGCCGGCGCCGGAGGGGCCGACGATGGCCACGCTGCGGCCGGCCGGCACGGTGAAATCGACGTCGTGCAGGATCTGCCGGTTCGGCTCGTAGTGGAAATCGACGTGGTCGAACCGGACCGTGCCCTGCGCCACCTGCAGCGGCGACGCGCCGGGGCGGTCGGCGATCTCGGTGTTGACGTTGAGCAGGGAGAACATCTGCTCCATGTTGACCAGCGACTGGCGGATTTCCCGGTAGACGAAGCCCAGGAAGTTCAGCGGCATGTAGAGCTGCACCAGGTAGGTGTTGACCAGCACGAAGTCGCCCACCGTCATGCGGTTCTCGACCACGCCCTGGCCGGCCATGACCATCACCAGCACCAGGCCGATGGCGATCACCACGCCCTGGCCGATGTTCAGCATGGAAAGCGTCGCCTTGGAGCGGATGGCGGCGCGCTCGTAGCGCTGGCGCGAGCGGTCGAAGCGGTCGGCCTCGTGGTCCTCGTTGCCGAAATACTTCACCGTCTCGTAGTTCAGCAGCGAATCGATCGCCTTGGTGTTGGCCTCCGCGTCGGTGTCGTTCATCTGCCGCACGTACTTGGTGCGCCATTCGGTGATCGCCAGGGTCATGGCGATGTAGACGGCGATGGTGCCGAAGATCACCGCCGCGAAACTGAAATCGTACAGGCTCCACAGGATGGCGGTGACCAGCGCCATCTCGACCATGGTCGGCACGATGTTGAACAGGCTGAAGGTCAGCATGAACTCGATGCCGGCCGTGCCGCGCTCGATCGAGCGCGACAATCCGCCGGTCTGCCGTTCGAGATGGAAGCGCAGCGACAGGGCGTGCAGGTGGCGGAAGGTCTTCAGCGCCACCTGGCGGATGGCGCGCTGGGCGACGCGGGCGAACACCGCGTCGCGCAACTCGCCGAAGGCCAGCGCCAGGGCCCGCGCCACGCCATAGGCCACGATCAGCATCACCGGCACCGCCACGACGGCCGCTACCGCGGTACCGGGGGTCAGCGCATCGACCGCCTGCTTGTAGAACACCGGCACCACGACGTTGGCCAGTTTCGCCAGCACCAGCAATACGATAGCGATCACGACCCGCAGCTTCAGGTCGGCCGCGCCCTTGGGCCACAGATAGGGCAGCAGGGTCGCCACCGTGCGCCAGCTTGGCGCAGGTTTGCCGGCCCGGGCCGGGGTCTGTTGCAGGGACATGGCGGCGAACCATATAGGCATCGCCGGGCCGGCGGCACAAAAAAGCGCGGGCCGCCGTGGCTGACGGCTTGTTGTTGACACATTTGACGCTTTAGAGTTCGCGGGATGAAAGCCTGGAAGTCAGTTTCGACGGCCGGCGCCCTGGCAGCGGCACTGCTGGCGGGAGGGACGGCCCATGCCGCCGACCTCGAAGGCCGCCACGTCGCCCTCGACTACGAGATACGGATCGCCGGGCTCTACGGCATGAAGGCGGAGACCGTGCTGCGCACCGCCGGCGACCGCTTCGTCGCCGAGGCTTCGGTCGCCAAGCAGGGCATTCTCGATGCGCTGTCCAAGACCTATCGCGCCTCGCATGTCTCGCGCGGCCGGCTGCTGGAGAACGGCATCGTACCCGACGATTCGGTCGCCAGGATCGTATCGGGCAAGAATGCGCGCGCCCTGCGCGCCTCCTACGCCAGCGACGGCACGCTGGAGATCGCCCAGAACCCCGCCCCCAACGTCAAGGAAGGCCGCGAGGTCAGCGCCGACCAGCGCCGCGGCGCCTGGGACCCGCTGATGGCGGCCATCGTGACGGTGCTGGGCCGCCAGGATCCCTGCGCCGGCACGCTGCCGATCTTCGACGGCCGCAACCGTTTCGACCTGGTGCTGAAGAAGCTGGGCACCGAACGCTTCGGCTCCAGCAATTTCAAGGTGCGCGGCGAGTCGGTCGTGTGCGAGGTGCGGCTGCGCAAGATCGCCGGCTACAGCGCCAAGACCGATCCGGACGAGGATTTCGACAAGCCGGCTAAGCTGTGGCTGGGCGCCATCGACGACACCGGCCGGCTCTACCCGCTGCGCGTCGAGATCGACTCCAATTTCGGCACCGTGGTCGGCCAGCTCAGCAGCGCCTCCAGCCGGCCGCTGACCGAAGCGGAGCGCGTGGCGCTCGCCAAATAGCGCCGTCGCGGACGAACTGCCGTCCGCCCCGGTTCAGTGCCGGCGTCCCAGCGCCTGCGACAGCAGCACGAACACCTTGCCGATGTCGCCCGTCACCAGCGCCTGGTGCAGCAGCTTGTCGCTGTCCAGTTCCAGCGCCTTCTCCTCCAGCTTCTCGAACTGGCGGATGAAGCGGTCGACATGGGCGCGGAATTCGCTGTCCTCCTGGTACTTGCTGCGCACGATCGGGATGGCGCCCTCGTCCTTAATCTTCAGCAGCCGGCGGGCGAAGAAGCCGCGATCGCCGGCCTGGTACTTGGCCCAGGCATCGGCCGGGATGCCGTTCTGCAGCAGCCGGCTCATGTCGACCGAAGCGGCGTTGAGTTGACTCATGATCTCGCTGGCCGAGCGCAGGAAACTGTCGCGCCGCGCCTCCAATTCGGTGGCGCGGATATGCTCGGCCTGCTCGGTCGCCAGCTTCGAGGCCGATTGCAGGCCCTCCGCCTGCTCGCGCATGCGCTCGACCGCCGCATCGATGGCGGCCAGCGTGTCGCGCTGCTGGCCGACCCAGGACCCAACCCGCTGCGCCAGCGCCGTCCCGGCATCGTCGGTCTGGCTGACGGCCGTCTCCACCGCCAGGTTGATCTGGCGCGCCCGCGCGGCGAAGGCGTCGCCCACCTCGGTCATGCGCTGGGCGGTGTCGTCGGAGGCGATGGCGAGCTGCTGCAGCTCCTTGGCGATGGCGTCCGACAGATCCTTCAGCCCGTTCACCACGTCGTTCAGCCCCTCGTCCATGGTCTGCTTCTGCACGGCGAAGGTATCGGCGATGTCGCTGATGCGGCTCATCGCCGAATCGGTGTTGTCGATCAGGGTCTGGGTCTGCTGCTGCAGCAGCGCGCCCAGCGCCGGCGCCTTGTCGATCAGGGTCTCGATGGCGCGCTGCATGGAATCGGCCTGGTCGCGCAGGTTCTCCGCCACCGAACCGCTGCGCTCGGCGGCGACGGCGGCGGCATCGGTCAGGTAGCGGGTGTGGTTCTCCAGCGCTTCGTTGACCGCGTCGATGCGGCCCAGCACGGTATGCGCCGCCTCGCCGATGCCGCCCGACTGGTTGCGCAGCACCGTCTCCAGCCGGGCCACGTCCTCGGCCAGATCGTTGACCACCGCCCGCACCGCCTCGCCCCTGGTGGCCAGCGTCTGGCTGTGGCCTTCCATCGCCTTGCCCATGGCGGCGAACCCATCCAGCGCCTTGGCCGATTCGGCGGCCAGCGCCACCACCTCGCGGCGGAACAGCTCGCCGGCCTGCGCCATCCTGCCGCCGGCGGCCTCGGCGGCCGCATTCAGCAGCCGCAGCCGCTCGTGCATGCGCTCGTTGATGCCGTCGATGCGCCGACTCGATTCGGCCAGCGCCTGGTCCAGCGCCGTCGTCTCCCGCTGCAGCACCTCGCGCACCGAAGACGCCGCCGCCTCCGCCCGCGTCGCCGCACCGGCCAGGGTGGCGCTCTGCTTGCCGAAAGTGTCGCCCAGGGCGGCGGCGCGCTGGGCGGCGACTTCCGCCACCTCGCCGATCGAGCGGATCTGGCGGTCGAATTCCTGCGCCACCCCGCCGACCCGGGCAATCAGCGCCTCCGCCTCGTCCTGGCGCGCCTGCAGGCGCTGGGCGAAGCCCTCGTTCAGCGCCGCCAGCTTGCCCTCCAGATCGCGCAGCGCCTGGCCGGCCGCTTCGGTCAGATCGTCGATCTCGCCGGCGAAGATCCGGCGCAGCGCCTGGCCCGACTCGCCGGCCTTCTCCAGCGCCCCCTCGACCGCCGTCTCCAGCCCGCCGATCTCCGCCTGCAGCGCCCCGCGCAGGCGCTCGCCGGCCGCGCCGGTGCGCTCCACCGCCTGCGCCACCGCCGCGTCGAAGCCTTCCAGCTCGCCGGCGATGCGCCGGCGCACATCCTCGCCGGCGGACGCCACCTTGTCCGCCATCTCCTGCGGCAGGGCGTTGATGGCGCCGATCTCGGCGGCGACGGCGGCACGCATGTCGGCCGCCACCGTTTCGATCTGGCGCCGCGCATCCTGCACCGTCTCGCCCAGCGCGGCCGACATGCCGCTGCTGGCATCGCTGAGTCCGGCGATCGTCGAGCGCGACACGCTGACCGCCTGCTCGACCAGATCGCGCAGCTCATCGGTGCGCGTCTTCAGGTCGGCCAGCGCCTCCATGCGCGGCGACACGGTGGCGTCGAACGCCTTGCGTTCCTGCGTCAGCCGCTCGATCAGCCCGGAGAAGCGCTCCAGCTCGCCGGTCTGCGCCCCCAGCCGCTCGGAAATGGCGTCGATGCGGCCGCCGGTGGCCGCCAGCCGGTCGGACAGCGCATCGGTGCGCTGCTCGATATCGGCCAGCAGGCGGCCGACCGCGGCCTCGGCCTGGTCGCGGCCCTCCTGCATCAGCCGCGGCAGGCGCTCGATCTCCTCCTCGCGCACATGCACCCGCATCTGGCCGCGGAAGGCGGCGATCAAGGTCACCAGCAGCAGCGGCGGGACCACCAGCCCCAGCACCACCATCACCACTTCGTAGGGCAGCAGGTTCTCCGCCAGGGTGCGCCAGCCGATCTCCCGCTCGATGAACAGGAAATAGACCACCGTCCAGGCCATGCTGGCGGCGAGCAGAAGCCCCCAGAGCAGCCTGGTCCACAACGCACCGCTGTTGTTCATTGCCTCCCCTCCCCCAAGGGGCGGCCCCTGCCCGCAGCTAGGCGGCCGCTTTCTTCTGCCGCAGCAGCGACAGGATCTCCGCGGCCGCCTGCGGAATGTTGGTGCCCGGACCGTAGATAGCCGCCACGCCGGCCTTGCGCAGGAAATCGTAGTCCTGCGGCGGGATCACCCCGCCGCACACGACCTGAATGTCGCTGCCGCCCATGCGGCGCACATGCTCGATCAGCTCTGGCACCAGCGTCTTGTGGCCGGCGGCCTGCGAGGACACGCCGATCACGTGCACGTCGTTCTCGATCGCCTGGCGCGCGGCCTCCTCCGGCGTCTGGAACAGCGGCCCGATATCGACGTCGAAGCCGATATCGGCGAAGGCGGTGGCGATCACCTTGGCGCCGCGGTCGTGCCCGTCCTGGCCCATCTTCACCACCAGCATGCGCGGGCGGCGGCCTTCGCTCTCGGCGAAGCGGCCGACCAGGTCCTGCGCCTTGCGGAAACCCTCGTCGCCCTCGAAGCCCTGGCCGTAGACGCCGGCGATGGAGCGGATGGTCGCCTGGTGGCGGGTGAACACCTTCTCCAGCGCGTCGGAGATTTCGCCCACCGTGGCGCGCGCCCGCGTCGCCTCGATCGACAGCGCCAGCAGGTTGCCCGTGCCGTCGGCGGCGGCCGTCGTCAAGGCATCGAGCGCGGCCTTGACCTTGGCCGGGTCGCGCCGCGCCTTGATAGTATTGAGCCGCGTGACCTGCGCCTCGCGCACCTGGGTGTTGTCGATGTCGAGGATCTCGATCTCCGGCTCCTTCTCGAGCTGGAACTTGTTGACGCCGACGATGATCTCCTCGCCGCGATCGACCCGCGCCTGGCGGCGGGCGGCCGCCTCCTCGATGCGCAGCTTGGGCATGCCGGCCTCGACCGCCTTGGTCATGCCGCCCATGGCCTCGACCTCCTCGATCAGCTTGCGCGCCTCGCGCACCAGGCTGGCGGTCAGATTCTCGACGTAGTAGCTGCCGGCCAGCGGGTCGACCACCTTGGTGACGCCGGTCTCGTGCTGCAGGATGAGCTGGGTGTTGCGCGCGATGCGGGCCGAGGTCGGGGTCGGCAGCGCGATCGCCTCGTCGAAGGAGTTGGTGTGCAGCGACTGGGTGCCGCCCAGGATGGCGGCCATCGCCTCGTAGGCGGTGCGCACCACGTTGTTGTAGGGGTCGCGCTCGGTCAGCGACACGCCGGATGTCTGGCAATGGGTGCGCAGTGCCAGGCTGTTGGGGTTCTTGGGCTCGAACTGCTGCATCAGCTCGGCCCACAGGAAGCGGGCGGCGCGCAGCTTGGCGACCTCCATGAAGAAGTTCATGCCGATGCAGAAGAAGAACGACAGCCGCGGTGCGAACTCGTCGACCTTCAGCCCCTTGGCCATGGCGGCACGCACGTATTCCAGCCCGTCGGCCAGGGTGAAGGCCAGCTCCTGCACCAGGGTCGAGCCGGCCTCCTGCATGTGGTAGCCGGAGATCGAGATCGAGTTGAACTTCGGCATGTTCTTGGCCGTGTACTCGATGATGTCGGCCACCGCCCGCATCGAGGGCTCTGGCGGGAAGATGTAGGTGTTGCGGACCATGAACTCCTTGAGGATGTCGTTCTGGATGGTCCCGGACAGCTTTTCCTGCGGCACGCCCTGCTCTTCGGCGGCGACGATGTAGCCGGCCAGCACCGGCAGCACCGCCCCGTTCATGGTCATCGACACGCTCATCTTGTCGAGCGGGATGCCGTCGAACAGGATCTTCATGTCCTCGACCGAATCGATCGCCACGCCGGCCTTGCCGACGTCGCCGACGACGCGCGGATGGTCGGAGTCGTAGCCGCGATGGGTGGCGAGGTCGAACGCCACCGACAGGCCCATCTGGCCCGCCTTCAGGTTGGCGCGGTAGAACTTGTTGGATTCCTCGGCGGTGGAGAAGCCGGCGTACTGGCGCACCGTCCACGGGCGGTTGGTGTACATGGTCGCCTTCGGCCCGCGCACATAGGGCGCGAAACCGGGCAGCGTGTCCAGCGTCTCAAGGTTCTCCAGGTCTTCGGCGGTGTAGAGCGGCTTCACCGCGATGCCTTCCGGCGTCTGCCAGGTGATGTCCGACAGCGCGGTCTCGCCCAGTTCCTTGGTTGCGAGCTTTTCCCAGTCCGCGAGGGTTTTCTTCGGAAATTCCGCCATAACCTTGATCTTTCCAGCTATTGCTCGGCAGTATGGTGCCAGCGCTTCCAGCGTGTCAACGCAGGCGCAAAACGCGAAAAAGCGAGTACCGTTCGAGAGTTAGGGGAGAAACGATGAAGCTGGACGACGAAGCGGCGATGGTGCTGGAGCTGATGAAAAAATCCGGCCGCCCGACCCTGGACACGCTCGATCCCCAATCGGCCCGCGCCCAGGCCGACGGGCTGGCCGAGAAGGGGGAAATGGATCCGCCGCAGGTCGCCAAGGTCGGCGACGGCACCCTGCCCGGCCCCGCCGGCCCCATTCCCTATCGCCGCTACTGGCCGTCCGGCGCCACCGCCGCGACCTTGCCGACACTGATCTACTATCACGGCGGCGGCTTCGTCATCGGCACGCTGGAAACCCACGATTCGACCTGCCGCCGCATCTGCAACGTCAGCGGCTGCCAGGTGATCGCCATCGACTACCGCCTGGCGCCGGAGCACCCGTTCCCCGCCCCGGTCGACGATGCGCTGGCCGCCTTCCGCCACATCGCCGCCAATGCCGCTTCCTTCGACACCGAGGCCGGCAGGCTGGCCGTGGGCGGCGATTCGGCCGGCGGCAATCTGGCGGCGGTGGTCTGCCAGGCGCAGAAGCAGGAGGGCGGGGCGATGCCCTCGTTCCAGCTCCTGATCTATCCGGCGACCGACAACCACACCGACAGCGCCTCGCGCAAGGATCTCGCCGAGGGCTATTTCCTGACCGGGCCGCTGATGAAATGGTTCTTCGACCATTACGCGCCGGCCGGCGTCGACCGGTCCGATCCGCGCATCTCGCCGCTGCTGGCCAGGGACGTCAGCGGCCTGCCGCCGGCCTTCGTGCTGACCGCCGGCTTCGATCCGCTGCGTGACGAGGGCAGGCACTATGCCGACCGACTGCTGCAGGCAGGCATCAAGGTCACCTACACCAACTATCCCGGCACGATCCACGGCTTCTTCTCGCTGACCCGCTTCCTCAAGCAGGGCATCCGCGCCAACGACGAGGCGGGCTACGCGCTGAAGCTGCATTTCAGCCAGCAATAGGCTGGCAGAGGGATGATCCTCGCCGCTCCCGCGTAAGCGATGGCATGGGGGCGGTCCGCACCTTCCTTTTCCTCATTCTGGCCTGCGCCTGCGCCCTGCCGGCGCAGGCCGGCGAACAGCGCAGCCTCGCGCTGGGCCAATCCGAGCGCGGCTATTTCATCCATGCCCCACCCGGCCTGCCGCGCGGCGCGCCGCTGCTCATCATGCTGCACGGCGCCGGCGGCAACGGCAGGCACGCGGCGGAGAGCTATGGCTGGGTGCAAAAGGCCGACCAGGCCCGCTTCCTGCTGATCGCGCCCGACGCCGCCACCGTGCTGCCCGGCCGCGACGCCAGCTTCCTGCGTAATCCACGGGTCTGGAACGACGGGTTCGGCCGCGCCGGCCCCAACGTCACCGCCAGCGACGACATCGGCCTGCTGCGGGTGCTGATCGCGCAGGCGGCGCGGGATTACGGCATCGACCGCAAGCGCGTCTATCTCACCGGCTTCTCCAGCGGCTCCTCCATGACCCAGCGCGCCGGGCTGGAGATGGCGAACGAGATCGCCGCCATCGCGCCGGCCGCCGGCGATCTCTTCGGCCGCAGCGCGATCCTGCCGCGCGGCCTGCCGGTGCTGACGCTGGTGGGCGATGCCGATCCGCTGGCGCCGTGGGAGGGCGGCGAGGTGTCCTATGTCTGGGGCAACCGCAAGGATTACAAACAGCCCTTCCCGCGCAATCCCGAGAGCTGGGCGGCGATGAACCACTGCCGCGACCGAAGCGAGTCCCGTCCCTATGCCGAGGTGCGCCTGACGCGCTGGCACAACTGCCGCGACGGTGTCGAGGTCGCCTTCTACGTCGTCGAGGGCATGGGCCATCACTGGCCCGGCAGCGACCGGCCCTGGCTGCTGGAACGGCGCAGCGGCCCGTCGAAGGACCCGTTCCGCGCCGTCGACCTGATCTGGGACTTCGTCAGCCGCTGGTCGCTGCCGTAGAGCGGGTCATGGGCTGATGGAAGCGCTTGGGCTTCCGGTTCGCGGCGTCAGCGCCTGACCTTGATGCCCAGCCGCTCGCGGTCCCAGATCTGCGCCAGCCGCGCTTCGGCGTCCTGCCGCAGTTTGTACTTCTCGATCTTCTGCGTCATGGTGCGCGGCAATTCGGGCACGATCTCGATGAAGCGCGGCACCATGAAATAGGCCATGTTGTCCTCGCAGAACCGCATCAGTTCCAGCGGCTCCAGCGTCGCGCTCTCGCGCAGGGTCACGGTGGCCATCACCTCGTCCTCGCTCATCTCCGAGCGCACCGGAAACACCGCCACGTCCTCGACGGCGGGGTGGCGGGCGATGATCCGCTCCACCTCCCAGGAGGAGATGTTCTCGCCGCGGCGGCGGATCGCGTCCTTCTTGCGGTCGACGAAATACAGATAGTCGTCGGCATCGATATAGCCGCGGTCGCCGGTGTGGAACCAGCTATTGGCCCAGGCCTGGGCCGTCGCCTCGGGCATCTTGTAATAGCCCTTCGCATGCACCCAGGGCTGGTTGCCGCGCACGCAGATTTCGCCGACCGTGCCGGTGGGCAGCGGCAGGTCGTCGTCGTCGAGGATGGCGACCTGCACCTCCGGCCGCACCTGGCCGCTGGACTGCAGCTTCTCCGGCGGATGGCTGGGGCCGAGGAAGGAGACGTTGCCGAAATCGGTCAGGGCGTAGACCGACGTCAGCTTGATGCCGAAACGCTCCTCGAACTCGCGCCCGAAGCTGGCGATCGGCACCATCATGCACTGGCGCACCTTGTGGTCGCGGTCGCGCGGCGAGGGCGGCTGCGCCCACAGGATGTTGGTCATGGCGCCCAGCAGGTTGAAGGCAGTGGCGCCGACCTCGCGCACCTCGTCCCAGAAACGGCTGGCGGAGAAACGACGGGAGATCGCCAGCGTCGCATCGGCCAGCAGCGCGGGCACGCAACTGCAGTTCATGGCATTGCCGTGGAACACCGGCAGGCAGGTGTAGATCGTGTCCTCCGGCCGGTAGCCGAAGAACTCGACATGCGCGGCCGAGCCGCCGATGCCCTGCGCGTGGGTGCAGATATTGCCCTTGGACGGGCCGGTGGTGCCCGAGGTGTAGAATAGGCAGAACACGTCCGAGAAGCGCACCGTCACGTCCGGCGGCGTGTCGGCGTTCCGTTCCAGCGCCGCGTAGAACATTTCCTGCGGCCTGATGCCGGGCAGCGTGCCGTCGCCCTCCTCGTCGTGCACGAACAGCGCGCCGACCTGCGGGCACTGGTCGGCCACGACGGCGAAGCGCTCGACCAGCCGGTGGTCGATCACCAGCGCCACCGAATCGGACTGGGTCAGGTAGTAGGTCAGCAGCTCGCCCTTGGCGGCGGTGTTCACCGGCACCGACACCGCACCGATCTTGCCCAGCGCGAAGTAAGTCCACAGCAGCTCGGGGCAGTTGTCGAGCAGGATGGCGACGTGGTCGCCGTGCTTTATGCCGGCCTTGAGCAGGCCGTTGGCGATGCGGTTGGTGATCCGGTCGGTCTCGGCATAGGAGAAGTGCTGGTCCTCGAAGCGCAGGAACGTGCGGTCGCCGTTGCGTCGCGCCTGGCGGGCCAGCACCTGCCCGTAAGTGCGTTCGGTGAGCGGGATGTCGACGGTGCGCAGGCGTTCCATGGCGGTCTCAATCGGTCGGGTGACGGGCGAAGCGTGGCAGGGACAGGCCGCTGGGCAGCGTCTCCCACACCAGCCGGACCTTCTGGCCGATGCGCAGCTCGTCCGGTCCGGCGCCGACGACGTTGCTGACCAGCCGTACGCCGCCGCATTCGGGGAAGGCCACGACGGCGATGTTGTAGGGCACGTAGGCGCGCATTTCGGTGTTCACCGCGTGATGCACCACGGTGAAGCTGAAGATCTCGCCCGTCTGCGGCGCGCGCTGCCAGTCGGAACGGAACGACAGGCAGTGCGGGCAGCACGGGCCGGGCGGATGGCGGAAGCGACCGCAATCGGCGCAGCGCTGGAAATGCAGCTCCCGGCGGCGGCAGAATTCCCAGAACGGGCCGTCGTCGACTCCCGGATGCGGCTCGATGACAGGAAGATACATCTCACGCCGCTCCCAGGATGGCGGCCGCGGTGCCGCAGGTGACGAGGCACAGGCGCGCATCGGCGACCTGCGAGGTCGACTCGCCGCGGATCTGCCGCACGCCCTCGACCGCCAGGTTGAGGCCGTGGATATAGGCCTCCGACAGCAGCCCGCCGGCGGTGTTGACCGGCAGCGCGCCGTTGGGCCAGCGTATGTTGCCGTCGCCGACGAAGGCGCCGGCCTCGCCGCGGCCGCAGAAGCCGGAATTCTCCAGCGTCATCAGCGCCGAGGCGGTGAAGGCGTCGTAGACCTGCGCCGTGTCGATGTCGGCCGCGCCGATGCCGGCCTGACCGTAGAGCCGTTCGGCCAGACGGCGGCCGTCGCCGGTGCCGTAGGTTTCCGCCGGCATGTTGTGCGAGCCCAGATTGCCGGTGCCGCGGCCGGGATCGGCCTGATGGCCCGCCGCCAGGATCAGCACCGGCCGGGCATCCAGATCGCGCGCCCGCTCCAGGGTGGTGACGATCAGCGCGCAGGCGCCGTCGTTCTCCTGGCAGCAATCGTAGAGCCGCAGCGGATCGGCGATGATGCGCGAGGCGAGATAGTCCTCCATCGTCAGCGCACGGTCGTGGAACACCGCCCGCGGATTGCGGTTGGCGTTGGCGCGGCAGCTCAGCGCGAACTCGCCGAACTGCTCGGCGGTGATGCCGAACTCCTGCTTGTAGCGCTGCGCCGTCGGCGCCGCCATCAGCGGCGGCGAGAACATGCCGAACGGCAGCAGGAAATTGGGATGCGGGCTGGGATAGCCCTGGCCGAAGCGGCTCCACTGCCCCTGGCACAGCGAGCGGAACACGGCGACGTAGCTGGCATGGCCCGACAGCACCGCCGCACTGGCATGCGCCAGGCTGCCGAACGAACCGGTGCCGCCGCCGCCCCACACCATCGACGACCAGCGCAGCTCGGGCAGGCCCAGCGCCTCCTGCAGGCGGGCTGGCTCGTTGCGGTCGTAGGCATAGGAGGCGACGCCGTCGATGGCGGCGACCGGCAGCGCGGCATCGGCGCAGGCCTTGACGATGGCCTCGCAGGCGAGCCCCAGCTCGCTGCGGTCCATGATACCGCCCCACTTGGTGTACTCGGTCTCGCCGATTCCCACTACGCACGCTACCTGCTGCATCGCTTACGCTCGGTCCTCTCTGTTCGTTGCCGCTCACTTCAGGGCGAAGGTCGTGATCTCGGGGATCGCCACCAGCAGGAAGATCAGCGCGATCTCGACCGCCACGAACGGCATGACGCCGCGGAACGCCTCGCCGAGATCGACTTCGGGCACCGTGTTCTTCACCACGAACACGTTGAGCCCGACCGGCGGGGTGATGGCGCCGATCTCGACCGTCTTGGTCACCAGAATGCCGAACAGCACCGGATTGATGCCGGCATTCATCACGATGGGAAACACCACCGGCAGGGTCAGCAGCATCATGGAAATGCCGTCGATGAAGCAGCCCAGGATCAGGTACGGGATCAGCAGCAGCAGCGTGAGCTCCCAGCGCTCCAGCTCGAAGCCGCCGATCCACACCGCCATGCTCTGCGGGATCTGGGTCGTGGCCAGCGCCAGGCCGAACAGGCCCGCCCCGATGATGAGCGCGAAGATCGCCGAGGTCGCCACGCCGGTATCGACCAGCCCGCGCCACAGGATCGCCAGCCGGTTGTTGCGGCGGCAGACGGCGATCAGCAGCGCGCCGGCGGCGCCGAAGGCGGCCGCTTCCGTTGCGGTGGCGACGCCGAGATAGATCGTGCCCATGACGAACAGGAACAGGACGATGACCTCCCAGCTCTGGCCCAGTGCCCGGAACCGGGTACCCCACCGCACCGGCGGCAGCACCGTCGTCTTGCTCAGCGCCGGCGACAGGCGGACCCAGAAATAGATCATCACCGCATAGGCGATGGCCGTCAGCACGCCGGGCACGAAGGCGGCGATGAACAGGTCGGGAACCGGCACCTCGGTGGCGATCGAATAGATGATCAGGATGCCGCTGGGGGGAATGAGCACGCCCAGCGTGCCCGCCGCCGCCACGCTGCCCACAGCCAGCCGCTGGCTGTAGCCGTTGCGCAGCATTTCCGGCACCGCCACCTGGCTCACCGTCGCCGCCGTGGCGACGCTGGAGCCGCACACGGTGGCGAACAGCGCGCAGGCGGAGACCGTCGAGATGGCCAGCCCGCCGGGTATGGCGCCGAACCAGGCCCGCGCCGTGTCGAAAGCCCTTGCCGCCACCCCGGCGGCGAACGCCATGTAGCCCATGAACAGGAACAGCGGCAGGATGACGTAGGCGAGATGGGCGGAGGACGAATAGGGAAAGGTCGAGAGCAGGAATTCGAGGCCGGCCCAGGGCCGCGTCATGCTGAGGCCGAACAGGCCGGCGGTCGCCAGCGCGAACGCGATCGGCATGCCGCCGAACAGCAGCACCAACATGACGCCCACCATCAGCAGGCCAACGAGACTGGGATCCATCGGATGAACCTATTCCGGGCTGAGGCCCGAGCCTTCGCGCTCGACGCCGGGGGCGCGCAGGCCGAAGACCAGGCGGCAGGCATCGGCCAGAAGCTGCAGGGTGAGGAGGGAAAGGCCGACCGCCACCAGGATGCGGCCGGGCCACACGGGGAAAGTATGGACGCCGTAGGTGACCTCGTTCCTTTCCCAGGAATTGAACGCTTCGCCGATCGACAGCACCGAGAGCAGGGCGAAAACGCCGAACGCCAGGACGGTGGCGACAAGGCGCAGGCGCCGGCGCCAACGCTCGCTCAGCCTTTCGGTGATGACGGCGACATGGAAATTGGCTTCCGACGCCTGCGCGCCGGGCAGGCCGAGAAAGACCTTGCCCAGCAGCAGGAAAACGCCGATCTCCGCCGCCGCCGGCACCGTGACGTTGAAGAACTTCCGCCCCACCACGTCGGGGACGATGATCAGCATCATCAGCAGCGTGGAAAGGCCGCTGGCCGATCCCAGCCCGATGTTGAAGCGGGTCAGCGCGCCGATGCACCGCTCCGCCACGCCGCGCAGTCCTGCGCCGTTGCTGGCCATTGCCGTGCCGCCCCGGTCCTGCGTCCCGTTCCCTACTTCCTGGCCTGGCGTTCGACCAGAATGTCGATGCCGGGCTTGTAGGTGGACTGGGCCTCGTATTTGCGGATCAATCCCACGTACTGGTCGAACAGCGCCTTGCCGTCGAAGCCGCGCGCGTTGACCGAGGCGACCCACTTGTCGTGCAGCTTGTCGGCCACCGCCGCGCGCCAGGCGGCCACCTCGTCATCCGACATCCGCACGACCTTGAGGTTCTCGTTGGCCTTGATCAGCCCGTCGGCGGCGTCGGAGATGACCTTGTTGACCTCCGCCAGAAAGTATTTCGGCACTTCCGCCGCCACGTCCTGCACGATCTTGCGCGCTTCGGGATCGAGCGAGGCCAGCTTGCGGCTGTTGATCGAGGTCATCCACGTCGCATAGACGCCCATGCGTCCGGCGTCGCTGACATGGTCGGCTATCTTGGCGATGCCGAGGCTGTTGCCGCTGTCGAAGGGAATCGACGACAGCCCGTCGATGGCGTTGCGCTTGAAGGCCTCGAGCCCCTCGGTGGCGCTCATCGGCACCGTGGTGGCGCCCAGTTCGGCGAACGCCGCGGCGATGCCCTGCACGGCGCGGATGCGCATGGCGCGCAGGTCGGACGCCTTGGCGATCGGCTTGTGCGTCCACAGCGAGTTCTCCGGCGAGGCATAGGTCCACAGGAGCTGGATGCCCTTGCCTTCGTATTCCTTCTTGAACTCGGCGTTGGTGTCGTAGAGCTCGCGGATGGCGTAGCTGGCCGCGTCCACCTTGTCGGTGACGTAGGGCAGGATGACGTTGGACAGCGGAAACTCGTTGGGATTGTAGGCCGCCGGCACCGCCGTCGTGATGTCGACCGCGCCGCGCGCCAGGCCGGGATAGAGATCGGGTGCGGGCAGGAAGGCGCCGGCGAAATAGGATTCGAAGGTGATGCGCCCGTTGCTGCGCTTGGTCACTTCCTCCATGAACCAGCGATCGACCTTGGCCGGCAGCGACGTCGAAGAGGCATGCGTGGCGTAGACCAGCTTGACCGGCGCCTGCGCCTGGGCGCCAAAAGTGAACAGGGCAAGAGCGGCAACGCACGCGGCGGCGACCGGAAGTTTCATGGTTTCCTCGCTGGGTTTTTCTGACGCGGTTTTTGGCGCAGGAGGTTCGGTCTTGTTGCCAATTGGTTCAAACGATAAAAACGAAATCGTCGTTTGAGTTTTACTCACGGAGGCCTTTTGCAATGCAGCAGCGCATGCCTTCCCTGAACCAGCTCCGGACCTTCGAAGCCGCCGCGCAATGGAAAAGTTTCACTCAGGCGGCGAAAGCGCTGAACGTCTCGCCGGGCGCCGTCAGCCGGCAGATCCAACTGCTGGAGGAACACGTCGGCTTTCCGCTCTTCGTGCGCCGCCATCGCGCCGTGCATCTCACCGAGCAGGCGCAGGTCTATTACCGCGACATTCACAACGCGTTCATGGAAATCGCGGCGGCGACCGAGCGGCTGAAACAGCGAGCCGCACCGCGGAGGCTGCGCCTGTGCTCCTATCCGACCTTCGGCCTGCACTGGCTGGTGCCGGCATTGAACCGGTTTCGCGAAGCCCATCCCGAGATCGAGGTCAGCCTCGCCACCTCGATCGAACCGGTCGATTTCGACCGTGCCCAGGTCGACGGCGCGGTTGCCGTCGGCTATGGGCAGTGGCCGGACCTGCACAGCGTCAAGCTGACCGATTTCGACTGCACCGCGGTGTGCAGCCCCGCGCTGCCCGGCTTCGACCGCCTGCGCGAGAAGCCCGAACGGCTGCGCGAGCACACGCTGCTGCACGTATCCACCCGCCGCAGCGACTGGGCGCAATGGTTCAGCAGCGCCGGCCTGCCGCCGATCGCCGGCAAGGCGGAGATCAGCTTCGACAATCTCAGCCTGGCGACCGAAGCGGCGGTGCAGGGCATGGGCGTGGTGATGGGCATTCTTTCGCTGCTGCGCGACGATCTCGACGCCGGCCGGCTGGCACAGCCGTTCCGCCACATCCGCATCGCCAAGCGCTGCGCCTATCTGGTCTATCCCAAGAAATCGCCGCCGAACCTCGCCCTCGAACGCTTCGCCGCCTTCCTGGAAAGAACCTCGGGCGACAAGCGAAACTGAGTCCCGGTCCGGCGCTCAGGAAAACGTCACGCGCCGGAACGGGATCTCGCGCGCGAAGCCGCGCAGGACGGCGCTCTCCTCGCGATGCGGCACCTCATGCAGCAGCATCGCCACCTGCGGATCGTCCGCGACCTCGCTGGAGAGAACCAGGTCGGCGCCGCGGCTCTGGCCCTGCAGGCGGGCGGCCAGGTTCACCGACGAGCCGAAATAGTCCAGCCGCTCGTTGAGCGTGACCACGATGCAGGCGCCGCGATGGATGCCGAGCTTGACCACGATGGCTTCCGCCGGCCCGCCCGCCTCGCGGTGGCGGGCATTGAAGTCGCCGATGCGGCGCTGGATGGCGATGGCCGCCCGCACCGCGTCGGCGGGATCGCCGAACGCCGCCATCACCGCATCGCCGATGGTCTTCACCACCGCCCCGTTGTGGTCGCGCACGATGGCGCCGAGATAGGCGAAGTACTCGCGCACCAGGTTGTAGGCCGCCGCATCGCCCAGCCGCTCGTAGAGTTCGGTCGAGCCCTTGAGGTCGGAGAACATCAGGGTGACGCGATCGACGCCGGCCTCGTCGCCCGGCCGCAAGGTCGCCTGGGCGAAAAGATCGCGGAAGGCCTGCAGCATGGTGGCCTGGTGCGCCGTCAGTGCATCCGCCGTCCAGTCGCGGCTCTCCAGCAGCAGCACGACCTCGCCGACGCGGCGATTGACGAAGCCGACGCCGCCCGGCGCCGATCCCGGTTCGAGCGCGAAGCCGCCTTCGATCGCTACGACATCGGGCAGGGCACCGCCGTCATGGGCGAAATCCAGCGCCGCAGCACCAGTCAGCGCCCGCACGCGATAGCGGCCGGGCGGCAGGTCGAGTTCGAGGCGGCGCGCCTCGCCCGGCTGCAATATCTGCTGCGCCAGCACGTGCGGCGTCGTCATCGGCCCCGACAGGCAGTAGCCGCCGGCATTGACCGGGCGGATGGCGGCGTTGGGAAAGAACACCAGTTCGACGTTGCGCGCGAAGTTGCGCTGGTAGTCGATGTTGCAGGAAGGGCAGTGCGCGCCGGTCGGCAACCGGTCCAAGGTCGGCACCGACAGCTTGGCGCCGCGGCAGGAGGTGCAGAGCAGGTCCCAGCGCATGCCGAGTAGCCCCGCCCGCACCGCCGCCAGGCACAATTCGACCGCGTGCCGCACCGGCACCCGCCATTGCCGCGCCAGTGCGATCGGCCGCAGCCGGCCGACATCGATCTCCTGGCCGTTCAGCACCAGATCGCCCAGAACCCGCGCCAGCCCGTGCGCATAGGGGCCGCTCTCCAGCACCGCGACCGCATCCTCGACCCGCTGGCGCGTGCCCGGGGCGGCCGGCGGCGGGGCGAAGTCGAACACGGTTTCGCTCTGCCCCTTGAGAAAATTGACGCCCTCCCTGGCCAGCCGCTCGATGATGGCGCCGGCCTTGCGCATCAGCGACTCGCCCATCAGCCGGCCCAGCAGGGTCGCCGGCTGCGCCTCGAAGGCGTAGGTGACCTTGCTGCCGCCGCCCTCCGGTTCGATGGTCATGACGGGACCGAAACGGCGGAACGGGCCTTTGCTGAACTCGCGCACCTGGCGGAAGCTTCTGTTCAGCACCCACTCGTAGGGCTTCTCCTCCCACGCCATCGCCATGCCCGCGACCTTGGCCGCGCCCTTGCGCAGGACGGTGCCGTCGGGCTGGGCGATCTCTTCGAGCTGGTAGGTGGGCGCCTTCGCCGCTTCGTTGAAGCGCGCGGTATCGGCCAGCAGCGGCCACAGTTTTTCCGGCGGCAGGTCGAACTGCCACCGCCATTCGCGGCGTAGGGTGCGGGCGTTCGCCACCTGGTTCTCCAAGGCTGTCACGGCCTTGTTCGCAAGCTTTCGCCCGCCGGTTCACGGACGGGCGATCAACACTTCGTCAGCGCGCCGCTACCATACCAGCCGGCGCATGAAAGCGCGCGGCGACAGGCCTTCCTCGCGACAGGCCTGGCGCACCAGCGCCATGTCGACCTCGCCGCCCTCGGCGACGCCGAACTCCTCGGCATGGATGCCGTCGGTGATCAGCAGCGCGTCGATGCCGATGGTCTGCGCCCCGCCCATGTCGGTGCGCAGCGAATCGCCGATCGCCAGGGTGCGCTGCGGATCGGGATGGCCCAGCAGGGAGAAGACGTGGTCGTAGACGTCGGGGAACGGCTTGCCGTGATAGAGCACCGTGCCGCGCAGATCCTCGAAATATGCCGCCAGCGCGCCCGCGCACAGCTCCAGGCGCGGACCGTTGCGCACCACCAGGTCGGGATTGGCGCAGACCATCGGCACGCCCCGCTTGGCCAGCGCCTTCAGCGTCTGCTGGTAAACCTCCAGCCCGTCCTCGCGCTCGACGATGCCGCTGCAGACGCAGAAATCGGCCTTCAGCGGATCGTCGACGCGCTCGTGCGGCACGCCTTCCAGCAGCCCCAGGTCGCGCTCCGGCCCGATGAACAGGCAGCGCTTGCCGAGCTGGGCATAGAACGGCAGGCCGCCGCTGCGGCCGCGCATCTGCAGGTGCTCCCACGCCTCCTGGCCCGAGGTCATGACGCCGTCATAGGCTTCGGGCGGAATGCCGATCTCGGTGATGCGCGCGATCACCGGCTCGATGCGGCGCGGCGCGTTGGACAGGATCACCCGCTTCTTGCCCGCCTGCTTCATTGCCATCAGGCACTCGACGACGCCGGGATAGGGTTTCTGCCCGTCATGCAGCACGCCCCACAGATCGAGGATGAAGGCGTCGTAGTCGCCGGCGATACGCTGCAGGCCGTCCAGCAGGGTCGTTTTTTCCATGCGCGGTTTTCTGCCACAGGCCGCCTGCAGGCGAAAGCGGCATCATGACGCCGCCACGATCGCCGGCGCATACTGGGACGATGAAAGGAACGGCCATCGCCGCCCCCCTGCTGCTGGCTTTACTGCTGGCCGTGCTGCTGGTTAGCGCGCGGCCCGCGCAGGCGGATGCAGCGGCCGACGCCGCCCTGGTGCGGCGCGCCCTGCAGGCCGCCTGCCCCGCCGCGCAGGTCGAGCCGGCCATCGCCGCCCTGCAGGGGGATTTCGCCGGCCCGCCGCAGAGCAGCGCCATCGATCTCGGGCTGGGGCTGACCGGCTGGCGGCTGGCGGGTGATCTCCCTGACGGCGGCGCGCTGCAGGTCAGCCGGCTGGCCAGCGGCGAGGCGCTGCAGCGCGTGGTGATCGAACTGGCGCGTCCGGCACAAGCCGGCCGGCCGCTGCGGCCGCTGCTGCAGGCCCGCGCCGAGCGCGACTGTGCCCGCATCGACGCCCGCCGCCTGCAGTATCGCGCCGACGGCGCCGTCGAGGCGGTGGCGCTGCTGGACGAAAACCTGGCGCCCACCGGCCATCTGCTGCCGTTCGATGCGCCGGTGCCCCCCGGCGCCGATCCCGGCGGCGTCACCGTCGCCCTGCTCGATACCGGGGTGAACTACCTGCAGCCGGCGATCGGCGACAGACTCGCCCGCGATTCGGATGGCGCCATCCTGGGCTACGATTTCGAGGACGACGATCCCCGCCCCTTCGACCTCAACCTGGCGCTGTCGCCGTTCCATCCCGGCCGCCACGGCACGCTGGTCGCCCATGCGCTGCTGAACGAGGCCGCGCCGCTGCGGCTGATCCCGCTGCGCTATCCGCGCAGCCAGCCGGAGAGACTGGCTGCTGCGGTCGAGCGCGCGGCCGAAGGCGGCGCACGCCTGCTGCTGGTCGGGCTGGGCGGCCGGCGGGAAGCGGACTGGCAGGGTTTTGCCGCAGCGCTGCGGGCCCATCCCGACCTGCTGGCCATCGTCAGCGCCGGCCGCGAGGGCGAGGACATCGACGACCGCGCCTATTACCCGGCCGCGCTGGCCCTGCCCAACATGCTGGTGGTGGGCGCCGCCGACGGTTTCGGCCAGCCGATACGCTCCAACTGGGGCCTGCGCCGGGTCGACGTGCTGGCGCCGGCCGAACGGCTGGTGGTGCGCAATTTCGACGACGTCGAGCAGGCGGTGGCCGGGGCGGAGTTCGCCGCCGCGCGGGTGGCGGCGCTGGCGACGCGGCTGCTGGCCGACGAGCCTGGCCTGACCGCCGCCCCGCTCAAGGCCCGGCTGCTGGGCCTGGCGCGGCTGTCCGACCATGGCGGGCCGGCGCGCTCGGCCTATGGCGCCATACCGGAAGAGGCCTTCGCGCGCTGATTGTAGCGATTGTAGCGCTCCCTGTCCCTGCACGGCCCGCATGGAAGACCGGGCAAAGTTGTGCGGAACAAGCGCGCCGCCTCTGCTATCACAGAGGCCGCAGCAAGGAGCGAGCGATGGACACGCTGACCTATTTCGACGGCAAATGGCACGAGGGCAATCCGCAGGTGATCGGCATCAAGGACCACGCCATGTGGCTGGCCTCGACCGTGTTCGACGGCGCGCGCGCCTTCGACCGCTGCGTGCCCGATCTCGACCTGCATTGCCAGCGCGCCGTGCGTTCGGCCATCGCCATGGGGCTGAAGCCGATGGTCGACGCCGAGACCATCGAGCGGCTGGCGCGCGAGGCGGTGAAGCGCTTCCCGCCGGATGCCGAGCTCTATATCCGCCCGATGTTCTGGGGCCGCGACGGCTTCATCTATGCCGACCCGGAGAGCACGCAGTTCGCGCTGGTGGTCTATGTCTCGCCCTTCCCCGCCGATCCCAATTTCTCCGCCACCCTGGCGCGCGCCATCCGCCGCCCGCGCCCCGACATGGCGCCGACCGACCTCAAGGGGGCGGCCCTCTATCCCAATTCGGCGCGCGGGTTGCGCGAGGTGGAGAGCCGCGGCTTCAGGAACGGCGTGGTGCTGGACGCCGACGGCAACGTCGCCGAGTTCATCACCGCCAACCTGTTCATGGTCAAGGACGGGGTGGCGATCACGCCGGCGCATAATGGCTGCTTCCTCAACGGCATCACCCGCCAGCGCGTCATCAGGCTGCTGCGCGAGGACGGCGTCAAGGTCGAGGAGCGCATCGTTGCGCCCAAGGAACTCGACACCGCCGACGAGATCTTCTCCACCGGCAATTACGGCAAGGTGCAGCAGGTCACCCGCTACGAGGAGCGCGACATGCAGCCCGGCCCGATCGGCCGGCGCGCCCGCGAACTCTACTGGCAGTTCGCGGCGAAGAATCCGGCCTGAGCCTGGAGCGGATCGCGATTTGACGGAATCGCGAACGCTTCCGTCAGACCGTGATTTGCTCTACGCCTTGGCCGCCTCGATCACCTGGTCGATGCGGTCCTGGCCCCAGAACATCTCGTCGCCGACGAAGAAGGTGGGGGCGCCGAACACGCCGCGCGCCACCGCCTCGTCGCTGGTCTCCCGCAGCCGGTCCTTGACGTGCTGCTCCTCGGTGCGCGCCAGCAGATGCGGCCCGTTCAGCCCGCCCGACTTCAGCACGCCCAGCAGCACCTCGCGGTCGCCCATGTTGAGTTCGTCCACCCACATGCCGCGATAGACCGCGGAGAGATAGGCCGGCAACAGGTCCTCCTCCTGCGCCGCCGTCGCCGCCCGCATCATCAGCAGCGTGTTGATGGGAAAGAACGGGTTCATCTTCAGCGGAATCTCCAGCCGCCGCGCACAGCGTTCCAGGTCGTGCCGGTTGTACTGCGCCTTCACCCCGATCGGCGCGGCATTGCCGGTGGCCTTGAAGACCGCACCCAGCAGCATCGGCCGGTAGAGGATGGTCGAGCGCGTTTCCGCCATGACATGCGGCATCTGCATCTGCGCCAGGTAGCAGGCCGGACTGCCGACATCGAAGAAGAATTCAATCGGCTTGTTCATCGGATTCCCTTTCCCCCCGACAGAGTGGAACGGCCGCAGCAAGGCGTGGTTCCCCGTTACCATGGCTCGACCCAGGGTCGCAGGTCGAGTTCGTGCGTCCAGGCCGACCGTTTCTGCGTGTGCAGGTTCCAGTAGTTCTCGGCAATGTCGTCCGGCGCCAGCAGCCCGTCCGCCGGCCGCCCCTGCACCATGTCGGGAAAACTGCCGCGCACGAACTCGGTGTCGATCGGCCCGTCGATCACCACATGCGCCACATGGATGTTCTGCGGCTGCAATTCGCGCGCCATGGACTGCGCCAGCATGCGCAGGCCCGCCTTAGCGCCGGAAAATCCGGCGAAGCCCGCGCCGCCGCGCAGCGAGGCGGTGGCGCCGGTGAACAGGATGGTGCCGCGCCCGCGCCGCACCATGCGGCGCGCCGCCTCGCGGCCGGTGAGGAAGCCGGCGAAGCAGCCCATCTCCCAGACCTTGAAGTACTTCTTCGCCGTGAACTCCAGGATCGAGAAGCGGATGTTGCCGCCGATGTTGAAGACGCAGACCTCGACCGGCCCGTGCTGGCGCTCGACCTTCTCGAACAGGTCGGTCACCTGCTCCTCGCGGCGCGCGTCGCAGGGATAGGCGAAGGCTGTGCCGCCTTCCTTTTCGATCGCCTCAACCAGGGGTTTCAGCTTGTCGGCGGTGCGCCGCGCCACGCAGGCGATGAAGCCCTCGCGGGCGAAACGGCGCGCGATGGCGCCACCCAGCGCATCGCCGGCGCCGACGACCAGGCAGACCTTCCTGTCCATGAACCGCTCCGGGCTCTTCAGAACCGCTCCCGGCGCCAAGTGTCCTAGCTTATCGGCCGGACAGGCAAGCGGAAATCACGCCGCCCGCGACAGGTCCTCGCCCGCCAGCGCCCGTTCGATCAGCTTCACCACGTTGTCGCGGCCATAGAGCTTGACGAAGGCGCCCATGCGCGGGCCCTGGCTGGTGCCCAGCAGCACCTCGTAGAGCGACTGGAAATACTGGCGCAGCTCGGCTTGCGGGCGGTGGCGCTTGCCGCACTCGTAGATCTCGTTCTGGATGAACTCGGCGGTGGCGTCAGGCGCCAAAGCGGCGATGGAGCGCGCCAGGTCCTCGAATTGCGGCCGCTCCGCCGGCGTCGGCAGGCGGAACTTCTTCTGCGCCTTGTAGAAGTCGCGATAGTAGTTGCAGGCGTAGCCGACCAGCCGGTCGAGGAAGGGCGAGGCCTGCGGCGAGGCTTCCGGCGCGTAGCGGGTGATGAAGCCCCACAGCACGTTCTTGTCTTCGCTGTTGGCCACGCCGGCCAGGTTCAGCAGCATGCCGAAGGTAATGGGGACCGGCTGCGCCGGCGGCGCCCCGTCATGGATGTGCCACACCGGGTTGTCGATCCGCTTCGCCGGTTCCTCGGCGGGGAACTTCTCCAGCAGGCCGAGATAGTCGTCGACGGCGCGCGGGATGACGTCGAAATGCAGCCGCTTGGCCCGCCGCGGCTGCTGGAACATGAACAGCGCCAGCGATTCGGGCGGGCCGTAGGTCAGCCATTCCTCGATCGCGATGCCGTTGCCCTTCGACTTGGAGATCTTCTGCCCCTTGTCGTCGAGGAACAGCTCGTAGTTGAAGCCGTCCGGCGGCGCGCCGCCCAGGATGCGCACGATCCTGCCCGAGAGCTCGGCCGAGGGAATGAGGTCCTTGCCGTACATCTCGTAGTCGACGCCCAGCGCGTACCAGCGCCCGGCCCAGTCGGCCTTCCACTGCAGCTTGACGTTGCCGCCGGTCACCGGCGTCTCGATCAGGCTGCCATCCTCGTCGCGATAGACGATGGTGCCGGCAGCGGCGTCGGTCTGCACCACCGGCACCTGCAGCACCTTGCCGGTCTTGCGGCACACCGGCAGGAATACCGAATAGCTCTGCTGCCGCTCCTCGCCCAGGGTCGGCAGCATCACCGCCTGCACCGCCTCGTAGTGGCGCAGCATGGTCAGCAGCATGGGATCGAAACGGCCAGAGCGGTACCAGTCGGTGGCCGACTGGAATTCGTACTCGAAGCCGAAGGAATCGAGGAAGGCGCGCAGGCGGGCGTTGTTGTGGGCGCCGAAACTCTCATGCGTGCCGAACGGATCGGGCACCGCGGTCAGCGGCTTGCCCAGGTGCCGGCGCAGCATGTCCTGGTTGGGCACGTTGTCGGGCACCTTGCGCAAGCCGTCCATGTCGTCGGAGAAGGCGAACAGGCGGGTGGGGATGTCGCTGAGACGGCGGAACGCCTGGCGCACCATGGTGGTGCGCGCCACCTCGCCGAAGGTGCCGATATGGGGCAGGCCGGAGGGACCGTAGCCGGTCTCGAACAGCACGTAGCCTTTGTCCGGCGTCCTGCCGCCGGTGCGCGACAGCAGCTTGCGCGCCTCCTCGAATGGCCACGCCTTGGCCGACAGTGCCAGCTCCCTCTCGCTCGTCATCGCCAGAATCCCGTATTCGCGCAGGCCGCGGACCTTAAGGGCCGGTGGCGGCAGCGTCAACGGAACGCTGCTGCAGGCGCTGCCACAGATATAGGCCGGTAATGACGCCGAACACCACCTGCCGCGCCAGCGCGCCGGCCAGCGACAGCAGCGCCCGGTCCGGCCCGGCCTCGGCGGCACCCATGCCGGTCATGACCCAGATCACCCCGCCTATGGCGCCGGCGATGATCGAGGCGCCCAGCACCACCAGGAACCAGGCGCCGCCGCCCAGCTTCCAGCGCGCCATGGCGATCGCCTGGGGAAAGCCCAGCGCCACGCCGACGATGGTGCTGGAGAGCAGGAAATAGGGCAGCCAGACCGACAGCCCCTGTCCCGGCGCCGGCACGAACACGCCGACGAACCCGACCAGCACCACGTTCAGCAGCAATTGCAGCAGGATCGCCGCCGCCACGCCGGCCACCAGCCACAGCCAGACGCGCGGCACCTGCCGGCGCAGCAGCGGCATCTGGCATGCCGCCGCCACCGGCACCGACAGGAACGCCAGCACCTGCAGCGCCAGGAAATTGGCGCTGCCCACCAGCCAGGGCGTGGCCAGGGTCAGCGCCACGGCGTACCAGCTCTCCGCCAGGGTCCAAAGGATGACGAAGCGGCTGCGCGGATCGAAGGAGGACTGCATGGCGCTCACGATATGGCGTTGGTCTGGGACAGGCGCTGCCGCAGCCACCGCGCCAGCGTCTCCAGCCCGGACCGCCAGTCGCGCAGCACCGGCGCGCCGGCAAGGATACGGGCGGCCAGCGCTTCGCGCCATGGTCCGTCATTGGCCAGGCGCACCGCCAGTTCGACGTAATGATCCTCGTCGCGCGCGATCAGGTCGGTAACGCCGATAGCATGGTAGAGCATCGCCCCCACCCGGCCCTTGGAATACGGGCCGGGCAGGGTCACGAACGGCCGGCCCTGGGCGATCAGGTCGTAGGCGGTATGGCCGCCGGCGAAATGGTGCGTGTCGAGAATGGCGTCGGCGCGCCGCAGCAGGGCAACGAAATCGGCATCGTCCAGCCAGCCGACCAGCCGCACCCGCCGGCGCCAGTCCGGGATCGCCGCCGCCAGCCGCCGCTGGATGATGCGCAGGCTCTGCACGCCGGGGCGGCCGACGATCACCAGCACGCCGTCGGGATCGGCCGCCAGGATTTTCGCCAGCACCGCGTCGAAATCGGGCCGCAGCTTGAGCAGGATCTGGATGCACAGATAGACGCGCGCCCCGGCCGGCAGGCGCAGCGCGGCCAGATCGGACGGCGCATCGGCTGACGGCAGATGCGGCTCGTAGCAGACCGGCGGCGGATCGAGCCGCACCAGCTCCTCGCTGTAGCAGCGTTCGGCGCCCGGCGGATCGAGTTCGGAGCTGCCGAGGAAGACGTCGATCTGGTCCAGCCCCGAGGTCGCGGCATGGCCCCAGCTCGTAACCTGCAGCGGCGCCAACCGGGCGAAGGCGAGCAGATAGATCGGCACGCTGAGGCCCAGCTCGGGAAAGAAGGCGATATCCGGCTCGAACGCGGCCACCTCCCCCCGTGCATGGACCGGATCTTCCGGCAGGACCGTCACCGGTCCGGTCGCCGCCGCCATCGCCTGCTTCGCCGCCGAGGCACCGGCGAAGGTGGTGAAGACCCGCACCTCGAACCCCATCTCCGCCAGGGCGCGCGGGATGGCGCCCCACATGCGTTCGACGGTGTGGGAAAAGACGTAATGGGTGATCCAGGCCAGTTTCGGCTTGCGGCCCGCCGGCTTCTGCCAGCGATCGACATGCGGCGCCCGCCACACCAGTTCGGGCATCGCCCGCCGGCAAAAACCGGCAACGGCGCGGTGCAGGGACAGGTCTTCGCCGCCCCAATAGGCGAACAGGCCGGTGGCGCGCGGCAGCAGACGGTGCAGCTCGCGCGTCGCAAAGCCGCTATCGGCCAGAAGCTGCAACTGGCGCGGCAGGCGCTCGCGCGCCCAGGCGATCTGCGCCATGTCGGTGGCGAAGGACGGCGCCAGCAGCGCCAGGTGCAGCGCCGTCTTCGCCTCGTAGCGCAGCGCCTGCGCCCGCTCATAGGCATCGGCCGCGCCGGCCAGATCGCCGTCGGTCTCCAGCGAGAAGCCCAGCCAGCGCCAGCCGTCGCGGAAGGCGGCGTCGAGCGCCACCGCACGCCGCTGCGCCTCCGCCGCCTCGTCGAGCAGGTCGAGCCTGTGGGCGGCAATCCCGCACCAGTGCCAGGCCTGGACATCCTGCGGCTCAAGCCGCGTCGCCTCGCGCGCCACCGCCAGCGCCTCGCCGGCGCGGTCGAGGTCGAGCAGCAGCCGCGCCAGGCTGACCCAGCCCTCGACATAGTCGGGCCGCAGCACCAGCGCGCGCTGGAAACTCTCCAGTGCCGCTTCGCTGCGGCCGGCCGCGGCCTGGGCCAGCGCCAGGGTGCGCAGGCGGCGCGGATCGTCGCCGGCCTGCGCCTGCAACGCGGCCAGCAACGCCTCGCCGGATGGGTGGGATGTCATCGCCGGCGCATTCTGTGCGCCGGCATCGGACCGATCAAGTCAGCGCCGATCAAATCAACGCCAGTCAATTTAACGGAAGACCACCGTCTTGTGGCCATTCACCAGCACGCGATGCTCGACATGCAGCTTGATGGCGCGCGCCAGCACCACGTTCTCGATGTCCCGCCCGATCGCCACCATGTCGTCGGGCGTGTGGGTGTGGTCGATGCGCTCGACCGCCTGCTCGATGATCGGGCCTTCATCGAGATCGGTGGTGACGTAATGCGCCGTCGCCCCGATCAGCTTCACGCCGCGGGCATGCGCCTGGTGGTAGGGCCGCGCCCCCTTGAAGCTGGGCAGGAAGGAATGGTGGATGTTGATGGCGCGGCCGCTCAGCCGCGCACACAGCTCGGGCGACAGGATCTGCATGTAGCGCGCCAGCACCACCAGATCGACCTTCTGTTCCTCAACCAGCGCCAGCAGGCGCTGCTCGGCCTCCTGCTTGCCGCTTGCGGCCACCGGCCAGTGATGGAAGGGAACGCCGTGCCAGGAGACCAGCTCGGCGAAGTCCTGGTGATTGGACACGACGGCGGCGATCTCGACCGGCAGCGCGCCGGTGCGGTAGCGGTAGAGCAGGTCGTTCAGGCAGTGGCCGAATTTCGACACCATCACCACCAGCCGCGCCTTGCGCTGCGCATCGTGCAGCGCCCATTCCATGTCGAAGCGGCGGGCGATGATCTCGAACTGCTCCTCCAGCCCGTTGCGCGAGGGCTTGGGCCCGTCGGTGCGGAACACGATGCGCTGGAAGAAGCGGCCACTGACCGGATCGCCGAAATCGGCGCTCTCCATGATGAAGCAGTCGCTCTGCGCCAGAAAACCCGATACCGCGGCGACGATGCCGCGCCGGTCGGGACAGGACAGGCTGAGGATATAGGTCGAGCTGTCGGGCATGGCGGAACTTACGCAAATGACAAGCGCGCCCGGGCGGCGCGCATGCTAGAGCAAATTCACATGTTTTGGCGGAATTGCGTGCGATTCCGCCAAAACATGTGAATTTGCTCTAAACGTTAAAGAGTAGAGCGGATTCACATGCTGGGAGGGAGGCGGAAACGCTTCCCTCCAAGCATGATCCGCTCTAGTCGTATAGCCTCGTTTCACCCGTTACAAGCCCGCGATGGACGCAGCGTTTCCGCCGCCGCCTGCCTTTGCCGCTCCCGTCCTGATCGCACGCCCGGGTTTCGCCGTGCTGCGCCAGACCAATGGCGCCTGCGAAACGCTGGCGCCGGTGGCGGCGGCGCAGCAGGCGCGCGGGCTGGTGCCGCTGGTGTGCCATGCGCCTGCCACCTTCGCGCGGCTGGGCGACGAGGGCTTCCCGGTGCGCGACGTGCTGGAACTGTGGGCCTTCGTGCGACCGGCCCGCTTCTGCCTGCCGACGCCGCGCGGCCTGGCCGAGGCGCTCGACCTGCCGCTCCCGCGCAACCCCGAAGAGGAAGCGCACGCGCTGGCCATGGCGGCGCGCGCCCTGCTGGACGAGCTGGAGGAGGGCGAGGCCGATGCCACGCTCGCGGCACTGGCCGGCACCATGGAACGCGCCGGCTGGAGCTGGAGCACCGAGGTGTCGCTGGCCCTGCCCTCACCGCGCGGCAACGAGCGCGGCGGCAGCGGGCTCGACGTGTGGCGGCAATTGCCGGTGTGGGAGGAGGCCGGGGCGGAGCCGCCGCCGGGCTCGCAGCCCATTGATCCCGGCGAATCGCGGCGGCGGCTGGCCGAGCTGCTGGGCAGCGGTGCGGAGACGCGGCCCAGCCAGGCCGACTACGCCTCCGCCGTCACCGCCGCCTTCCAGCCGCGGCTGAAGGAGGACGAGCCCAACGTGGTGCTGGCCGAGGCCGGCACCGGCGTCGGCAAGACCATGGGCTATGTCGCGCCGGCCAGCCTGTGGGCCGAGCGCAACGCCGGGCCGGTGTGGATTTCCACCTACACCCGCAACCTGCAGCGCCAGATCGACACCGAGCTGGACCGGCTCTATCCCGACGCCGAGCGCAAGCGGCGCAAGGTGGTGATCCGCAAGGGGCGCGAGAACTATCTCTGCCTGCTGAACTTCGAGGAGGCGGTCGGCCGCGTGCCGCTGAACCCGGCCAACGGCGTCGGCCTGGCGCTGCTGGCGCGCTGGGCGCTGGCCAGCCGCGACGGCGACCTGCAGGGCGGCGACCTGCCGTCCTGGCTGTTCGACATGATCGGGCGCGGCCGGGTGCAGCGGCTGGCCGACCAGCGCGGCGAGTGCATCTACGCCGCCTGCCAGCACTACACGCGCTGCTTCGTCGAGCGCACCATCCGCCGCGCCCGCCGCGCCGACATCGTCATCGCCAACCACGCGCTGGTGATGGCGCATGCCGCCACCGGCGGGCTGGACGACAATTCCCGCCCGACCCGCTTCGTGTTCGACGAGGGCCATCACGTCTTCGACGCCGCCGACTCCGCCTTCGCCGCCCACCTCACCGGCATCGAGGCCTCGGAGCTGCGGCGCTGGCTGCTGGGGGCGGAGGGACGGCGCGGCAGCCGCGCCCGCGGCGTCGAACGGCGCATCGGCGATCTGGTGGCCGACGACGAGAACGCCCAGCGCCTGCTGCGCGGCGTGCTGGGCGCGGCGCGCGAACTGCCCGGCGCGGGCTGGCAGACGCGCATCGCCGACGGCACCGCCCTTGGGGCGGCAGAAGAGTTTTTTGCCCTGCTGCGCCAGCAGGTGCTGGCGCGGGCCGCCAGCGGTGCCGCCGGCGGCGGCGCCGGCGATAGCGGCCACGGGCTGGAATGCGCGCCGCATCCGCTCAATCCCGGAATCGAAGAAGCGGCACTGGAACTGGCGGCGGCGCTGGAGAAGATGCTGCGGCCGCTGGCCGAACTGCGCGCGCTGCTGCTGGCCAAGCTCGACGACGAGACCGCCGAGCTCGAGACCGCCACGCGCAACCGCATCGAGGCGCTGGGCCGCTCCATGCAGCGGCGGGCGGAGATGCCGGCCCGCGCCTGGCGCGACATGCTGCGCGCCCTGCCCGAGCAGCCGGGCGGCATCGCCGGCAACGACAACGACGCCTTCGTCGACTGGTTCGCGCTGCAACGCTTCGACGGGCGCGAATACGATGTCGGCTTCTATCGCCACTGGCGCGATCCCACCCTGCCCTTCGCCCGCGCCGTGCTGCGGCCCTCGCATGGCGCCGTCATCACCTCCGCCTCGCTGCGCGATTCGACCGAGGACGCCGAGGAGGACTGGCGCGCCGCCGAGGAGCGCACCGGCGCGCCGCATCTGGACCTGCCGGCGATGCGCGCCGCCCTGCCGTCGCCGTTCGACTACGCCCGCCAGACCCGCGTGCTGATCGTCACCGACGTCAAACGCGACTCGCCCGATCAGGTCGCCGCCGCCTATCGCGAGCTGTTCCTGGCTTCCGGCGGCGGCGGGTTGGGCCTGTTCACCGCCATCCGCCGCCTGCGCGAGGTCCATGCCCGGCTGGCCCGCCCGCTGGAGGAAGCGGGCCTGCCGCTCTACGCCCAGCATGTCGACGGCATGGACACGGCAACGCTGGTCGATATTTTCCGCGCCGAGGAGAATGCCTGCCTGCTGGGCACCGACGCGGTGCGCGACGGGGTCGACGTGCCGGGCCGCTCGCTGCGGCTGATCGTGTTCGACCGCGTGCCCTGGCCACGGCCCGACATATTGCACAAGGCGCGGCGCGAGCGGTTCCGCGCCGGCGGCGAGGAAGGCAAGACCCGCAGCCGCGGCGCCGACCGCTACGACGACATGATCACCCGCTTCCGCCTGAAGCAGGCCTTCGGCCGGCTGGTACGGCGGGCCGACGACCGTGGCGTCTTCGTGCTGCTCGATCCGCGCACCCCGACCCGGCTGCTGCGCGCCTTCCCCGCCGGGGTGTCGATCGAGCGCATCGGCATTGCCCAGGCCATCGCCGAGGTGCGCGGCTTTCTCTCCTGAGGCGTAGGCGGCGCCGGCGATTTGCCGGCAGCCCGAAACGGGAGGTAATCGTCGCCGGCGCCGGGTTTGGCTATGGTTCGCTCAACGACAACCGGAATACGAAAGGAAACCACCATGGCCATCACCGGCGGCTGCCATTGCGGCGCCATCCGCTATCGGGCCGAGGGCGATGCGATCGTCCATGCCCTGTGCCACTGCAGCGACTGCCGGCGCAGCGCCGGCGCGCCCATGGTCGGCTGGACCATGTACCCGGCAACCGCGCTTACCGTGACCCAGGGCACGCCCAAGGTACGCCAGTCCTCCGCCCATGGGAGGCGGCATTTCTGCCCCGATTGCGGCACCGGCCTGTTCTATTTCAACGAACAGATGCTGCCCGGCATTGTGGATATCCAAAGCGCGACCTATGACGACCCCGACGCCGTCCCGCCGCAGGCCCATATCCAGGTGGCCGAGCGGCTGGGCTGGATGAAGAACGCCCACGAACTGCCGGCTTTCGACCGCTACCCGCCGCCGCCCGGCCAGTCCTGACCGGCGCAGTCCCCCGGCACGGCCGGCGCGCCGGGGGCGCCTGCTCAATCCACCCAAGCCGGCCCGGGCACTGAATTCCTTGGGAAAAACCCGGGTTCTCCGGAAGAAAATCGACCGTCCCCTCTGGCGTTTTGCCGGCCGCATCGTCATATGGTGCCGGAATCGTCGCGCCGGGGGCCAATTTCAATGGAAATCATGCACTTGCTGTCTGACCCGAACGCCTGGGTCAGCCTGCTCACGCTGACCGTTCTGGAAATCGTCCTCGGCGTCGACAACCTGGTCTTCCTGGCCATCCTGGCCAGCCGCCTGCCGCCGCACCAGCAGCCGCTGGCCCGCCGCCTGGGCCTGGGCTTCGCCCTTTTCACCCGCCTGCTGCTGCTGATGATGCTGGCCTGGATCATCACCCTGACCCAGCCGGTGTTCGAAATCTTCGGCCACGGCGTGTCGTGGCGCGACATCATCCTGCTGACCGGCGGCGCCTTCCTGATCTTCAAGGCGACGCACGAGATCCATGTCAGCCTCGAAGGCGACGAGCCCGCCGATGAAAGCGCGCCGAAAAAGGCCACCGCCTCGTTCATGGGCGTGGTGATCCAGATCGGCATCATCGACATCGTCTTCTCGCTCGACTCGGTGATCACCGCCGTCGGCATGGCGCAGCATTTGCCGATCATGGTCACCGCCGTGGTGATCTCGATGATCGTCATGCTGATCGCCGCCGGCCCGCTCTCCGCCTTCGTCAGCAACCATCCGACGGTGAAGATGCTGGCGTTGGCCTTCCTGCTGTTGATCGGCACCACGCTGGTGGCCGAAGGCGTCGGCTTCCACTTCCCCAAGGGCTACATCTACGCCGCCATGGCATTCTCGGTGCTGGTCGAGGCGCTGAACCTGATGGCCCGGCGCCGGCGCGGCCGCAAGCCGGTGCAGCTGCGTACCGGCTCGCCGCCGACCCTGGAATAGCCGCAGAATAGCCGGGGAACCGCCGGCGCCGTTGATCGGGCGATCAGGCGGCGATCACGCACCAATCACGGGGGCGACGAAACAGTTCTTGCGATTCCGCGCGCCGGCGCGCCAGTCGGCGCCGGTTTCCGCGCTCCTGGGGCCGGTTTTGGCGCATAGTGAATGCATTGATCGTGTCAATGCGATTGAGCGCCATGAATGTCCCTGCTCCCTGCCCGCGGGTCGAGCGCGTCATCGATCTGCGCCGGCGGATCCATCGGGTGGTCAACTATATCGACGCCAACCTGGCGGGCGCGCTTTCCCTCGGCGAGCTGGCCGCCGTCGCCTGCATGTCCCCGTTCCACTTCCAGCGCGTGTTCAGCCGCCTGGTCGGCCAGTCGCCGGCCGACACGGTGCGCCGCCTGCGCCTGACCCGGGCCACCAGCGAAATCCGCGTCAGCGGCATGAGCGTGACCCAGGCGGCCCTGACCGCCGGCTACGGCAGCTCGCAGGCCTTCGCCCGCGCCTGCCGCCGCGAGTTCGGTCACAGCCCGACCGAGCTGCGGGCGATGGACGGCGCGCCGCCGGTCGCGGGGCCGCCGCTGTCGGCGTTCAGCGTGGTCGAGCGGCCGGCGATGGAAATGGATGCGCTGATGTTCGAGGGCCCGCGCCAGCAGGCCGACGAACTGGCCGTCGCCGCGCAGGTCTACAGCCACCTCCTCGGCGACAACCAGAGCCTGTCGGTCTATTTCGACGATCCGATGGCGGCGGGCGATGGCGGCTTCCGCTGCGCCTTCTGCTTCCGCCCCGAGCGCCGCGACCGGCTGCCCGCCCGCCTGCCGCTGCAGCGGCTGCCGATTGCCGGCGGCGCCTATGCCTGCATCGCCCAGCACGGCCTGCTGTTCGACCTGGCGCCGCACTGGCAGCGTTTCCTGCATCACACCTTGCCCGATCGCGGCTGGATCGTCCGGCCGGGTCCGATCCTACGCCTGCTGGTGTCGGACCGGGCGATCACGCCGCCCTCGCAGCGCCTGTGCTATCTCTGGGTGCCGGTCGAGCCATACCCCGCTCACTGACAACGGCGTTGTTGATCGGGGCGCGCGGAGATTGCGAATGGCGGGCCGCCGCACCCGACCGGATGGAAACGGCAGCCCAAAACCGGCTACAAATCCTCAAGGCCCGTCCCGGTTTTCCGGCCTGTCCGCCATGACGCCAGCGTTGCCCGGCTTCGAAAAGCTCACCGATACCCGCCGCCGCATCCATCGTGCGGTGGATTTCATCGACGAGAACCTGGATCGCGACACCAGCCTGGCCGAGCTGGCGGAGCTGGCCTGCATATCGCGCTGGCATTTCCAGCGCGTCTTCACTGCCCTGGTCGGCCGCTCGCCGTCGGACATGGCGCGCAGCCTGCGGCTGCTGCGGGCGCGCGACCGCATCGTGTTCGACGGCGCCTCCGTGGGCGAGGTGGCGGCCGAGGCCGGCTTCGTCGGCATCGCCGCCTTCACCCGCGCCTATCGCCGCGAATTCGACCGCAGCCCGCGCGAGGTGCACATGGCACCGCCGTCCCGGCCGCGCCCGCTGCGCCATTTCACCATCGTCGAGCGGCCGCCGCAGATGGTGACCACCCTGCCCTATGACGGCCAGCGCCTGGCCCTGGATCCGTTCACCGTCGACGCCCAGGCCTATGCCGGGGCGGGCGGCCAGGCCTGGGGCGCGCTGGCGGTCTACCACGATCATTTCCTGACGCCCTACGACCGCCGGTTCCGCTGCGACCTGAGCTTCCGGCCGATCGCCGCCCTGCCCGAACCGGCCGCGCCCTTCCTCACCACCGTCATGGCCGGCGGCCTCTATGCCTGCGTGGTGCAACAGGGGCTGCTGTTCGATCTGCTGCCCTACTGGCACGAATTCGCCACCGCGACCTTGCCCGGCTTCGGCTGGCGGCTGCGCCAGGGACCGGTGCTGCGCAGCTTCGTCTCCGATCGCGCCGTCACGCCGCCGTCGCGGCGGCTGGCCTATCTCTACGCCCCGGTCGAGCGCCTGCCGCGCCACTGATCAGGCCATGCCGGGTCTCAGGTCACGCCGGGCCGCAGCAGCACCTTGCACTGGCGCTTGTCGCTGCGCAGCGCCTCGAAGGCTTCGGGGAACCGCGCGAATCCCACCTGGTCCGTCACCAGCGCCGCGGCATCGAGCCGGCCGCGATCGAGCATGTCGATGGCGAGCGCGAAATCCTTGCGCCCGTACATGTAGACATAGGAGATGGTCAGCTCCTTGGTCAGGGCCTTCACCGGCACGATGCGGTCGGGCTGCATGCACACCCCCACCACCACGATGCGGCCGTCGGCCGGGGCGTAGTCGATGGCGAGCTGCTGGCTGCCGGGCACGCCGACGCAATCGAACACCACTGGCGGCCGCGCCCCCGCCAGGCGCTTGCAGCGCTCGATCACGTTCTCGGAACGCGCGTCGATGCCGTCGGTGGCGCCGCAGCGCGCCGCCAGCGCCAGCCGCTCGGGCGACAGATCGCTGACGATCACGTGCCGGGCGCCGAACTGGCGGCACCACAGCGCGACGCACAGCCCGACCGGGCCGGCGCCGACGATCAGCACCGCATCGCCCGGCCGCAGCCTGGCGGCCTCGACCGCGTGCAGCCCGACCGCCAGCGGCTCGATCAGCGCGCCCGCCTCCCACGACACGCCGTCGGGCAGCGCCAGGGTCTCGTGCCGGCCGACCCGCATGTACTCGGCATAGCCGCCACCGGCGCCGCCCATGCCGAGATAGGTCACGACCGCGCAGCGATGGCCCTGCCCGGCGAGGCAGGGCAGGCAGTGGCCGCAGCCGAAGAAGGGCAGCGCCGTCACGCGCTGGCCGATTTTCCACCTGCCCTTGGCGTTGGCGCCAAGCGCGACGACCTCGCCGCAGAATTCGTGGCCCATCACCGCACCACCGGGCAGCGGCTTCATGCCGCCCGAGGCGTCGCACAGCTCGCTCATGTGCAGGTCCGAACCGCAGATGCCGCAGGCTTTCACCTGGATGACCAGGTCGTCGGCGCCCGGGGTGGGATCGGCGACCTCCTCGATCGCCAGTGGCCGGCCCGGCGCCTTGAACACGGCTGCGCGCATGTCTCCTCCCTATCCGATGTCCAGCGCCACGATCAGCCCGCTCAGGGTGAGGACCGACAGGACGGTGCTGATCAGGATGATGCCCGAAGCGCGCGCCATGAAAAGATCGTACTGGCGCGCCAGCACGAAGGCGTTGGCGGCGGTCGGCAGGGCGGCGAGCAGGATGGCGGCGTTGAACCACAGGCTGCCCGGTTCGAGGAAGATCAGCGCCAGCAGCCAGGTGACGGCCGGCTGCAGCACCATCTTCACGAACACCGCCAGGCTGACTTCGCCGGCGCCGGTGGTCAGCGACTTGCCGACCAGGAACAGGCCGATGGCGAACAGCGCGCAGGGCGCGGCCGCCTTGCCGATCAGATCGAGGAAATTGACCAGCGGCACCGGCAGCTCGATGCGCAGCCCGGCGACGGCGATGCCGAGCGCGGCGGCGATCAGCAGCGGATTGCGCAGGATGGCGCGGATCACCTTGCCCAGCGACTTCCAGATGCCGCTGCCGGCCTGCAGGTCGATTTCCACCAGGATCACCGACAGCGCCATCATCACCGTCGAGCCGAACACCGCGGCGATGGTGGCCGGCAGCGCGCCTTCGGGACCGAAGGCGGTGATACAGAGCGGAATGCCCATGTAGCCGACATTGCCGAAACCGGCGGCGATGCCGTGCAGCGACAGTTCGGCCAGCCGGCCGCCGGTGGCGATGGCGGCCAGCGCCATCGACAGGAAATAGGTGAAGGCGAAGGCGCCGCCATAGACGATCAGGAACGGCAGGTTGAACATGTCGGCCAGCGACACCCGCGCCAACGACAGGAAGAATAGCGCCGGCAGCGCGAACCACCAGACGAAGGCGTTCAGCGCCGTGGTCGATTCCTCGCCCAGCACGCCGACCCGCCCGGCGAAATAGCCGCAGCCGATCAGGGCGAAGATCGGCAGGGCGACGTTGACAATGGCGTCCATGGCGGGCGCACCATAATGGCGGGGCCCGTTGCCGTCGAGGCCGGTTGCGCAACCGGACCGCCAGCGCGATCCGTGCGCCTTGACCCCCGTCCGGTGGAGCGGTTTAGTGGCTGAACGAGTGTTCAATGCCGCCGGCAGGCGGCGCGTTTCAGGAGGGATTTTCGTGACGCCGCAGGATGCGCTTGTCTACACCATGGTTCTGGTTTCCGCCGCCGATCGCGACATGAGCGACGCGCAGCTCGAGCGCCTGCGCGGCCTGGTCGACCGGCTGCCCGTCTTCCGCCGCTACGACCAGCGCAAGCTGGCCGCCGCCGCCGCCGCCTGCGCCAAGCTGCTGGGCGGCAAGAACGGGCTGGAGCGCAGCCTGACCGCCATCAAGAAGGGGCTGCCCGCCCGACTGGCGGCGACCGCCTATGCGCTGGCGTGCGACATCGCCGCCGCCGAGGGCAAGGTGAAGATGGAGGAGATGCAGCTTCTCGACATGCTGGCCGACACGCTGGGCGTCAACCGGCTGGAACAGGAAGCCATCCATTTCGCCGCCGGCGCCCGCTACCGCAAGGCCTGAGCCATGACCGAGACGGTTGCCTTCTACATCGACTTCAAGAGCCCCTACGCCTATCTGGCGATCGCGCCAACCCGCCTGCTGGAGCGCGATTTCGACGTCAGGCTGGACTGGATGCCGCTGACCTTGAATATCCCCGACTATCTCGACGCGGTGGAGACGCGGCGGCCGCATGCCTGGCGGCGGGTGCGCTACAGCTACATGGACGCGCGCCGGCTGGCCAACAAGGTCGGGCTCACCATCCGCGGACCGCAGAAGATCTTCGATACGCGCATCGCCTCCATCGCGCTGATGTACGCCAAGGACAAACCCGGCTTCGACCGCTTCGTCGATCTGGGCTTCGAGCGCTTCTTCAAGCGCGAGCTGGATATCGAGAACGAGCAGGTGATGGCCGCCCTGCTGCAGGAGGCCGGCATCGACGCCGCCGGTTTCGGCGCCTATCTGCGCGGGCCGGGCGCTGCGCAGCACGACGCCGACCGGATCAGGACCGAGGAGGCGGGCGTGTTCGGCGTGCCCACCCTGGTGATCCAGGGCGAGATCTTCTGGGGCGGCGACCGCATCGAGCTGGCGCGCGAGCGGCTGGAGCAGCTCGGCCTGAAGCGCCGGGCCGCATCATGAACCGCGACCCGGACAAGGACAGCTGGTTCCAGCGCCTGCACCGCTGGCGCCAGCGCAATGCCGGCCCGGTCTATCTCGTGCTGTTGAGTCTGGTGGCTATTCTCTATGCGCTGAACTACTGGCGCTCGAACTGAGGAGGAGCCGATGTCGGTACTTCAGGACAGGATGCTGGTCGATACGGCGTGGCTGGCGGAGAACCTGAACGCTCCGGGCCTGCGCGTGTTCGACTGCACCACCCATCTCAAACCCGACCCGGCGCGCGTCTATGCCGTGCAGGACGCCCGCGCCGACTACGAGGCCGGCCACATTCCCCGCGCCGCCTATATCGACCTGCAGGGCGAGCTGTCGGACCGCACCAGCCCGCTGCGCTTCACCCTGCAATCGCCGGAGCAATTCGCCCAGGCGATCGGCGCGCTGGGCGTCGGCGACGACAGCGACGTGGTGCTCTACAGCGCCACCTCGCCGATGTGGGCCACCCGCGTCTGGTGGATGCTGCGCGCCATGGGCTTCGATCACGTCGCCGTGCTCGATGGCGGGCTGAAGAAATGGCGGGACGAGGGCCGGCCACTGGAAACCGGCAGCCGCCAGTACCCCAAGGCGGTTTTCACGCCCCGGCCGCGCCCGCATTTGATCGCCAACAGCCACCAGGTGCGCGCCGCCACCGACGACAACGCAACGCGGATCGTCAACGCACTGTCGCGCAGTTCGCATGCCGGCGACGCCAAGGCGCCGCATTACGGCCGCCCGGGCCATATCGCCGGCAGCGTCTGCGTGCCGGCCATGGGCCTGGTGCGCGAGGACGGCACGCTGCGCCCGCTCGACGAGCTGCGGCAGAACTTCGAGCAGGCCGGCATCGCGCCGCAGGACCGCGTGGTGAGCTATTGCGGCGGCGGCATCGCCGCCACCCTGGACGCCTTCGCGCTGGCGCTGCTGGGCAACAAGGACGTGGCGGTCTACGACAACTCGCTGTCGGAATGGGCCGCCGATCCTTCGCTGCCGATGCAGACCGACGCATAGAATTAAAGACATCGGGAGAACGCAATGCCCAAGGCCTATCTGATCGTCGAAGTCGAGACCACCGACCCGGAGCTGATGGCGAAGTATCGCGAGGGCACGCCCGCAGCCATCGCCCGCCACGGCGGCCGCTTCATCGTCCGCGGCGGCGCCTGCGAAACGATGGAAGGCGACTGGACGCCGCAGCGCGTGGTGGTGATCGAATTTCCCTCGGTGCAGAAGGCGAAGGATTTCTACGCCTGCCCGCACTACAAGCCGCTGCTCGACATGCGGCTGAAGGCCGGGCGCAGCCGCATGATCCTGGCCGAGGGCGTGCCCGAGTGAGCCAGGCGACCGCCGGCTACAAGGCCGTCGCCAAGCTCTACAACGCGCTGATGACCGGGTTGGTGCTGACCCTGCTCAGCCAGCGCGGACAGGCGCCGGCGCGCGATTTCGTGCAGGCGCATTTCCGCCGCCAGCATCTGGAGAAGTTCCTGCCCGGGCTGAAGAAGCTGGGACTGGACCGGCTGCCCGACGCGGTGGCCTGCGCCCAGTACCACTATTTCTCCAACGCGCTGGGCGGGGTGAAGACGGAGTACGTGTACGAAAGCGACCGCAAGGCCTGGGTGCGCTATCCGCCGCCGCGCTGGATCTGGCAGGGCACCGCCATCTGCGGCGTGCCGACGGCAGTCAACGCCGCCATGCTTTACGGCTGGCACGGGCATAACGGGGTGTCGCTGAACAATCCGCGGCTGGGCTTCGTCTGCACCGGGCTGACCACCGAGGGCGATCCCGGGCTGGAGGGCTATTACTTCGACTACGGCCATCCCATCGCCGAGCACGAGCGCGTGCGCTATGCCCGGGACGAGCGCATGCCGCGCTTCGATCCGGCGACGGCGCCGAAACTGGACGTGGCGTCGTGGCCGGCCGAGCGCCTGGCCAGGGTCGAGCGCGCCTATGCGGTCGAGTATCTGCGTTCGCTGGTGCCGACCCTGACGCAGCTCTTCGGCGAGACGGAGATGGTCGCCATACTGGGCCGCACGGCGCGTCTGATCGGCATGCAGTTCTACGACGACATCGCCGCCATGCTGGCGGTGCAGGAGAAAACGCCCGCTGCGTTCGTGGAACTGGCCGCCGCCCTGCTGCGCGCCAGCGGCGAAACGGTCGAGGCGGTCGGCACCGAGCTGCGCCAGTCGGACTGGAAGGCGATGGACGGCATCGACGCACCCGCCGCCGCCCTGGGCGCCTGGAACGAAGTCCTGATCGGCATGCTGGCGGCGCACGACCGGTTCCTGATGCTGACCATGGAAGACCGCCGCGACCGCGACGGCTCCATCGTCTGGCGCGTCAGCCAGGGCTGATCGCGCTTTGACGGACTCGCGGGCGATGCCGTCAGATCGTGATCCGCTCTAGTTGGGATCGCCGCTGCCCATCTGCGACTGCAGGTAGTTCTGCAGGCCGACATCCTCGATCAGCCTGAGCTGCGTCTCGATGTACTCGATGTGCTCCTCGGTGTCCTCGAGGATTTCGCGCAGGATTTCGCGCGAGACGTAGTCGGCCGCCTTCTCGCACACGCCGATCGCCTCGACCAGCACCGTGCGCGAGTGCTTCTCGATCGACAGGTCGCAGGACAGGCCTTCGGGCAGGGTCTCGCCGATCTTCAGCTTGTGCAGGTCCTGCAGGTTGGGCACGCCGTCGAGCATGAGGATGCGCTCGATAAGCTTGTCCGCATGCTTCATCTCGTCGATCGATTCCTTGTACTCGTGCTTGGCCATGCGCTCGTAGCCCCAGTGCCGCCACATGCGCGCATGCAGGAAGTACTGGTTGATGGCGGAGAGCTCGTTGGTGAGCTGCTTGTTGAGGTGCTGGATGACGTTCTTGTCGCCTTTCATTGGTCCTCTCCCTCGAATCACGCCCGGCGGCAGCCGCTCTATTCCTTAAATATCCAGAGCAAGTTCACACGCCATGACGGAACCGCTCGCGCTTCCGTCAGCGTGATTTGCTCTAGGCGCAGCTATAAAGGAGAGAACTTCACGCGACAACGAATTGGCGCGCGAATGCGAACGAAGCGCAGAGATTTCCTGGGAAAACGGTCAGGCGGGAACGGCGACGCCGGCGACTGAAACGCAATCGCCGCCGCACGTGGTATCGCAGGCATGCTGGCGCGTCGTGCTGCGCGCGGCTTCGACCATCTCGCGTACATGGCCGATGCACTTGCCGCACTGCGGCTTGCCCAGGCAACGATAGACGCCGGCGACCGACTGCGCGTCCTCCCGCAGGCACTCGCGTACCTGGCGCTCGGTGAAACCATTGCAGAGGCAGACGAACATGGGCCGACGGGTTCCTGTCACTGAAGACCGGTTCTCCTTTCTATTGAAGGTGCGAACGATTTGCAATGGTATTGCGAGGCGTTCGCAGAATTTGATAAATCGAAATGAAATCAACCCTTTACAGGGAGAGGAAGCGCCGGATCGAGTGGCGATAGCCGGCCGGCAGGGCCAGCCCGTCCAGTTCGTCCGGTACGACCAGCCGCAGATCCTTGTGCTCGTGCGAGTAGCGCAGCCCCTCGGCACGCAGCACCAGGCAGGCATAGGTGACGATCAGCACCTCGCCCAATACCTCGCCATGACTGTCGATGCGATAAAGCCAGGAATCGAGAATGCGCTGCACGCGGGTTTCGATGTTCAGCTCTTCCCGCAGCTCGCGCACCAGGGCCGCTTCCGGCTGCTCGCCCGCTTCCAGCCGGCCGCCGGGCAGCTCCCATTCGTCGCGCTCGTTGAACAGCAGCGGGATGCGGCCGTCGATCGCCATCACGCCCTTGATCGACACCGGAAAACGCGGCGCGCTCATCTTTCCTTCTCCCTGGAACAATCACGTTCTGATGGGATCGCCCGCGATTCCGTCAGAAGGTGTGAATTTGTTCTACACATTAGCGATCGGCTCTGGCCCAGCGTTCGGCCCAGCGCGTCAGCGGCACCAGCGCCTCGATCAGCTCGCGCCCGCGCGCCGTCAGCGCATAGCCGCTCGCCGTCGATTGCAGCAGCCCCGCCTCGCGCATTTCCGCCAGCCGCGCGTTCAGCACCGTCGGCGAGACCCCGTCGCAGCGTTCGCGCAGCGCGCGGAAGGTCAGCGCCTCCTGGCGCAGCTCCCACAGCACGCGCAGCAGCCAGCGCCTTCCGGCCAGGTCGAGTGCGGCCATGATCGGCCGGCCGGTGGTCGAGCCGCGCACCTTGCGGCCGGGCAGCGGCGTTCTCGGCGCCATCGAATCTCCTTGCGCTACATTTTATGTAGCACTATGCTATGGAAATCGTAGCGCATGGAGACCGCCATGGCCAGACTGGTTCCGCTTGCCGCGCCCTACCCGCCCGCCGCCGCCGCGGTGCTGGAGAAGATGACGTTCGGCATGCCCCAGCCGCTTTCCCTGTTCCGCACCATCGCCCACAACCCGCGCGTGCTCGACCGCATCCGGCTGGGTGGGCTGCTGGACAAGGGCAGCCTCTCCCTGCGTCAGCGCGAACTGGCGATCCTGCGCACCTGCGCCCTGTGCGGCGCGGAGTACGAATGGGGCGTGCATGTGCGCATCTTCCAGCCCCATACCGGCATGAGTGACGCGCAGGTCGCCGACACCGCCCGCCCGGCGGCCGATCCGGCGCTGTGGCGCGAGGACGAGGCGTTGATCCTGGCGCTGGCCGAGGCGCTGCACGCGACGGCGCGTCTGGACGATGCCCTGCATGCCCGGCTGCAGCGGGTTTTCAGCGACGAACAGCTGGTCGAGCTGGTGGCGCTGGCCGGCTTCTACCACGCCATCTCGTTCATGATCGGCGCCTTCGCCATCGCCAACGAGCCCGGCGCGCCGCGCTTCCCCGCTACTTCCTGATCTCGATCTCGACGAAGACGAACTCGAAGTCGTTGGGATTGATGACGTCGTGCTCGACGCCGGTCTCGCGCCCATAGGCGACGCCGGTTTTCAGCTCGGCGGCGAACACCTGTTTTCCGTCATCGATGTCGAGCCGGCCGCTGGTGATCGGCACCACGACGTAATCCATCTCGTGCCGGTGCCAGCCGGTATGCCCGCCGGGCGGAAAGCGCCATTCCGTCACCTTCACCCGCGGCGTGTCGACCTGCACGGTGGGCACGGCGAGCGGACGGGCAGCGGACATTGACGTGCTCCTGCAAGGCGCGGAACGTTATCTTGGTGGACAGGCGCAGGACTTGTCAAAAGCCGCTTCCGGTATCAAGCTGAAGCTATGGATTGGCGAGCCAACATTTCATTTGAACCCGGCAAGCTGGGCGGCAAGGCCTGCATTCGCGGAATGCGGATCAGCGTCGCCGATGTTCTGGGATACCTTGCATCGGGCATGAGCGAGGACGAGATCCTGCGCGAATTTCCCTTCCTGAAATCAGAAGATATTCGCGCTTGTCTGTCCTACGCCGCTGACCGGGATCGCCGCCGCAAGCTTTTTGCCGCGTGAAACTTCTGTTCGACCAGAATTTGGCGCCTGGTCTGGTTCGCAGACTGGCTGATGAATTTCCCCAGTCCATTCACGTTTTCCAGATCGGCATGGCCCAAAGCAGCGATCGCGACATCGTTCGCTATGCCAGCGAGAATGGCTTTGTCATTTGCACCTAGAGCGGATCACGATCAGGCGGGAAGCGCATGCGCTTCCCGCCTGATCGTGTGAATCCGCTCTACTCATTGATATTTGGAGCAAACCACGTTCTGTCGAAATCGCATGCGATTCC
>JBBCJW010000046.1:0-60011 GCA_037190765.1 Alphaproteobacteria bacterium
ATGGGCGGTGCGGTCGCGCCGCCAATCGCGCAGCCACTGAAGCAGCGCGGCGCGATAGCCCGGCAGCCGGCGCGCCACCAGCCAGCCGCGCAGCACCCGCAGCGGCTCCTGGTAGAGATACTCGGGCAGATAGGTCACCGCCGCCCGGATGCGCTGGTGCACCGGATGGGTGAAGCGGTCGGTGGGATGGCGCAGCGAGACCAGCAGCGGCCGCAACCCGCGCGCCTCCAGCGCCGCGATCTCCTGGGCGATGAAAGTCTCGGAAAGCCGGGGATAGCCCTTGAGGACGATGGCCAGCCGGGAGCCGGATGACTGTGTCACGCGTGTTTGCGGGCGGTCTCGAGCATGGAGGGACGCGGCGCGCGGGTGGCGAGAGTGCGCCTGACCAGGCGATTGACCGACGGCAGACCGTCGAGCAGGCCGGGAATGACGATCTCCGACGGCAGGTTCTGCTGCGGCAACTGGCGCAGCGCGGTCGCCATCACCTGCGCGTCGCGCTCGCCGTCGTCGGGCAGCATGTTGGCCAGGCCCAGCGCGCGGGCCGAGGAGGCGCGGATGTACTGCTCCAGCCGCGGATGGGTGCGCGGCACGATCAGCGCCCGCTTGTCGAACGACAATATCTCGCAGAACGTGTTGTAGCCGCCCATCGCCACCACGCCGGCGGCATCGTCCATCAGGGCGGCGAGGTTGGACTCGAAGGTCAGCGCGTGCACCTTGCGCTGCGCCTCGACGCGACGGCGGAATTCCTTCTGGCGCTGCGGGCTCATGAACGGGCCGAACACGATCACCGCGTCGTACGGTATGTTCGAATCCTGCTCGTAGGCGCGCAGCACCCAGTCGACCAGCCCCTCGCCGTCGCCGCCGCCGCCGGCGGTGACCAGGATGTAGGGCCGCTCCACCGCCGACAGCATGGCCGGCCGCGCCAGGCCGCGCGGCAGCTCGCGTCGCAGATAGCCGGTATAGGTGATCTTGCGCCGCACCGACTTGGGCAGGTTGATGCCGGCGACCGGATCGCACATCTGCGGCAGGCCGTAGACCCAGATGTCGTCGTAGAGATCGCGCAGGGCGGGCACCACGTTCTTGCGCTGCCATTCCGGCTCCAAGAGCGTCGGCTCGTCCATCACGTCGCGCAGGCCCAGCACCAGGGGCGTGCCGCGCTTCTTCAGCATCTTCAGCGTGTCGGTGACCTCGCCGCGCAGGCCCAGCGGCTCCTTGTCGACCAGGAACAGGTCGGGATCGAAAATGTCGGCGGTGTGCTGGATGATCGAGGCGCGCATGTGCAGCGTCTCCTCGATGTCGATCAGCAGGTTGAGGGAGGTGTATTCGCCGTTGCGCAGCTTGATGACGCCGGGGATGCGCACGAAATCGACGCGCGCGCGGAAGTCGAAGCTGCCGATCAGCGGCGAGCCCGACAGGATCAGGACCGAAAGGTTCTTGTCCTGCGCTACCAGCCAGTTGGCAATGGTCCGGCAGCGGCTCAAATGGCCGAGGCCGAAACTGTCATGGCTGTAGATCAGGACACGCTTGTCCCGGCCGGTCGATTTCGCCGCGCCGTTGCGCCGTTCATTCATCCGTGGTCTCCGACCAGCCCCTGCCCCCAAAGGCCGCTGCGCGACGGCGCACTATGGCACGAACACCCTAGCGCCGCGACCCAAAAAGCCTGCAAAATGTGCGGCTTACCGGTTTGCCGCACTTTAAGGCAGGGTGCCGAAACGATAACCTGAGCAGGTTACGGTTCTGCCAGCCCTGTCTCTTTGGAGTGACCGCAGATATTGCGGAGGCCTGGGGTCGGCCGCCGCAAAATGATGTATGAGTCGCCATCCGTTTCCCGACCGCCCTATTCTCCTCGCGCTGCAGCGCCACGGGAGGGGCCCCGGGGACCGGTTGGGGGGAGCCTTCGCACGGCCATGGAAAGAAATCTGTTTCGCTACGTCTGGCACCATACCAAGCGCGAGCAGTTCGCCATCCTGCTCATCATCATCCTGGCCCAGGTCTTCTACTTCCTCTCCCTGAACATCCCCAAGAACATCGTCAACGAGGCGATCCAGGGCCGTTCCTTCGAGAAGGACGCCGCCGGCAACGTGGTCGAGGGCGCGACGGTCAATTTCTTCACCATCGACCTGCCGGTGCCCGGCTTCATTTCCGACGTCGGCACCGTGCGCATCTTCGACGGCCTGCCGCTGGAGCAGATTCCCTATCTCTTCGCGCTGAGCTTCCTGTTCCTGGCCATGGTCGTCATCAACGGCCAGTTCAAGCTCAACATCAACACCAAGAAGGGACGCATGGGCGAGCGCATGCTGCGCCGCCTGCGCTACGAGCTGTTCGACCGGGTGATGCGCTTCCCGCAGAGCCATTTCCGCAAGGTCAAGCAGGCCGAAATCGCCACCATGGTGAAGGACGAGGTCGAGCCGCTGGGCGGCTTCATCGGCGACGCCTTCGTGCAGCCGGTGTTCCTGGGCGGCCAGGCGGCGACGGCGCTGTTCTTCATCATCACCCAGAGCTTCTGGCTGGGCATGGTGGCGGTCGGCGTGCTGGCGATCCAGATCGGCATCATTCCCAAGCTGCGCAAGCGGGTGCTGGCGCTGGGCAAGGAGCGCCAGCTCACCGCGCGCCAGCTCGCCGGCCGCATCGCCGAGACGGTCGACGGCTCGGCCGACATCCACGCCAACGCCACCTCCAACTACGAGCGCGCCGACATCGCCAACCGGCTGGGCCGCATCTTCCTGATCCGCTTCGAGCTCTACAAGCGCAAGTTCACCGTCAAGTTCCTCAACAACCTGCTGGCCCAGACCACGCCGTTCCTGTTCTACCTGATCGGCGGCTATCTCGCGATCACCGGCGAGCTCGATATCGGCGGGCTGGTGGCGGTGATCGCCGCCTACAAGGACCTGCCGCCACCGATCAAGGAACTGATCGACTGGGACCAGCAGCGCCAGGACGTGCAGATCAAGTACGAGCAGGTGATCGAGCAGTTCACCCCCGACGGCATGCTCGATCCCAAGCTGCAGGCGCCGCTGGACGAGGCCGCGCCGCCGCTCAAGGGCACGTTCAGCCTGGCCGGCGTCTCCGCCTTCGACGAGAGCCACAAGCTGCTCGACGGCGCCAGCTTCGACATCGAGGGCGGCCGGCACGTGGCGCTGATCGGTCCGCCCGGCGGCGGCAAGGAGGCGGTGGCGATGCTGCTGGCCCGCCTGCTGCATCCGGTCGGCGGCAAGGTGAAGATCGGCGGGCGCGAACTCGACGCGCTGCCCGAGATCGCCACCGGCGCGCGCATCGGCTATGCCGGCGCCGACACCTATCTGTTCCCCGTCAGCGTGCGCGAGAACATCCTCTACGGCCTGAAGCAGCAGGAGCGGCAGCCGACGCAGTACGAGGGCGACGACCAACGCCGCCACGAACGCTATCTGGCCGAAGCGCGCCGTTCGGGCAATCCGCTGTTCGACATCAACGCCGAGTGGATCGACTACCAGGCCGCCGGCGTTTCCAGCCCCGAGGAGCTGGACCAGCGCATCCTCGACCTGCTGCCGCTGGTCGAGCTGGCCGACGACGTCTACCGCATGGGCCTGCGCGGCACCATCGATCCGGACGCCGAGCCCGAGGTCGCGGCGGCGATCATGAAGGCGCGGGCCGAACTGCACCAGCGCCTGTCCGACCCGCAGATCGCCTCGCTGATCGAGCCGTTCACGCGCGACCGCTACGTCCGCAACATGTCGGTGGCGGAGAACCTGCTGTTCGGCACCGCCGCCAACGCCGATTTCGTGCCCGAGCGGCTGGCGCAGAACAAGCTGGTGCTGAAGGTGCTGGAGGAACAGAACCTGACCGACGACTTCCTGCGCATGGGCCGGGAGATCGCCGAGACCATGGTCGAGCTGTTCGCCGACCTGCCGCCGGGCCATCCGTTCTTCGAGCAGTTCTCCTTCATCGCCGCCGAGGACCTGCCGGAGTTCCGCGTCATGGTGGCGCGCATCGCCGGCAAGGGCGGCGCGGAGAACATCAGCGCCGAAGACCGCGCCCGGCTGATGGCGCTGACCTTCCCCTATATCGAAGCGAGACATCGCCTGGGGCTGGTGGACGAGGACATGCAGGCCCGCCTGCTGCAGGCGCGGGCGGCGCTGGCGGAAGCGCTGCCGGAGGATGCGGTCGAGGTCTACGACCGCGACAAATACAACCGCGCCGCCACCATCCAGGACAATATCCTGTTCGGCCGCCTGGCCTACGGTCAGGCGCAGGCCAGCGAACGCATTGGTGCTTTGATCGGGGAGGTACTGGACAAACTGCAAATGCGCCGTACGGTTGTCGGCGTGGGCCTGGAGTTCAACGTCGGCAATGCCGGCAAGCGGCTGAACGCGGCCCAGCGGCAGAAGATCGGACTGGTGCGGGCGCTGGTGAAACAATCCGACCTGCTGGTGATCAACGACGCCACCGCCGTGCTCGACAGCGGCGCGCAGGCGCGGCTGATGGAGGCGATCCTGAAGCTGCGCCAGGGGCAGGCGGTGATGTGGGTGCTGAGCCGGCCGGCGCTGGCCGAGCGGTTCGACGCGGTGCTGGCGCTGCGCGAGGGCCGGGTGATCGCCCAGGGCGCTTTCGACGAATTGAAGAAGCCGGGGTCGGCGGCGGCCGACCTGCTGGCGGCGGAGTGAGGACGACATGAGTCTGAACCAGGAAGTCGAACTGCTGCGGACCATCCCGCTCTTTTCCAAGATCGAGGCGTCGAAGCTGAAGCTGCTGGCCTTCACCAGCGAGCGGCTGACCTTCGAAGCGGGCCAGGAACTGTGCCGGCAGGGCGACATGGGTGATGCCATGTACGTCATCGTCGAGGGCTCGGCCGACGTGCTGATCGACACGCCCACCGGGCCGCTGAAAGTGGCGGAGCTGAAGAAGAACGAGTTCGTCGGCGAGATCGCCATATTGTGCGACGTGCCGCGCACGGCGACGGTGACGGCGCGCGAGAAGACCACGACCCTGAAGATCACCAAGGACCTGTTCTTCCGCCTGGTGCAGGAATTCCCGCAGATGGCGGTCGAGATCATGCGCGAGCTGGCGCACCGGCTGGAAATGAACAACGCCCGCATGCGCCAGCTGCAGGCGCAGCAGAAGGCCTGAGCCGGCCCCTCGATGTCGCGTCTCGACAGCTTCATCCGCCGCATGCAGGCGCAGCGCGACTGCCTCAACCACGTCGCCGGCCAGGTGCGCGGCATGCCCGGTCCGATCCTCGAACTGGGGCTGGGCAACGGCCGCACCTACGACCATTTGCGCCATCTGTTCCCCGGCCGCGACATCTACGTCTTCGAGCGCGAGGTGCGCGCCCATCCCGACTGCATCCCGCCGGACGACCGGCTGTTCCTGGGCGATATCGGCGCCACCCTGCCGGAAGCGGCGCGGCGCCTGGGGCCGACCGCCATCCTGGCCCATACCGATCTGGGCACCGGCGAGAAAGAGGCCAACCAAAAACTGGGCGAATTTCTCGGACCGGCACTGGACGCGCTGCTGGCGCCGGGCGCCCTGGTGCTGGCCAACCAGAAACTGGACGTGCCGCGCTGGACCCGCCTGGCCGAGCCGCCGGACGTCAAACCCGACCGCTATTTCATATACCGGGTGGAGGGTTAGCCGGGCCCGGCCAGGCGCAAGGGGCGGCTATCCACCGGAATACTGTCGTTTCCGTGGTTTCCGGCGGCGCCAGCGTGATAGGCTTCGCGCCGGGGACAAACCGAACTGGGGAGACTCTTCATGTCCATGGCTTCCGCGGCTCCCGCCTCGGGCGCGCCGGCAGGGTTCCTGCTGCGCCTGGTGGCGACGATCATCGACTCGGTGATTCTCGCCATCATCGTTTTCGTCATCAGCTTCGTGCTCGGAGCGATCCTGGGGATGGAAGGCATCACCATCGCCACCATCGTCGCCTACCTGGCCGGCGGCGTCATTGCCGTCGCCTACTGGGCGAAACTGGAATCCGGCAAGGATCAGGCCACGCCGGGCAAGAAGGTGATGAAGATCAAGGTTGCCGGCGCCGCCGGCGGCGCGCTCGACTTCAACGGCGCGCTGAAGCGCAGCTGGGTGCACTGGCTGGGCTATTTCCTGGCGGTGGTCGATATCGTCATCGGCACCGGCTACATCCTGGCCGGCATCGTCGGCATCGCCGCCCTGATCACCTGCATCTCGGTGGCGTTCAAGGGCAACAAGCAGGGCTTCCACGACGACTGGGCCGCCGCGCAGGTGGTGCGCGCCTGACCGCATCCGCTCTTAAAGCAAAAGGCCCGCATCGCTGCGGGCCTTTTCGTTTGAGCACAGCTCTTCGGCTCAGCGTTTGATCATGCGCAGGATCAGCAGCAGCACGATGGCGCCGACCACGGCGGCGATGAAGCCGGCCGGCTGGCCGGGCGCGTACCAGCCCATGGTCTGGCCGGCCCAGGTCGCCAGCACCGAGCCACCGACGCCGATCAGCGTGGTCAGGATGAAGCCGCCGGGATCGCGGCCCGGCGTCAGGAACTTGGCGATCAGGCCAATGACGAAACCAATCAGAATGACCCAGAGCCACGTCATGCGGATCTCTCCCTTGAACCGGGCGGACTGGCCCGCCCGCAACCGGTATCCTAACGCCGCGGCCGGTGGAAAGTTCACACATTCAGCGTCGCCAGCACCGGCACGTGGTCGGAGCCTTTCTGCCAGTCGCGCGCGTCCTTGAGGATGGCGTGGGACTTGATGCTGTCCTTCAGCGCCGGGCTGACCAGCACATGGTCCAGCCGCCGGCCGCGGTCGGAAGCGCGCCAGTCGCGGTTGCGATAGCTCCACCAGGAATAGAGCTTCTGCTCTTCCGGCACGAACTGGCGCGGCAGGTCGATCCAGTCCTGGGTCGCCATCAGGCGCTGGAACAGGTCGACCTCGACCGGGGTGTGCGAGACCACGTCGAGCAGCTGCCTGTGCGACCACACGTCGTGCTCCAGCGGCGCGATGTTGAGGTCGCCGACGATGATGCGCTTGCGGCCCTTGCGCTGGCCCCTGGTCGGCTTGCAGGCGGCGAACCAGTCGCCGATCTCCTTCATGAAATCGAGCTTGTGGGCGAATTTCACGTTCAGCGCCGGATCGGGAACGTCGCCGCCGGCCGGCACGTAGAGATTGTGCAGCTCGATCGGGTCGCCGTCGCCGCGGTCGATCGAGGCCACGACATGCCGGCAATCCTCCTTGCCGCAGCGGTTATGGGTCAGGAAGGTCGAGAACGGCACCCGGCTGACGATGGCGACCCCGTTATAGCCCTTCATGCCGTTGATGACCCGGTGCTTGTAGCCCAGCTTCTCGAACGCTTCGTGCGGGAAGAACTCGTCCGGCGTTTTGGTTTCCTGCAGGCAGAGAATGTCGGGCCGGTGCTGGCGCAGGAACTGCTCCACCAGCCCGATCCGCAGGCGCACGGAGTTGATGTTCCAGGTGGCGATCGTCAGGGGCATGGGGAATTCCGAATTGAGGAGCAATGTCAGGAATATAGAGCGCCGGGCCGGGAACGAAAGGGCGGCAGGACCGTCTGCTTCCCCTGCAGGCTGGTCCCGGACGCGCGACGGGCTATGATCGGACCATCCGCAAAGTGCCCAGGGAGTGTGCCATGCGTTGGATAGGCGGACGTCGCAGCCGCAATGTCGAGGACCGGCGCGGACAGAATGCCGGCGGTTTCGGCGGCGGCTTTCCCGGCGGCTTCGGCCGCGGCGGTGGTGGCGGCGGCGGCGGCGGGCGGCGCATCGGCATCGGCGGCGGGCTGGGCGGCGTTGTCGTCATCCTCATCCTGCTGTTCCTGGGCGTCGATCCGTCGATGCTGCTGCAGGGCGGCGATGCGGGCTACGCCCCGATCGAGCGGCCGCGCTCCGGCTCGGACCAGCAGGCGCAGGACGAGCAGTCGCAGTTCGTCTCGGTGGTGCTGGCCGACACCGAAGACACCTGGAACGAGATCTTCCGCCAGGGCGGACAGAACTACGTCGAGCCGACCCTGGTGCTGTTCTCCGGCGCGGTGAATTCGGCCTGCGGCTTCGCCCAGTCGGCGGTGGGGCCGTTCTACTGTCCCGCCGACATGAAGGTCTATATCGACCTCTCCTTCTACGACGACCTGAAGACCCGCTTCGGCGCGCCGGGCGATTTCGCGCAGGCCTATGTCATCGCGCACGAGATCGGCCATCACGTGCAGCGCCTGCTGGGCGTGCTGGAACGGGCGCAGCGCGCCAAGCAGGGGGTCAGCGAGGCGCAGGCCAACGCCATCCAGGTGCGGGTCGAACTGCAGGCCGACTGCCTGGCCGGGGTGTGGGCGCATCACGCCGACCGCGCCCGCGGCGTGGTCGAGCCGGGCGACATCGAGGAGGCGCTGCAGGCGGCCGCCGCCATCGGCGACGACCGCCTGCAGCGGCGCGCCCGCGGCTACGTCTCGCCCGAGAGCTTCACCCACGGCACCTCGGAGCAGCGCGCGCGCTGGTTCCGCCGCGGCTTCGACCAGGGCGGGCTCAATGCCTGCGACACCTTCGCCGCCTCGCAGCTTTGACGGCGATGGCTAGAGCGGATCAGGATTAGATGGAAGCGCAAAGCGCTTCCATCTAATCCTGTGAATCCGCTCTATTCCTTAACGTTTAGAGCGGATTCACACGTTCTGACGGAATCGCGAGCGATTCCGCCGGGACGTGATTTGCTCTATCGATTTCCCATGCCGATCGGCCGGCGGCCGAGCAGCCGCAGGGTGAGGTTGCGGCCGGCGCGCAGCACCGGATAGAGCAGCGCCGACAGCCGTTCGGAGCGGAAAATCCGCGCGTTGATCCGGTTCCACAGATCCGAGTCGCCCGACAGCGCGGCCAGCACCTGCATGGCCTCGCTGCCGTGATAGCGCCGGCCGGCGATCTCGACCAGCATGCCCTCGTCCAGGCTCAGCCCCTGGGCGGCGAGGCGGGCGACCTCTTCGGGCGCCTCGCGCGCGTTGCTCAGTTCGACGCGGAAATTCTCGCGCAGGCGCAGCAGCCGCACATAGGCGCGGCAGAACGGGCAGTCGCCGTCATACAGGATGCGGATCGGCGCGTCGGTCATCATGTCCCTGCAGCCGGTCGATGAAACGATGCACCGCATCGGGATCGAGCACGGCCAGATAGAGCAGCACCATGCTGGCCGAATAGGTGGCGACCGGCAGCATCACGTAGAACGCCAGATGCAGCAGGATGCCGATCGGGATGGCGATCGGCTGCAGGCGGCGGACCAGCAGGCCGACCGGCAGGAAATACTCGACCATCACCACCGCGATCGCAGCCGGCATGGCGAACCACGGCGACAGCAGCAGCGCTTCCAGCGACCGGCCGCTGTAGATCCAGACCAGCGTCTGCTCCAGCCGTTCGCCGGAGAGGAAGGCCCAGTTGCTCTTGTCGATCACGGTCCAGAAATAGATGGCGACAAGCTGCAGGGCCAGCAGGCGCTGGCCCCACAGCGCGCCACGCTCGGGCGGCGGCGGCAGTCCGGCCCGCGCGGCGCGGCGCAGCGCCAGCACCCGGTCGACCGAATAGGACTGCCCGCACGGCGTGAAGTTCAGCAGCACGGTCGACATCAGCAGCAGATAGGCGTGATGGTGGCTCCAGCCCGCGATCCGCGCGCCGAAGCCGCCGCCGAAATACATTCCCGCCAGCGCCAGCGAGGCGGCCGCCACCGCCACCCGCGTCCGGTAGCCGACCAGCATGGCCAGGATCGCCGCGAAGAACCACACCGCCAGCAGCACCCGCAGCGGCGAATCGGCCTGGAACAGCGCCACCTCGTCGGCGTAGCGCACCAGCGCCAGCGTCGCCACGCCGATGCGGATCAGGGCCACCGGCCGCGTCGAGCCCCGCAGCTCGGCGCCCCAGTCGATCAGCCGTCTAATCGCTGCTGGCATGCGCGCCTCCGCACAAGTCCGGCACGCTCAGCTTGCGCCAGCCCTGCCGCGTGCCGACCGCGCCCTCGAACGACAGCCGCGCCGCAGGACCAAGCTCGCGGCAGAAGCTGCTCGTCATCGATCTCAGGTCCTCGGGATTCCGCACCCGCTGCTCGAAATGGTAGTGGTAGATGCGTGGATAGGTCTGCAGGCCCATGATCCCCAGCGGCGAGATCTCGCGCGGCGTGCCGCCAGGCTGCTCAAGCTGGAAACCGCCCTTGAGAACGCCGACGCCGACATCGGAGTACATGCGCCAGCCGCGCAGCAGGGGACTGCGCAGGTCGAACACCTGCGGCAGCATCGGCAGCAGCAGGATAAGCACGGCGATGACGCAGAACGCCACACGCCGCGCGGCATGCCGCTGCCCTGTTTCGGCCGTGACCGGTGTTGCCCCCAACCCCATCATGGTGGCGGCATTATAGAATCGCTGCCCTCGCACACAATGCGTGCAAAAGGACAGGGCGCGGCAGTGTCGGTTGCATTCGGAATCCCGCTCGCTGTCGCGCCGGCAAGGCGCGGCCACCGCGCCCGATGCCGGCCCTACACGATCCGGCAGGCGAACCTGCCGACGCCCTCGATCTCGCCCTCCAGCGTATCGCCCTTGACCACCGGGCCGACGCCTTCGGGCGTGCCGGTATAGATCAGGTCGCCCGGCTCCAGCCGCACCAGGCCGGAGAGATAGGAGATGGTCTCGGCCACGTTCCAGATCAGCTCGTTGAGATTGGCCTTCTGTTTGGAAACGCCGTTGACCTTCAGCTCGATCAGGCCCTTGTCCAGGTGCCCGCTTTTGGCCGCCGGCACGATCGGGCCGCAGGGGGCGGACTGGTCGAAGCCCTTGCCCATGTCCCACGGCCGGCCCTTGTCGCGGGCGGCGAATTGCAGGTCGCGGCGGGTCATGTCCAGCCCGGCGGCATAGCCGAAGACGTGATCGAGCGCGTCCTCGACCCTGATGCCGGCGCCGCCTTTGCCGATCGCCACCACCAGTTCCATCTCGTGATGCAGGTTCTTGGTGGCGGGCGGGTAGGCGACCGGCGTGGGTTTGCCGGGATCGGCCATCACCACGATGGCGTCGGCCGGCTTGGTGAAGAAGAAGGGCGGCTCGCGATCGGGATCGAAGCCCATCTCGCGCGCGTGTGCGGCGTAGTTGCGGCCGACGCAGTAGATGCGGCGCACCGGAAACGCATCGGCGCTGCCCGCGACCGGCACGCTGGGGACCGACCAGGTCGGAATGACGTAGCCCATCGGCTTCTTCCTTTGTTTTGCCTGCCAACGATCGGCGCGGATTATGGCGGAAACGGATGGCGGGGCAAGAGACCCGCTCCGCTTCCGTCCTGGCCCGGTTCGACCGGGCCAAGATGGAATAGAACGACTAACCACAGAGACACAGAGGCACAGAGGAAATCGATCTCTGTGCCTCTGTGTCTCTGTGGTTTGGTTTTGCTCGATTGCCTCTTCACGCCAACCGGATCAACCGCTTGCCGCGATTGTCGCCGCGATAGAGCCCGGCGATGGCGCCCGGCGCCCGTTCGATGCCGTCCAGCACGTCCTCCTGGTATTTCAGCCTGCCCTCGCGCACCCATTGCGCCAGTTGCGCGATGGCCTCGCCATATTTGTCTTCCCAGTCGAAGGCGAGAAAACCCTCCATGCGGGCGCGCCTGACCAGGATATGGCGTTCGATGCGCGGACCGGTCGGCCACGGATCCCAGCTCGGCTGCGAGGCGGTGCCGCAAATGACGATACGGGCGCGGATGGCGAGGTGGCGCAGCACGGCGTCGGAGATCGGGCCCGAGGTGTTGTCGAAATAGACGTCGACGCCCTTGGGACAGGTGCGCTCGATGGCGGCGTCGAGATCCTTTTCCGCCTTGTAGTCGATGGCCGCGTCGTAGCCGAACAGGTCGAGACAGTCCTTCACCTTGGCGGCGCCACCGGCGATGCCGACGGTGCGGCAGCCCTTGATCTTCGCGATCTGGCCGACGGCCGAACCGACGCTGCCCGAGGCGGTCGAGACCACTACCGTCTCGCCCGGCTGCGGCTGGCCGACGCCCAGCAGGCCCCAATAGGCGGTGACGCCGTTCAGACCCAGCACGCCCAGCGCCAGCGACATGGGCAGGTCGCTCTCCGTCACCTTGCGGTTGATATGGCTGCCGTCGGACAGGGCGTAGTCCTGCCAGCCCAGCATGCCGGTGACGATGTCGCCGGCGCGGTACTCCGGATGCTGCGATTCGACCACCTCGCCGACGGCGAAGGAGCGCATCACCTCGCCGATCCCGACCGGCTTGGCGTAGTTGGCCGCCGCATTGACCCAGCCGCGCATGGCCGGATCGACCGAGAGGAAGCGGTTGCGCACCACGATCTGGCCGCGATCGGCCGCCGGCGCCGGCCCCTCGACGATCTCGAAATGGTCGGCCTGGGGAATGCCGACAGGGCGCGATTTGAGGCGAACCTGGCGGTTGGTCGGGCTGGGCATGGCGGTTTCTCCCTCTTTTTTCTGCCACATTTCGCTTTTGGGCGGCGGACGGGCCGGCGCAGTCATTTGTTCAAACCCGGCCCCCGTCGGAGTATCATGACTGAAGCGTAACAGGGGCGCTCCAGCCGCTTATCGCTGGCGGGCTTCGGAAAGGGCAGATCGTGGAGCAACAGGGCAGATTGGTCGAGGCCGTTCCCGTGCAGGGCGCGCGCACCGCCAAGTTCCGCATCGGTCAGGTGGTCCGCCATCGCGTCCATCCGTTCCGCGGCGTGATCTTCGACGTCGACCCGGTCTTCGCCAACACCGAGGAATGGCTGAACTCGATCCCGGAGAACATCAGGCCGCATCGCGACCAGCCCTTCTACCACCTGCTGGCCGAGAACGAGCAGACCACCTATATCGCCTATGTCTCGGAGCAGAACCTGCTGCCCGACACCAGCGGCCATCCCGTCACCCATCCGCAGGTGCACGATTTCTTCTCCGGCGTGAAGGACGGCGTCTACGTGCCGCGCCAGCTCCAGGCGCATTGAGCGGACGCCCACCGTATCTTTGTCCTTCCGTCCTCGCCCGGCGCGACCGGGTCACCCACGATGTGAGACGCACCAACGCAACGTCCTCGCCCTGAGCCTGTCGAAGGGCGGGTTACGCAGGTGATCTTTTCAAGCTCACCCTTCGACAGGCTCAGGGTGAGGAATTTTAGCGGGATCGAACATGGGTCGCCCGGTCGCGCCGGGCGCTGACGACGTAAACGGAGCGATGATAAAAAGGCGGCCACGCGGGCCGCCTTTTTCCTTGCAAGGATGCGCGGATTACTCGGCCGCCACCGAGTCGCGCACGAAGCGCTTGGCGTCGAAGTCGTCGGCGACCTTCTGGTCGTTCTCCAGCATCGCTTTGGCGTCGAGCTGGGTGTACTCCATCACGCCCATTTCCTCGAACGCCTTGGTCACGCGCGGGCCCATCAGGCCGATATCCTTCACCGTCGGCACGATGCGGCTGAACAGGCGGCCGCGGAAGCGCTTCATCACGTCGGAATTGGCGGCGATCTCCATCAGCTTGTCGACCGGCAGGCCCGAGCGCAGCCACACCTCGGCCTGGTTGAAGCGGTCGCGCATGAAGTAGAGCGCCTCGACCACGAACTCCTCGCGCTCGTCGCGCTCCTTGGCGGTGAGCTGCGGATAGTAGTCGCGCAAAGAGAGGCGGCCGAAGGCGACGTGGCGCGCCTCGTCCTGCATGACGTAGGCGTTGACCGAGGCGGCGAGATTGTTCTTGGCCGAATCGCGGATGCGCTGGAAGGCGGCCAGGGCCAGGCCCTCGATCAGGATCTGCATGCCCAGATAGGTCATGTCCCAGCGCCGGTCGGTCAGCGTCTGCTCCAGCAGGCTCTGCAGCGACGGCGTGATCGGATACGCCATGTTGAACTTCTCGTGCAGCAGCCGCTTGTAGGCCTCGACGTGGCGCGCCTCGTCCATCACCTGGGTGGCGGCGTAGAACTTGGCGTTGGCGTCGGGCACGGTGTTGACGATCTTGGCGGTGGCGATCAGCGCCCCCTGCTCGCCATGCATGAACTGCGACACGGTGTGGGCCTGCAGGTTGCGCCGCAGCCAGGCCTTCTCCTTCTCCGTCGCCTTGTCCCAGATCTCGGTGCCGAAGATGGGAATGGTGTCGTCGCCCATGCCCATCGGGTTGTCCTGGTCCAGCTCCTGCGACCAGTCCAGCCGTTCCGAGGCGTTCCACTGCTGCTTCTTGCCCTTCTCGTAGAGCTCCAGCAGTTCGTTGCTGCCGTCCTCGTACTCCCAGGTGAAGTGGATTTGGGTCTGGCCGTCGAACTTCCACTCGGTGGTCTCGACCGGCAGTTCGTAGATGCGCGTGGACGACATGCGCCCTCCCTGTGGATTTCCCTCAGGACGCGACCGCCCGTCGGCCGCGCCGGATCCCCGCGACGCGACGTTCATGACGCCACGTTCATTTTTTCAAACCTACCACAGAGCGGAATGCCGTGCCATCCGCATCGCAACCCGTTGAATTAACTAAGGAAAACCTCAGACCGGCAGGCCGTAGAGCTCGCGCACGTTGTCGTGGGTGATGCGGTCGCGCTCGTAGGCGGTCAGGTCGGCGGCCTGCTCGGCCAGCACCTGGCGCGAATGCGGCCAGGTCGAATCGGAGTGCGGGAAATCGGAGGCCCACATCAGCCTCTCGATATTCAGCAGATGGCGGACGCGGAAGGCCGACCAGTCGTCCTGGAAGGTCATGTAGATGTTCTCGCGGAAATGCTCGCTGGGCAGGCGGGTCAGCTCGCGCCCGTTCATCCAGTGGCGGTGGCGCTTGTAGGCGTGGTCGGCGCGATACATGTAGTGCGGCGCCCAGCCGGCATCGGCCTCGGCGCAGACGATCTTCAGCTCCGGATGGCGCTCGAACACGCCGCCGAAGATGAAGATGCCCAGAATGTCCTGGCAGCCGCGGATGATATTCTGGAAGCCGTTGATGCGCGGACCGCGCGCCTTGGTCGTCGCTTCCTCCCTGGAGGTCAGGATGTGGAACGACAGCGGCAGCTTCAGATCCACCGCCGCCTCCCACACCGGCTCCCAGACCGGGTCGTCGTAGTCCGAGACGCCGGGATTGCCCGGCATCATCACGCCGACGAAGCCCATCTCCCGGATGCGGCGCAGATCGCGCACGCCTTCCTCGGGACTGCGCAACGCGGTCTGGCCCAGGCCGAACACCCGCGTCGGCGCCTCGGCGCAGAAGCCCTGCAACCAGCGGTTATAGGCTTGAAAGCAGGCCTGTTTGTAGTCCGTGTCGGGATGGTTGTTCAGCAGCATGCCGACCGAGGCGTAGATCACCTCGGCGGCGACGCCGTCGCGGTCCTGGTCGGCCAGCCGCGCCTTGGCGTCCCAGCCGCCCGGATGCATGGTGTCGTAATTGCCGCCGCCCATGCTCAGCTCCTCCGCCGGCTTGCCGGCGGCGGCGATCAGGCCCATGGCGACGCGGCCCTTCATGCCGTCGATGACGAAGACGTCGCCCTGCTTCTCGTCGCGCACCACGCGCGGGGCGCTGTCGCGATAGGCCTGCTCGATGTTGTCGATATAGCAGCGTGGCGGTTCGGTGACGTGGCTGTCCGCCGAAATCGGCCGCTTGGTCATGCGCGTCCCTCCCAACCGGCTTGTCCGTCGCCGTTGGGAAAAGTGTCGCGCCTGAACCGGCGATTGTAAACGGCCGTTTACTGCCAGCCAGCAACCTAGAATTGCCAGGCGATGCCGGTGCGGCCGTACCAGTGGGGGCCGTCCGGCTCGACCAGCGGCGTATTGCGCCGCGAAAGCCCGCCTTCGATCTGGAACGACATGGTCTGCGACAGCGCCAGCACGCCGCCCGAGCCCGCCGGCATCAGCCGCTGCAGCCAGCCTTGCGGCGGTTGCGGCTGCGGCCAGGCGTCGCCCAGCCAGGCATCGCCCAGCCAGCCGCGCTGCCACTGGCTGGAGATCAGCACCGCGGTCTGTTCGACCAGCGCCGGCAGGGCCCTGGAACTCAGCGACAGCCCGACCTGCCATTCGCTGAAGCTGTCGCTGCGCTGGCGCGCCTCGTAACTGGCGAAGCGGGCGCTGGCGGCGCCGCCCATCCAGTCGGACAGGCGGAAATCGTAGCCTAGCCGGCCGGCCAGCTGGCGTCCGCTGCGCAGGGAATTGTAGGGATTGAACGCGCTGTCGTAGTAGCGCCGCTCGCGCCAGTCGAAGGCGGCGGCGACGCTGCCGCCGGCGAGCGGCCGGTCGATCATCAGCGACAGGCCGGGGGACAGGGAATCGAGGCGGTCGTCGACGGCGCCGAACTCGATCCCGCCCAGCAGCCGCAGGCCGCCTTTCAGGCCGAAATTGCTGAGCGGCAGGCGCGGGCCGGCGTTCAGCGCCAGGTATCCGCCATCGGCGACATCGGCGAAAAGACGCGTGGTCTGCGCCTGCAGCCCGGTCTGCCATTCGATCCCGCCAATGCCGGCATCGAAGCGATGCGCCACGTTGACCTGCACGAACAGGTCGCGCACGGCGGCATCACCCACCAGCTCCGTCGGCGACCGCATCAGGGCGCCGGTCCGGCCCGGCGCGGCATAATGCAGGCCGGTGGTCAGCGATCCCGACAGCCGGCTGCCGCCGCCCGCACGCAGCGCGGGTGGCGCCTGCTCCGGCAGCGCCGGCCCCAGCACGGCCCGGGCGCGGTCGCGGAATTCGGCCGGCAGGGTGCCATGCGCCAGTGCCGCCAGCAGATACCCTTGGGCAGCGCCCTCCAGGCCCAGCCGGTGGTGCAGCAGGCCCAGCGCCAGCTGCACGCGCGGCCTAATCTCGTCCAGCGCCAGCAGTTCCTTCAGGGTCGCCAGTGCGGCGTCGAACACGCCATCCGCCGGCGGCGCCGATGCCGGCACGGCCAGAAGCTGCAGCAAGGCCGGGTCGGCCAGGAAGGCGGCGGCCTGTTCGGGATCGGCCAGCAGCAGCGCCAGGGCCGCATCGCTGTGCGCCGGGATCGGTGTCGCCGGGCGCGGGCCGGCCAGGCCGGGCGTCGCCATAGCGAACGACACCAGCATCGCAGCGGCAATCGCCGGCGCGATCATGTTTCGCATCCAGGTCATGGTGTTCCTGACGCGTCCAATGTTTCGAAGCCGGCACCATCTGCCCTCCGCCGCTCCGGTTCAACGGTATCGTGCGCGATGAGGTCGATTGTCCGTGGCACTGTGGCAAATGCGCCAGTGTTTGCGCGCCGGAACGGCCGCGAACGGTAACGGGCGCCACCATTCGCCTTCTCCGGCCGGCCGCTCGCCGGCAGTGCTAGCCGACGAGAGGGTCGTATCGGCGCGTCAGCGGCCCTGTGTCAGTGACCGACGTCCACCTCCGACCGCACGCCCTGGAAGGTGCCGGCCGCCTTGTAGTTGTTGTAGTACGACTCGATCTGGAAGCTGCCGGCCTGGTAGGCCACCGGATCGGTGGGCGAGCGGAAGAAGGCGCCGTTCAGACTGCCCGAGCGGTCGCTGGCCGGACCGAGGCCCGAGAAATAGCCGCTGAACCGGACCTTGCTGTAATCGGCATAGGCCGTGCCGCTGTAGTCGGCGCCGTCGAAATTGGTGATGCTGATGTCGCCACTTTCGGTGCCGAAATTCCAGGCGTTGCTGAAATTGCCGACGGCGACATAGGAATTGCCGACTTCGTTCTCGACATTGCCGATGATGTGGCCGCTATAGGTGGCGGTGCCGGTCAGCGGGATGTCGATGCTGGCGGCGAGATTGCCGGTGACCCAGGTGCCCAGCGTTACGTAGTCGCGCTGGCCGGCGCGGTCGCCGGAGATGTAGTTCAGATCGCCCTGCCAATAGCCCCAGGTCAGGTAGCTACACTCGCAGAAGCTGACACCGGCCGGCAGGAAATCGGCATCCGGCACCGCCGCCTGCGTCACCATCGAAATCTGCGTCACCATCGATTCGCCGTCGTAGCTGCCGCCCTGGATGTCGCTCTGGCGCATGGCGAAGCGGCGGTCGTCGATGAAGGCCGAGCTTTGCGCCGTCACCGCCCCGGTCAGCCCGCCCCAGTCCAGCGTCACGTATTCGCCTTCGATGTGGCCGCCGACATTCATGCCGAACTGGCCTTCGACCCGGTTGGTGGCGGGCAATTTGGTGATGCTGACCTGGTCCGGCGCGATGCTGCGCAAAACGTAGCTCGACATCCAGCCGTCGTTGTTGTTCTCGACCAGCGCGCCGGCGAAGCCGTGCAGCGTCTCCGCCGTGCGCACCGTGCCCAGGTCGGGCGGCGCCTCGGTCACGCGCGCCAGCGACACCGGATAGTTGATGTCGGTCAGCTCCAGCGTGTCGAACGGCAGGGCGGCGCCGACGCTGGGCGTGCGGGTGGTGACGCTGCCATCATAGGTCACCCGCTCGGGCACCAGCACCATGTAGGCGCCGCCGGGGCCGTAGATTGCCGAGCCGTTCTGGGTTTCGGCGGTGGCAACGTCGGTGCCGTATTTGGTCGGGCCGACGAAGGCGGATTCGCGGATGAAGGCCTGCTGCGCGCCGGCGGCGTAGGGCGTGTTGCCCTTGGTTTCGTCGGTGGCGAAGACGCCGGTGGCGATGGACAGATAGGAGCTTTGGTCCTCGCCCTGACCCTGGATGTTCAAGGTCGCCTGGAACCAGGTGGCGCGCGCGTCGTCGGACGGGCCCGGCGTCAGCGAGGCGCTGGCGACGTAGAGATCGCCCTGCACCGCATCGGCCACCACCGGCAGCGAGGTGGCGAATTCGCTCAGGAACGGCGCCTCGTTGGCCGCCAGGGTGGAAAGGTTGTAGGCGGAGAAGGGGCCATTGGCGATCTGGGCCAGCGGCGTCGGCGTGCCGCCGAAGATGATGTTGCGCCGCCCATCGGTGTCGGTTTCCCGCACGCGATAGAAATAGAAATAGAAATCCTCCCCGTCGGTGGTCGCCAGGCCGCGGCCGGTCAGGGTGCTGCCGCTGTCGCTGGCGATGCCGTCGGTGACGTCGAACTCGAAGCCCGGCTGCCAGGGCAGCTCGGCGCTGAAGCCCGACTCGCTGGTCACCGTCAGCCGGCCTTCCGTGATGGTGGCGCTGGCGATATAGGCGTTGTTGACCGGATCGCGCGGCGCGCTGGTCGAGAACGCATCGAACGAGGCGGAGGCGAATTCCGACTGCCGCACGAAGCGGCCCTCGGCGCTGATGACCGTCACCGGCGGCGGGGGAGGCGGCGGCGGGGGCGGTGGTTCGCTGGATCCGGAGGTGGGCGGTGTACTGGTCGGCGGCGCGTTGGGATCGGGGGTGTTGGTCAGCGCGCTGCCCGCGCCGGTGACGCTGCTGGCGATCTGCGCGTTCAGCGGCGCGCCGTTGGTCGGATCGACCAGCGCGCCCGAGTTCGACGCCGGCAGCCCGGAATTGGCGGTGGCCTGTTCGATCGTGGTGCCCGGACCGGACGGACCGGTGTCGCCCTGGCCGGTCGGGGCTTCGAGCTGGGCGATCGGCCCGATCAGCGAATTGGGCGGCACGATCACCGGCGGCAAAGGCGGCAGGCCGCCGCTGAAGGCGATCATCGAGCCGGGGCGGAAAGCGGTCTGGCTGCCGTTGGCATTGGTGACGCTGAGCTGCTGGCCGAACATGAAATAGGCCTGCGCCAGGCAGTCGGCGACGGCGGTGCCCGGCGGGCATTCCGGCGCGTTGACGATGGTGATGCCGCCCCTGATGCCGATGGTGCTGGTGCCGACCTTGATCGTGGCCTCGTTCGACTTGGTGATCCTGCCGCCGACCAGGCGGAAGATCCCCTTGGTGGCGCTGACCGCCAGTTCGCCGGTGCCGGTGTTGGGATCGTAGACGTATTTGTCGATGAACAGGTCGGCATTGGGACCGACCGTCAGCGAGGAGCCGTCGAGGAACAGCAGATGGGCGCGGTCGTTGGCGGTGGTCTGGATGCGCTCGTTGGCGAAGACGTCGATGCCGACCTTCAGCGTGCGCTGCTGCTGCTGCGGCGGCGTACCCAGCGGGTTGTTGGTGGTCTGGCTGGTGACGCCGACCTTGGCCTGCGCCGCCGGCAGGCCGAGCAGGACGATAGCCGCGCCCGCGAACAGGGCGGCGCGCAGGTTGCACTTGCTCTCGATGCCCATGCTCCCGATGCCCATGTCACACCCTCCTCGCCGGCGGCTAGAAGCGCCAGGCCAGTGCCGTCATGCCGAACCAGTTGTCGAAATCGTAGTTGGGGAGATTGGAATCGCGGCGCGTGTAGCCGCCCTGCAGCACGAAGGAGATCGACTGCGTCAGCGGCAGGCTGCCCGTGACCGAAACGCGCCAGTCGCGATCGCGACGCCTGACGCCGGGATCGACGATCGGATCGGGCTTGTTGTAGTGGCTGCGCAGATGCGCGCCGGCGATCACCAGCGCGCTCTTCTGCTCCTTCACGAAGGGGGAGAAGTCGAGATAGACGTTCAGCGACAGGCCGAGCTGGATCTCGTCGTAGCTTTCCCAGGCGACGCGGGCGTTGTAGTCGGAATAGCCGGCGGTAGCCGAGCCGGTCAGCCACGAGGTCAGGGCGAAATCCCAGGTGACGCGGCCGGCCCATTCGGTGCCGTCGCGCTCGGAATTGAACAGGTTGCGCCTGGTGTCGTTGTACTCGCGCCGGCGCCAGTCGGCGGTGAAGCCGAGATTGCCGACGCCGACCTTCTTGTCCAGCGACACCGACGCGCCATGCGCCATGTAGTCGGTGCGGTCGTCCAGCATCACGTAGTCGAAGGCCAGGTAGGGCCGCAGGCTCCAGCCCTCGATGCTGCGCGGCAGCAGCACGAAGCGCGGACCGCTGTTGACCGCCAGCAGCCCGACATCGACCTCGTGGCGCTTGAACTGGCGGGTGCCATAGGCCGCCAGCCGCGTCTCCCAGAAATCGCCGTACTGCGTGCCCATGTCGTAGAGATGCACCGCATTCAGGGCGGCGAACACGTTCCAGTCGTTATCGGCGGTGGCGTTGCTGTCGAGCGAGGCGGGAATGCCGAACACCCGCACGTTGCCGGTCGGGGCGGCGTTGGCGTTGGACTGGTAGCGCAGGCCCAGCATCAGCGTGCCGAACAGCTTCGACGGCGAACTCTGCTTCTCGATCTCGGCCAGGAAGGTCTCGGCCCGCCCGCGCACGTCCTGCGGCAGGTCCTTGGCCGCCAGTGCGGCCAGCAGGTAGGTGCGCGCCGCCTCGAACGAGCCGAGGCGATAATAGAGCACGCCCAGCTCCAGCCGCACCCGCGGCAGGTTGGCGTCGATCAGCAGCATGCGCTCCAGCGCCGAGACCGCGCCTTCGAGATCGCCGACCGCCACCGCCAGTTCGGCGAAGCGGAAGATCTTGTCGAGATTGGCCGGGTCGGCCAGCATGGCGGCGAAGGCGGCATCGTACTGACGCTGCACTTCCGGCGCGGCGGGCGACGGTCCCGGCCCGATCGGCGTCGAACCCGCCGGGCCGGAGGCGGCGGGCTGGGCCAGCGCCGATGCCGCGCCCAGGGCGAGCCCCAACAGCCCCGCTACAAGGCCGGCCTGCACAATCCCGATTGCAATGTTACGGGCGCGAGTCCTCACACCCCATTCCCCCGACGGCGTTTGAAACGCGCGGCGACCAGCTTAACCGGCCGATGGACGAATGCAACCTGACTGATCAGCCAGCCGGACCGGATTCTACCCTTTGGCGATGGGACCGGCGCCGGCCGGGGGCAGGAAGGCGCTGTCGACCGGCACCTGCAGGCCGATGGCGAGACGGTTGGTGGTGCTGGCCATGGCGACGATGCCCATCAATTCGGCAAGCTGGGCCTCGGTCAGGCCCTTGCCGCGCGCGGCCGCGGTGTGGGAGCGAATACAGTATTCGCATCCGTTGGCGACCGAGACCGCGACATAGATCATCTCCTTGACCAGCGGATCAATCGTGCCCGGCCCCATCACCTGCTTGATGTCCTCCCAGGTGCGCTTCAGCAGGGCGGGGTCATGCGCCAGGACGCGCCAGAAATTGTTCACGAAATCGGTGCGGCGGGTGGCGCGGATGTCATCAATCACCGATAGAGCAAATCACGTTCTGACGGAATCGTGCGCGATTCCGTCAGAACGTGTGAATTTGCTCTAAATGTTAATGAGTAGAGCGGATTCACACGATTAGATGGAAGCGCAAGCGCTTCCATCTAATCGTGATCCGCTCTAGCGAGGCGGCCGGCATCTCATCATCGGCAAGAACGGGCAGCAGGGACATGGTCGCCTCCTCGGGTTCGTCGCCAAGGCTGCAGACTTGCCGGTGCGAAGACAAGCGGTCTACGGCTGCAGCCGGTAGCCGCCCTTGTCGGTCACCAGCAGCGCCGCCTGCGAGGGATCGCGCTCGATCTTCTGGCGCAGCCGGTAGATATGGGTCTCCAGCGTATGGGTGGTGACGCCGGCATTGTAGCCCCAGACCTCGTTCAGCAGCGTCTCGCGCGGCACCGGCTTCTCGCCGGCGCGATAGAGATATTTCAGGATCGCCGCTTCCTTCTCGGTCAGGCGCACCTTCTTGCGGCCCTCCTTCTCCAGCAGCATCTTGGCGGCGGGCTGGAACTCGTAGGGGCCGATGCTGAGCACCGCGTCCTCGCTGCGCTCGTGCTGGCGCAGATGGGCGCGCAGGCGGGCCAGCAACACGGTGATGCGGAACGGCTTGGTGACGTAGTCGTTGGCGCCCGAGTCGAGGCCCAGGATGGCGTCGGCATCGCTGTCGGCGGCGGTCAGCATGATGATCGGCGCCCGCACGCCCTGCCGACGCAGCAGCCGGCACAGGTCGCGCCCGTCCATGTCGGGCAGGCCGACATCGAGGATCAGCGCCTCAAAATTGTCGCTCTTCGCCAGCTCCAGCGCCTGCGCCGCCGTGCCCGCCTGCAGGCAGACGAACTCCTCGTGCAGTCCCAGTTGCTCCGCCAGCGCCCCGCGCAGCGCTTCGTCGTCGTCAACCAGCAGCAGCTTGCGGCCCTTGCCCATGCCTTCCTCTTGCTTGCCCCGCGCTTATAGCACGGAACCCGTCACGATCATCCGCTGCAGCGGCCCGAACAGATCGGCGTCCGCTCCCTCCAGCGCCTCCAGCACCGAGAAATGATTGTGTCCGGGCAGTTCGATCTCGCCCAGGCGCCAGTTCCGGCCGCGGCACTCGGCGGCGAAATCGCGCTGCTGGCGCACGAACTCCGGCAGTTCCGCCGCCCCCACCGCCAGGATCATCGGCGGCAGCGCCTGAGCGCGGCGCGGCAGATGATGGATCGGCGACAGGGCGCGGGCCTCGGCGGCGTCGAGCCTCAGCGCCTCGTTGACATAGGCCAGTCGCACCGGCTCCAGCTCGTAGAGGCCTGAAATGCTCAGCCCGCCTTTTATGGCGTCGGCCGGCAGGCCGTAGCGCGTCCAGTCGGTCAGCAGCAGCATCGCCGTCAGATGGCCGCCGGCGGAGTGCCCGCCGACAAAGAGGCGGCTGGCATCGAAACCCAGCGCGCCGGCATTGCGGTGCAGCCAGACGATGCCCTCGCGCACCTGCTCGACCAGCCGCGTCATCGAGACCGTCGGGCACAGATCGTAGGTCATGGTGGCGAAGGCGATGTCCTGCCGCACCAGCGGCGTCGCCATAAAAGAGAACGGCTTGTTGTCGAGCGACTGCCAGTAGCCGCCATGGATGAAGACGAACAGCGGCGCGTTGCCGCCGGCGGCCGGAAAGAAATCCAGCCGCTGCCGCCCGTCGCTGCCATAGGCCAGGTCGAGCTTGGGCTGCAGCGCCGCGCGCGCCGCCTCGCTGGCCGCCATGTAGCGGTTCACGATGTCCATGAAATGCGGCACATGGGCCCGGTTGTTGTAGGCCCGGTCCAGGCCGGCCTGGTCGAAGTCGCGGAAAACCATGGTCATGTCCGGATCATCCTTCGCCCCGGCCCGCCCATTCAATAACTTCACGCATGCCATCCCGCCGACGGCATTGACCTTTATACCCGCGGCGCTCATGTTCCGGTTTATCCGGACGCAGCGCACAATCGCGCCGGACGCAGAAAAAGCGATTATATTTCAGTACCATGGCTTCAGAACCGGTCTCCGTCGTCCCGCAGCAGCCCAGCGCCACGCCGCTGGGCATGGTCGAGCGCGCCATAGCAGAACTGCGCCGGGGCGGCATCGTGGTGCTGCGCGATCCCACCGGGCACGCCGCCCTGATCGCCGCCGCCGAGGGGCTGACCGGCGAGGTGCAGCGGCGGCTGACCGTCTTGTGCGCCTCCTCGCCCTATCTGCTGCTGACCGAGCCGCGCGCCCGCACCCTGGCGATCGACGTGCCGCCGCATCTGGTGGCGCAGATGCGCGAGACCAACACGGTGGCGCTGTCCATCCCCGTCGGGGTGGCGGCCGAGGTCCTGTCCGACGTGGCCGATCCGCGCGCCGATCCCAAGAAGGTGGGACGGCATTTCTCGCGGCCGGTGGCGCCGCCCTCCAGCGCCGTCGCCAAGGCGGCGATCGAGGTGGCCAAGCTGGCCCGCCTGCTGCCGGCCGTGCTGATGGGGCCGATGACGCTCGACCGGCGCAACCAGCTGCGCGGCTGGGCGCGCGAGCAGGATCTGATCTATGTCGAGACCGACGCCATCGCGCTCTATGAGGAACTGGCGGCGCAGACGCTGAACCCGGTGGCCGACGCGCGCGTGCCGCTGGACGGGGCGGAGAACGCGCGCATCGTGGCGTGGCGGCCACGCGACGGCGGCAAGGAGCATCTCGCCATCGTCATCGGCGACATCGATCCCACCGGCCCGGTGCTGGTGCGCCTGCATTCGGAATGCTTCACCGGCGACCTGCTGGGCAGCCTGCGTTGCGACTGCGGCGAGCAGCTGCGCGGCGCCATCGCCGAGATCGCGCGCGCCGGCTCCGGCGTATTGCTCTATCTGGCGCAGGAGGGTCGCGGCATCGGTCTGGTCAACAAGCTGCGCGCCTACCAGCTCCAGGACGGCGGCTTCGACACCATCGACGCCAACGAGCAGCTCGGCTACGCCGCCGACGAACGCCTGTACCGGCCGGCCGCCGTCATCCTGGCCAGCATGGGCATCCGCCAGGTGCGGCTGATGACCAACAACCCCGAGAAGCTGGGCCAGCTCGGCCAGTTCGGCATCGAGGTGATCGAACGCGTGCGGCACGTGTTCCCCGCCAACGGCCACAACGAGAACTACCTGCGCACCAAGGCGACCCGCTCCGGCCACATGCTGTAGCGGCGGTCGCGCGCATGACCGTCCGCATCGAGCCGTTCGCCGAGCATCACCGCATTTCCCTGATCGAGATGATCCTGGCGATCGAGCAGGACGAGTTCGACCTACCGCTGAGCTACGGCGAGCAGATCGACCTGCACGACATCGCCGCCACCTATTGCAGCGGCGTCGGCCAGTTCTGGGTGGCGCAGGCCGATGGTACGCCGCCCGACTTCGTGGTCGGATCGCTGGGGCTGCACGACATGGGCAGGGACGGCGCCGGCCGGCGTATCGGCGGGCTGCACAAGATGTTCGTGCGCGAGGACCATCGCGGCGGCGGCGCCGACGGGGTGGCGGCGCGGCTGCTGCGGACGCTGGAGGAACATGCCCGCCGGCACGGCATCGCCGCCCTGTTCCTGGGCATGCCGGAGAAATTCCGCGGCGGCCACCGCTTCTACGAGAAGCACGGCTATCGCCGCATCGCCGCCGAAGGCCTGCCATCGGCCTATGTGCGGCAGGACGTGCACACTTGCTTCTACGCCAAGACGCTTTGAGTTAACGACCCGTCAGCGGTTGCGCGCCGGCATCAGGTTCGATTTCTCGTAGGACAGCACGACGGTGCCGTCCTGCTTGTAGGCTTCGGTGAAGAGCGTGACGATGCCCTGCCCCGGTCGCGACCTGGAGGGGCGCACGTCCTTCACCGTCGAACGGGCATAGATCGTGTCGCCGGGAAAGACTGGCGCCGAGGTCTTGATGCTGTTCCAGCCCAGATTGGCGATGGTGTTGAACAGCACGTCGTCGGACACGATCCCGGCCACGATCGCCAGCGTCAGCAGCGAATTGACCAGCGGCTTGCCGAATTCGGTCGAGCGGGCGGCGAAGCTGTCGCAATGCAGCGGCGAGGTGTTCACCGTCAGCAGGCTGAACTGGATGTTGTCGGCTTCGGTGACGGTGCGGCCCAGCCGATGCTCGTAGACGTCGCCTGGCTGGAAATCCTCCAGGAACAGGCCGGGATTGGCGGATCTGGCGCCGGGCTGGCGCGGCCTGACGGCGGGCTTGCTCGGGCTCACTTCACGTTCTCCGGCAGGTAAAGCGCCATCTCGGGGAACAGGCACAGCAGCAGCAGCATGACCAGGCAGGCGCCGACATAGGGCACGATGCCCCGGAACACCTCCTCCAGGGTCACCAGGTCGCCCGCCGCCGCCTTGATGACGAAGCAGTTGATGCCGACCGGCGGCGTGATGGCGCCCAGCTCGCACAGCACCACCACGTAGACGCCGAACCAGATCGGGTCGAAGCCCAGCAGCCGCGCCGCCGGCTCGATCACCGGCAGGGTCACCGCCAGCATCGCCGGCGCATCCATCAGCATGCCCAGCACGATGTAGATGACCGTGATGATCCCCAGCACCACCCAGCGGTTGACGTCGAGCGAGGTGAGGAAATCGCCGATCAGGGTGGAAATGCCCGAGAACGCCAGGAAGCGGGAGAAGATCAGCGCGCAGATGATGATGCCGAAGATCATGGCCGTCATCTGCACCGTATCGATCAGCGCCTGCCGGAGCTGGATGCCGCGGATGCCGCGCTGGCGGATCACGGCCATGATGAAGGCCAGCACCGCGCCGATGGCGCCCGCCTCGGTCGGGGTGAACACGCCGTAATACAGGCCGACCACGATGGCGCCGACCAGCAGCACCAGCGGCCCGACCAGATGCAGCGAGATCAGCCGCTCCTTCCACGAGAAATACTGTTCGACCCGCGGCGCCAAATGCGGCTTCAGCAGCACCGTGAAATAGGTCGCCGCGCAGATGATGACGGCAAACACCACGCCGGGGATGATGCCGGCCAGCAGCAGCTTGCCGATGCTGATATTGGCCAGGATGGCGTAGATCACCATCAGTGCGGAGGGCGGGATCAGCACCGCCAGCGTGCCGGAAATGGCGATCGAGGCGGCGGCCAGGCTCTTGTCGTAGCCGTGCCTGATCATTTCCGGCAGCGCCAGCTTGGTGAACAACAAGGCGGTGGCGACCGACGAGCCGGACGGCCCGCCGAAGGCGGCGGCGGCGCCGGTGGTGGCGATGGCGAGCCCGCCGGGCAATCGCCCCAGCCATTTGACCGCCACCTCGAACAAATCGTGCCCCAGCCCGGCGCGCATGGCGAAGTAGCCCATGAGCAGGAACATCGGGATGACGCTGAAATGGAAGCTGGACGAGGTGGCGAAGAAGATGGTGCTGAGGGTGGAGGTCGCCCCGGAAAAGCCCGACAGCACCAGCAGCCCCAGGCTGCCGACCAGGCCCAGCGAGACGAAGATATTGACGCCGAAGGTGATCATGGTCACCAGCAGCACCACGCCGAGAGTGCCGACCAGCGTCTCATCCATGGAGCAGGTGCTCCTCGATCGGGCTGGCGGGCGGAGCCGGCGGAGGCATGACGATCGTGCGCACGATGTCGAGCACGAACTGGCAGCTCAGGATCACCATCGCCAGGAACACGCCGATTTTGGACGGCCAGATCTCGAAGCGGATCACGCCCCAGACCGTCTCGCCGCTGTCATAGGCGGTCGCCGCGTCGGCCGCCGTCGCGTAGGCCACCCAGCCGAACAGCGTCAGCCCGCACAGCAGCGAGAGCAGCTCGCACACTCGCCGCATGCCGGGGCCGAGATTGTTGACCAGCATGTCGACCTTGATGTGGCCGCGGCGGAACTGGGTGTAGGCCAGCGGCAGCAGCACGACCAGCGGCATCAGCGCGCCGGTGATCTCGACCGTTCCCTGCAGCGGCGCGTTGAAGATCTTGCGCGACAGGGCGTCGAAATTGACCATCCACATCAGGACGAACAGGACCACGCCGTTGGCCAGCGCCACCCATTCCAGCGCCTTGCCGACCGTTTGGTAGAATCGTTCGAATCGTTGCATTGCCCGCGTCCCCTGCTCGTTCTGCCCCAGTGCCGGATGGCGCGCCGATCGCGCCATCCGGCTCGGTCCCCCGGATCGCAAGCCTATTTGAGCTGCAGCCGCTGGACGATGGGGTCGGGATCGACGCCCAGGGCGCGCGCCCGCTGGCCCCATTCCGCGTGCAGCTTCTTCAGCTCGTCGCTGGCGGCGATGGCGGCGGTGAATTCGGCGGCGGGGAAGGGAATGACCTCCACCCTGCCGCTGTCCTTCCAGCGCTTGCGGACCTCGACTTCCTGCACGTTGGAGAGGGCGATGTAGCGCACCAGGTGCTCGCGGCCGATGCTCTCCAGTTCGGTCTGCACCTCCTTGGGCAGCGACTTGAACTTGTTGGTGTTCATGGCGATGAAGTGGCCGTAGGACACGACGCCCAGCGGGATGTCGACATAGTACTTGGCGACCTCGTCGAGCTTGAAGCCGGCCGCCAGCACCGGCCCGATCGGCGAGCAGTCGATGATCTTGCGCTCCAGCGCCTCGTAGGTGTCGTTGGTGGTGACGTTCATCGGCACCGCGCCCAGCGCCTTCACCACCGCCGGCAGGCCGAAGCCGAAGGCGCGCACGCGCAAGCCCTTGAGGTCGGCCACCGAACGCACCGGCCGGGTGCAGATCAGCCCGTAGGCCTCGATCGGCCGGAAGCTGAGCACCTTCAGGTTCAGCTTCTCCATCTCGGCCGAGAAGGCGGGAATGGTGTCGTGCCAGAACTGCATCAGCATGGCGCCCTCGATCGCGGAGGTGCGTTGCGGCTGGATGTAGGAGATGGCGTTGTTCAGCAGCATCTGGTCGGGAAAATAGGGCACGATGATGTCGCCCATGTCGCCCAGCCCCTTGCCGACGGCGTTGGGGATCTCGTTCGGCCCGGCGACCGAACCGCCCCAATGGATGCGCGCCTTCCATTCGCCGTTGGTGCGCCGCGCCAGTTCGTCGGCGAACCATTGCATCGAGATCTGCTGGGCATCGCCGGCCGATTGCGGCTTGTAGGTGACCCAGTTCAGCGTTTCGGCGGCCGCCGGCGCGACCGGACCCGACAGGCACAGCGCCGCTGCGGCAGCCAGGCCGAAGGCAAGTTTGCGTACCATCATTTCCTCCCAGGTTTCGGTGTTTGTCTCAGCAACGCTCCACTACTCTATCGACCCTTGAACTGCGCCGGCCGTCTTTCCAGCAGCGCGTTGATGCCCTCGAGGTGATCGTCGGTGCGATGCGCCAGCGACTGGTAGGCGGCGGTCATCTCGAGCTGGGTGTTCAGCTCGACGAGCTGGCTCTGGCGCAGCAGTTTCTTGGCCATGCGCAACTGGTGCGGCGGGTTGGCGGCGATGCGGCGCGCCAGGCCCAGCGCCTCCTCCATCAGCTTCGCCTGCGGCACCACGCGCGACACCAGGCCGTAGGCGGCGGCGGTTGCCGCGTCGATCACGTCGCCGGTGAAGGTCATCTCGCAGGCGCGCGACAGGCCGACCGCGCGCGGCAGGAACCAGGTGCCGCCGGTGCCGGGGATGATGCCGAGCTTGAGATAGGTCTCGCCGAAGCTGGCCGTGTCGGCGCACAGGCGGATGTCGCACATGCAGGAGATATCGCAGCCGCCGCCGATCGCCGCCCCGTTGACGGCGGCGATGATCGGCACTTCGAGCTGGTTGAAGGCGCGGGCGATCTGCTGGATGCCGTCGCGGTACAGCGCCTGGATCGCCGCCGCCGGTCCGATATGCGGCCCGTAGATGTCCTGCATCACCTTGACGTTGCCGCCGGCGCAGAAGGCCTGGCCGGCGCCGGTCAGCACGATGGCGCGCACGCCCATGTCGGCATTGATAGCGGCGAAACGGGCGGGAAACTCCAGCATGTCGGAGACCTCGATCAGCGCGTTGCGCTGCTCGGGCCGGTTCATGGTCAGGACCACGACGTGGTCGCCGATCTTCTCGTACTTCAGATACTCGCCCATACGCTTCCCCCGGAAACCGCCCGCTAGCGGCCGCGCCACACCGGCTTGCGGCCTTCCTTGAACGCCAGCGCGCCCTCGCGCGCATCCTCGCTGTCGTAGACGCGCGAAAAGATCTGCGCCGCCGTGCGCAACGCTGGGCCGCGCCCCATCTCCGCCGCCGCGTACATCATGGCCTTGGCGCCCATGACGCTGAGCGGGGCGCAGGCGATGATGTCGGCGGCCAGCGCCCGCGCCTTCGCCATCAGCTCGCCGGCCGGCACCACATGGTTGACCAGGCCGATCTCATAGGCGCGCGCGGCGGCAATGGCGTTGCCGGTCATCAGCAGCTCCAGTGCCACTTTCTGCGGCACCATGCCGTGCAGCCAGGCGCCCCAATGCGGCGCGCGGCCGAAACGCGCCTCGGGCAGGGCGAAGGTGGCGTTGTCGGCGGCGACGGCGATGTCGCACATCTGCACCAGGAACCAGCCGCCGCCATAGGCCAGGCCGTTGACGGCGGCGATCACCGGCTTGGTGACGTGCACATTGTCGCCCAGGAACGGCAGGAACTGGGTCTGCGCGCCCGTCGCCGCCGCCAGGTCGCGCCCGGCGCAGAAGGCGCGCGGGCCGGCGCCGGTCAGGATGGCGACGCGGATGTCGGGATCGGTCTCGACCCTGTCCCACGCCCGCAGCAGCCCCTCGCGCATCTCGTTGTCGATGGCGTTCATCTTGCGCGGCCGGTTCATGGTGATGGTCGCGATCCCCTCGCCGGCCTCGAACAGCAAGGCGGCCTCCGCCGCCGGCGCGCTCATTGCCCGCGCTCCCGGAAGCGGCGGCCGGCGGCGCCGCCCAGCTTCATCGGCGGCGCCCGGTAGCGGGGCGGCGTGAGGGAGAAATGCAGCGGATTGCCCATCACCGCGATCTCGCCGTAGTCCTTTTCCGTCATGCGCGCCACCAGATCGCGCGCGACCACGTGTTCGTTCTGCAACACCTCGCCGATGTCGTTGATCGGCCCGCACGGCACGCCATCGGCCGACAGCACCTCGATCCAGTGGGCGCGCGGCTTTTTGGCGAAGGCTTCGCGCAGCAGCGGCGTCAGCACGTCCTTGTGCACGACGCGCTGCTCGTTGTTGGCGAAGCGCGCGTCGCCGGCCAGTTGTGGCAGGCCCAGGCGATGGCACATGCGCGCGAATTGCCGGTCGCTGCCCACCATCAGCATGAGATGGCCGTCGGAACAGGGCATGACGCCGCCGGGCACCACGGTCGGGTGCTCGTTGCCGGTACGCTGTTGCACCTGACCGGAATGGAAATAGGCGGCGGCCATGGTCGACAGCGCCGTCGCCTGCGTGTCGAGCAGCGAGATATCGATCCACTGGCCCTGGCCGGTGCGGCGGCGATGGTGCAGCGCGATCATGATGCCGGCCACGGCATAGACGCCGGTCATCAGGTCGATCACCGGCACGCCGGTCTTCTGCGGCCCGCCGCCGGGCCTGTCGTCGGCCTCGCCGGTGACGCTCATCATGCCGCCCACCGCCTGCATGATGGAATCGTAGCCGGCGCGCTCGGCATAGGGGCCGGTCTGGCCGTAGCCGGTGATGGAACAGAAGACGATGCCGGGATTGACGGCCCGCACCGCCTCGTAATCGAGGCCCCATTTCTTCAATCCGCCGGGGCGGAAATTCTCGACCAGCACGTCGGCCTGGCGCGCCAGCTCCAGCAGTTCGGCGCGGTCGGCGGGCGAACTGAAATCGAGCGCGATCGAGCGCTTGCCGCGGTTGGCGCAGCAGAAATAGGAGGAAACCCGTTCGCCGTTCTCGTGCCGGTAGAATGGCGGGCCCCAGGCGCGCGATTCGTCGCCCTTACCCGGCTGCTCGACCTTCAGCACGTCGGCGCCGAAATCGGCCAGCATCTGGGTGCACCAGGGCCCGGCCAGGATGCGGGTGAGGTCCAGGACGCGGATATCGGCAAGTGGTCCGGCGGCGCGGTCCATCGATCGAAGCGCCCCTCCCAGGGCTGCCCGCTTTTCGCAACTGCGAGCGTATCGGTTTCCGGCGGCGCGGCCTTTGCGGCCGTCGTTTCGGCAGGCAGTATCCGGGTAGGGAAAGCGGTCGCGGAAATACCGATTTCGTTGGGACGCTATTGAGGAATCGAATGACACGGGACGGATGACATGGAATTGCGCCAGCTCCGATACTTCATCGCCGTCGCCGAGGAAGGCAGTTTCACCAAGGCGGCCGCGCGCCTGAACCTGTCGCAGCCGCCGCTGTCGCAGCAGATCAAGAGCCTGGAGGCCGAGCTGGGGGTGCAGCTTTTCCGGCGCATGCATGATGGCGCGCTGCTGACCGAAGCCGGGCAATGCATGCTGCGCGAGGCGCGCAAGATCGTGAGCCAGGTCAACTTCGCCACCCGCGAGGTGATCCAGACCGGCGCCGGCGAGAAGGGCAAGGTGCGGCTGGGCTCGGTGGGCGCGGCGTTCTTCTCGGTGCTGCCGCTGATCGTCGAGCATATTTCCGAACGCCTGCCGGAGATCGAGCTGGAGCTGATCGAGACCGGCGCCAACGAACAGATCGCCGGGCTGGAGCGCGGCGAGATCGACCTGGGCATCGTGCATCTGCCGCTCGCCGCGCAGAACCTGTCGCAATCGACGATCTTTTCGGAGTGCTATTCGCTGATCCTGCCGCTCGGCCATCCGCTGAGCAGCGATCAGAGCGTCGAGCTGGCGACGCTGGACAAGGAGCGCTTCATCCTCTTCCCGCGCGACCGGGCGCCGGCGCTTTACGACAACATTCTCGCCGTCTGCCACCAGGCCGGGCTGCAGCCGCACGTGACGCATCACTGCCGCCAGCTTTCCGCCATCGTGCAGATGGTGTCGCTGGGGCTGGGCATCACCGTCGTGCCCCGCTCGCTGCATCGCGCCTGCCTGGGGCGCGTCGCCGTCATCGACCTGCCGGCCAGCGTGCCGGCGGAGCTGGGACTGATCTGGCGTGCGCCGGAGACTTCCGCCACGCGCAACATCAAGCAGCGCATCATCGACCTGACCAGCAACCTGCTGGTCAGCCAAGCATCGGAGCGGGTCAGCGGCTGACGCGTCGGCGCGGCCCTATAACGCCTGCCCGACGCGCAGCAGGTTGCCGCTGGGATCGAAAACGTAGAATTCGCGCATGCCCCAGGGCTTGTCCTCCGGCCGGGTGATGCGCGCCTTCGGCGCCCGCCCCCGCCAGCGTTCGGACAGGGCATCGGCATCGGCGCAGCGCACGTAGCAGCCGGTCGCCTCGGCGATCGCCCGGTCGTCGGTCAGCCAGAAATGCAGTTCCGGCCCGTTCTCGCCATGACGCAGCAGCAGGTAATCGTCGTGGCGTGACACCAGGGTGAAATCGAGCTGGCGGTAGAAGTCGATCGTGGCGTCGAAATCCAGCGACGCCAGCAGCGCCACGATGCTGTCCGGCGCCGGAATCCTCGCGTTTTCCATGCGAATGATTTTTGCTCGCAGTTGGAGATAGCACAACCTCGCAATCTTTTGTCGCGGCCGGCTTTTCCGCCTTTTCTCCGGCAGCTTGGCGGGCTATATGCCGGCCATCCATCGGGGAGTAGCCGCCCGCGTCCGCAGCGGGGCCTGCGTCAACACACTTGGGAACCCTCACCGGAACCCATGGCGCAGGCGGGAGCGACAGCTTCTGGCGAGACCGCTGGCATCGTCTTTCCGAAGACTGGGCGGAAGCCCGGGTCGGGCGGGAAAGGCGACGCCACGGTCATGGTCGCGCCCGGCCCCGGAAGATTTCCTTGGAAGCTTTCCTCGCCTCCACCGCCGCGGTGGCCCTGGCCGAAATCGGCGACAAGACGCAGTTGCTGGCGCTGCTGCTGGCCAGCCGCTACCGCAAGCCGCTGCCGATCGCCGCCGGCATCCTGCTGGCAACCCTGCTCAACCACGCCTTGGCCGCCTGGGGCGGCACGCTGCTGGCCGGCCTGCTGGAAGGCCCGTGGCTGCGCTGGATCGTCGGCATTTCCTTCATCGCCATGGCGGCCTGGACGCTGATCCCCGACAGGCTGGAGACCGGCGAGAACGGCCGCTTCGACCGCTACGGCGCCTTCCTCGCCACCACCATCTGCTTCTTCCTGGTCGAGATCGGCGACAAGACCCAGATCGCCACCGTGGCGCTGGCGGCCAAGTACCACGCCATCGTCGCCGTCACCGCCGGCACCACCTTGGGCATGATGCTGGCCAACGTGCCGGTGCTGTGGCTGGGCAATGCCGCGGCCGGCCGCCTGCCGCTGAAATGGATCCGGCTGGCGGCGGCCGCTCTGTTCCTGGTGCTGGGCGTGCTGGCGCTGACGTTCGGCGGCGCGGGCGGACCGCTATAGAGGCCTTCAGTCGATCGCGTCCTCGATCAGCACCACTTCCGACGGCACGATGCCGCGCTGGATGTCGAAGCGGTCGCCGATCACCGGTAGCAGGATGTTGTGGTCGCCGATGACGATGCGCAGATAGGCGCCGGTCACCGCCACCGCATCGCGCTTGCCGTCGGCCTGCCACAGCACGACGCGGTTGGCGTTGATGGCGTTGGGCCGTTCGGTCTCCCACGTCATGCGCACGACGCGATAGCGGTCGTCCGGCTTGCCGTCCTGCCGCTGCAGCACCTTGATGCGCTGCATCGGCACCGCCGGCGAGGCGTAGGTGATCAAGGCCAGCGCGTTCTGGCTCTTCAGCGCGGTCTCGTCGGTGGCTGAATGCACGCCATGCACGGCGATGAAGCGATAGCCCAGCGGGCCGGTATTGGGGATTTCCAGCGTCACCACTTGCGCCCCCGGGCTGGGGCCGGAGGCGGTGTAGAGCACCTTGCCGGTGGCGGCGGAGACGGCGGCATAGGAATTGCCCGCCCCGCAACAGCCATAGGTCGGCACCATCAGGCGCTCGCCCGAAATCCATGCCTCGTGCCCCGGATAGTCGCCGCTCCACGCCTCCTCCTGGCCGCCATCGGGCTTCACCCGCCACGCCTTGGCGCGGACGGTGCCCTCGGCGCCCTCGCGCGCGGTCGAGCGCAGGACTTCGGACTCGAACTGGACGATCAGCCCGCGCTCGTCGGGCGCCACGGGATTATAGGGCACATAGGCGAATTCGGTGTTGCGGGCGACCCACTGCACCGTATCGCCCTCGACCTTGACCTCGATGCGCGAGCTGCCGTCGCGCGGCTGCGCCTGCGCCGCCGGCGGATACGCCAGAGCCAGAGCGGCGACAAGGGAAACGGCGGCGGCACAGCGCAACATGATCGGACTCCGGCGAACCCGCCCGACGGCGGCGGATGACTATTATACGCCAACCATGGCGGTCCAGCTTGGGCAGTTTGAACGGCGGCAGCCCGAAACGGCAAAGGCCGGGTCGGCGGGTGCCGATCCGGCCTTCGAACGATCACACCCGGTCAGCGACGGTAGCCGCGGCCGCGGGTCTCCTCGCGCTGCGCCACACGGACATGCTGCATGGCGTCGTCGATGGCGCGCATCGCCCGGCGGCGGGTGTCGCTGCTGCCGGCATTGGTGTTGGCGAGGTTGCTGCGCGCGTGCGACAGGCTCTGGAGAGCCGCGTTCAGGCGCGGCGCATCGTGGCGGCCCCACGGCGCGGCCTGCGCCGGGCTGGCGCCCACGGCCGCAGCGCCGATGGCCGCCGCGCCGGCCGCCGCAACGCCCAGCGCCTTGCGGCGCGAAACAGAAATGCTCATGGCGTCCTCCTCGAAAGAAAACGGCCGCGTCGACGCTTGCGGCGACGGCCGACGGACCGAGTTCGGGTCCGTACAGATCTCTACGAAGCGGGATTTCGCGGCATCCCCGGCCAAATCTTCCTGCCGCGACGGGAACCGCCACCAGCGTGCCACGATTGCGTTGCGGTATTTTCAGCGTTTTCGGTTGGAGCCGCGGCTCCGCTCTATTTCTCAATATTTAGAGCGGATTCGCACGTTCTGACGGAAGCGCGCGCGATCCCATCAGAACGCGATTTTGCTCTAGCGGCGGGCCGGCCGCGGCGCGGCCATCTTGATGTGGCGCATGGCCTCTTCGACCGACTCCTCGCCGCCGAAGAAGAAGTTCCAGAACTGCTGGTTGCCGACCAGCCCGTTATAGAGCCTGTTGCCGCGCATCATCGCCGGCATCGGATCGGCGCGCCGCGCCACCGCCTCCTTGGCCTCGACGCGGATGCTCTCGATCAGGATCAGGGCGGTGTTGTCGTAGTGCCGGCGCGGGCGATCCTGCGGCCAGCGCACCTGGCCGGTGCGCACGAAATTCTCCTGCCAGTCGAAATAGGCGTCGATCTCGCGCGTCAGCTCGGCATTGAGCGCGGTCCAGTCCTGCGCGCTGGGCCCGCGCGTGCCCAGCCGCCGCGCCTGGGCGGCGAGGTCGGCCTTCGGCACGCTGCCGGACAGGTTCTTGTTGAGCTGCGAGCGGATGCTCCACATCAGCCAGCGCCGCTGGACGTATTCCTGCGTGGCGGCCAGTTGCTCGCCGAACTGCTCGGTGGCCCCGCGCGGCGGCGCAAGCTGCGCCTGCGCCGCCAGCGGCAGGGCCGCCACGAGCAGCGCCAAGAGGCGTGCGATTCTAGCCGCGCCAGGTGCCATGGCACCGCATCTCGCTACCGGTCGAGCGGAAGCTGCCGTCGCCGCGCAGCGTGCCGTCCTGGTTCCAGCTCATCTGCCCGGTCATGGCGACGGAAACGACCAGATCCGAGGCCATGGCGACGGTGCCGGTGGCGTTGATGACGCCGTTCGGCTGCATCGAACCGCGCACCGTGGCGGCGGCGCCGTCGACGAAGGCGGCGGTGACGTTGCGCTGCGCATCGATCTGCATGCTGAAAAGGCCATTGGCGGGAAAGGTCGCATCCTTATAGGTGCACAGCCCGCTCCAGGCGCCGGACACCCTGCCTTGCGCCCTTTGGATGCTGGCGGTGTTGGTGGCGGGCGCCTGGGGCAACGGCCGTTCGGCGCCTGGCCGGCGCAAGGGAGGCTGGTTGGGATTGGTCTTCTCGACATAGGCGATCTGGTCGCGCAGGCATTCGTTCATCGCCACGCCATAGGCGAACCAGCCGATCATGCGCCGGTTGATGCCGTTGAGCACGCTGCGCGCCGTCTTGAGCTCCGCTTCCGCCGCATCGCGGGCCAGGCGATTGGTGTTCTGCGCCACGCTGGCGCCAATGGCCATCGCCCGCTGCTTGCTGATCAGCCCTTGGCCTTCCGCCTTCTCCCAGGCCATGGCTTCGGTAAAAGAGGCCGCCGCCAGCGTGTCGTTCAGGCGCTCCAGGTTCTGCTCCGCTTTCGTTACCAATTGAACGGCCTTCTGCCGCGCCTCGGTGTAGTGCTTGAGCACGTTTTGCGTGGCGTTCAGGAGGTCTTGTTCCGCGTCCTTGAGTTCCTGTCGATCCTTGACCGCCCAGACATCGGCGCAATCGCTCATCAGATTGCGGGCGGCGACGTTGCCCTCATCGAATTGCGGTCTGGGCTTCTGGGCATGGGCCGGCAGCGCGAAGAGCGCGGCGATCGCGATCAGCAGAAAGCGCGACAGGCCCAATGTCGTCTCCCCCCAGGGCATCGGCCGGGGAACAGTATAGTCGCGCAAAGCAACCGGCAAAAGCCGAAGCTTTGCGGCGCCGGTATTTTCCGATTCCGCTGCTATTTCATGTCGCTAGAGCAAATCACGATCTGACGGAAGTGCGAGCGATCCCGTCAAACCGGAGGGATTCGCTCGCTATCCTTGCGGATAGAACCGCTATTGCGGCTTGTTCATCGGCCGGTTCTCGGTCCAGTCGAAGGTGCCGTTGTCGCGCTCCTGCACCGCCTGCTTCCAGCCCAACTCTTCGGCGCGCTTCTTGAAGTTCAGGCCTTCTCCGGTGTGGCGCGTGATGCCGTCGAACAGCGTGGCGATCATCTGGGTGTTGGCCAGGCCCATATTGTCCAGCGCCTGGTTGATCATCAGCTTCTGCATCATGAGCTGGTTCTGCGGCACCCCGGCCATGCGCTCGGCCAGCGCCTCGACCTCTTCGTCGAGCTTCTCTTTCGGCACCGCCTTGTAGACCAGCCCCATCGCCGCCGCTTCGACGCCGGTTACCTTGTCGCCGGTCAGCAGCATGCGCTTGGCCTTCTCCGGCCCCATGCGGTAGATCCACATCGCTGTGGTCGGGCAGCCCCAGACGCGGGTCGGCATGTAGCCGATCCGCGCGTCCTCGGCCATGACGATGATGTCGGAGCACAGCGCGATGTCGGAGCCGCCGGCCACGGCGTAGCCGTGCACCCTGGTGATCACCGGCTTGTAGGAGCGCCACAGGCTCATGAACAGCTCGGTGTTGCGCATCATGAACTTGTAGTCCTTCATCGGATCCCACGGCATCTTCTGGGTGATGTCGTTGGTGCCGGTCGCTTGCGCGTAATAGGTCAGGTCGTAGCCGGCGCAGAACGCCTCGCCTCGGCCGCTCAGCACGATGACGTGCACCTTGGGATCGTCGTTGGCCCGGCGCACGCAATCGGCCAGATCGTGCGGCAGCTCGTCGTTGATGGCGTTCAGCACTTTCGGCCGGTTCAGCGTTATGCGCCCGATCCTGCCGTCGCGCTCGTACAGCACCGTATCGCCCATGGCATCCTCCTGCATTTTTGTGAACACTGTTCAGTATTAATCCCGGAGCCGGCCGGACGCAAGCCGGATTTTTGAACGGTGTTCACGTTTGCCGCCCGGCGCTCCGGCGGGGCTCTATTTTTCAATGTTTAGAGCAAATTCACACCTTCTGACGGAATCGCGCGCGATTCCGTCAGAATGTGATTTGCTCTATTCGGCCAGGGCCTGCAGCGTCAGGTCGATATGGTGGTCGAGCAGGCGGCGCGGATCGGTCTTCAGGCGGCTGAGCCGGCCGGTGCGCTCCAGCAGCAGCACGCCCATCAGGCCGCTGAGCAGGGTCTGCTGGTGCATCCGGCACTGGCGGGCGGTCAGCGTCGGGCGCATCCGCATGACCGCCCGTCCCACGATCTTCAGCGCCAGGCCCAGCCGCGCGTTGAGCTCGCGGTCCAGCTCCGGCGTCAGGCCGCGCGGCCCCAGGCCCTGGTAGATGTAGAGGCTGATGTCGAGATCGTGCGGGTTGTCGCGATAGAAGCCGTAGAAGGCGCGCACCGCGCCGCGCAGCGAGGCGGCAGGCTCGCGCGGGCGGGCGCCGCGCTCGGTCGCTTCCTTCAGCCGCTCCAGCGAATCGCGCAATATGTCGGCGTAGATTTCTTCCTTGGAGGCGTAGTAGGCGTAGAGCGCGCCGGGCGCGTAGCCACAGGCGCGGGCGATGGCGCGCAGCGAGGCGCCTTCCAGGCCTTCCTTGAGAAACACGCGCTTGGCGGTAGCGAAGATCGCCGCGCGCTTGACGTCATGCCGCGCCCGTTTGCGCTTTGCGCGCTCCTTGATCAAGCGGACGACCTCCCCAATTGCTCCAAAAGGAAATCCCGGGCATGCCGCCAGAGGCAAGGAGAAACTTGCCTCCGCTTCGTCATGCGAGCCATAACACCGCATGATAGCGGCTGTTCCCACGCTCCTAGTGCTTGTCGATGGCGACAATCCGCAGCGCGGCGTTGCAATGCTGAAAAATTGCACACAAAAGTTTCGCTGCGCTTTGGGCAAGGGCGGCGCGACGACCGACAAGCGCGAAGGCGACGGCGCAACGCCGCTGGGCCGTTTTCCGCTGCGCGAAGCGTTCTACCGCGCCGACCGCGAGGCCCGGCCCGATACCGCCCTGCCCCTGCACGCGATCGCGCCGCAGGACGGCTGGTGCGACGCGCCGGACGCGCCCGACTACAACCGCAAGGTGCGCCTGCCGCATCCGCATCGTCATGAGATGCTGTGGCGCGAGGGTCACGTCTACGACCTGATCGTGGTGGTGGGCTACAACGATGCGCCGCCCGTACCGGGCCGGGGCAGCGCCATCTTCATCCACCTGATGCGCGACGATTACACGCCGACCGAAGGCTGCATCGCCTTCGCACGCGAGGATCTGCTGCGGATCTTGGCGCAATTCGATTCCGAGTCGACGATCGAGATCACGAAGCGGATTTAGACCTGATCATGGTCTGACGGAAGCGCACGCCGCAACAATGCTTCAATCGCTGCCCCTCGTCCCGAGGAACGAGCGCAGCGAATGTCTCGAAGGACAGGCTATGCGAAGGACGTTACTGCCTCATGTCCTTCGAGACGCGGCCCGTGCGGGCCGCTCCTCAGGACGATGGGAGTATGGAAGCAAAGCATGGTTTGCTCTAACCCGCCGCGATCAGGCGGCCGCCATCGGGCAGGTCGACGATGCGCGCCTCGACGTCGTAGGCCTGGCGCACGATGGCGGGCGTCAGCACCGCGTCGGGGGTGCCCAGCGCGATCAGCCGGCCGTCGCACAGCACCGCGACGCGGTCGGCCAGCAGCGCCTGGTTGAGATCGTGCAGGATCGCCAGCACGCCGATGCCCTGCCCGACCTGGCCGCGCAGCAGCTTCAGCAGCGCGAGCTGGTGCTTCAGATCGAGGGCGGCGGTCGGCTCGTCGAGCAGCAGGTAGCGCGGCTCGCGCGCGCTGCCGTTGCCGCCCGAATCGTCGAGCTGCGCCAGCACCCGCGCCAGGTTGACGCGCTGGCGCTCGCCGCCTGAGAGCGTCGGCCAGGCGCGGCCGGCGAAACCGGCCATGTCGACCGCCTGCAGCGCGCGGGCAATGGCGATACGGTCCTGCATGCGGTCGCAGCGGCCGCGATGCGGCAGGCGGCCCAGCGCCACCACCTTCTCGACCGGCAGCGAGAAGGCCAGCCGCGTCTCCTGCGGCAGCACCGCCCGCCGCAGCGCCAGCGCCTCGTGCCCGATCTGCTTCAAGGTACGGCCGTCGAGCGTGACGCTGCCTGCGGCCAGGCGGGCCTCGCCCGACAAGGCGCGCAGCAGGGTCGACTTGCCCGCGCCGTTGGGGCCGATCACCGCCAGCATCTCGCCCGGCCGCAGCGCAAGTGTGATGCCCTCGATCAGGCGCTTGCCGGCCACCGCCACGGCTATGTCGTCGGCCCGCAGCATCAGCCCATGCTCAGCGCGCGCCGCTGGCGCAGCATCCAGAGGAAGAAGGGACCGCCCAGCGCGCTCATCACCACGCCGATCGGCAGTTCGGCCGGCGCGACGGCGACCCGCGCCACCAGATCGCACAGCAGCAGCAGGGAGGCGCCCAGCAGGGCGGCGCCGGGCAGCACGTAGCGATGGTCCGCCCCCAGCATCAGCCGCACCAGATGCGGCACCACCAGGCCGACGAAGCCGATGATGCCCGAGGCCGACACCGCCGCGCCCACCGCCAGCGCCGACACGGCGATGATCAGCCGCTTGTGGCGCTCGACATTGATGCCCAGATGCCCCGCCTCGCGCTCGCCCAGGATCAGCGCGTTCAGCGTGTTGGCCAGCAGCGGCGCGGCCAGGATCGCCGGCACCATGAACACCGACATGGCGGCGACCGACCGCCAGGAGGCGCCGCCCAGGCTGCCCAGCATCCAGAAGGTGATGTCGCGCAGCTGGCGGTCGTCGCTCAGGAAGGAGAGATAGCCGATGCCCGCGCCGGCGATGGCGCCGACGGCGACGCCGGCCAGCAGCATGGTGGCGATCTCGGTTTCGCCGTCGCGCCGCGCCAGGGCGTGGATCAGCAGGGTCGCCAGCAACCCGCCGGCGAACGCCGCCACCGGCAGCAGGAACGGCAGCACCAGCTTGGGCAGGGCCAGCCACAACATCACCGGCGCGCCCAGCACGATGGCCCCTGCCGCCATCAGCGCCGCACCGCTGGAGACGCCGATCAGGCCGGGATCGGCCAGCGGGTTGCGGAACAGCCCCTGCATCAGCGCGCCCGCCAGCGCCAGCCCGGCGCCGACCATGACGCCCTGCACCACGCGCGGCAGGCGGATGCCCAGCACCACCGCCTGGTCGCGCAGCTCCACCGGCCCGACATCCAGGCCGATGGCGTCGAGCAGCACCGCCAGCACGCGGCCCGGCGACAGCCAGGACGCGCCCGAGCCGATCGCCAGCACGATGGCGACCAACAGCACCGCCAGCAGCAACAGCAGCATCAGCAGGCCGCGATCGCGCGATGGCGAGGCGGCCCGGGTCGAGGCGACGGCGCTCATGGTCAGCTTTTCACCGCCCAGGCGCGTTCGGGCAGGGCCGACAGGCTCGCCTCAGGATGCAGCGCCGCCGCCAGGTCGCGGCCGGCATGGGCGACGCGCGGCCCCAGTCCCAGCAGGTAGGAGCCGTCCATGGCGATGACGCGCCGATTCTTCGCCGCCGGCGATCCGGTCAGGGCCGGCAGTGCCAGCACCGCATCGGGGCCGCCGGCCGCCTCCAGGGTCTGGCTCATCATCAGCACCGCATCGGGCGCCAGGTCGATGGCGCTCTCCGAGGAGATCGGCTTCCAGCCTTTGACCTGGGCGGCGTTGGCGCCGCCGGCCAGGCGGATCATGGCGTCGGCCGAGGTGTCGGCGCCGCCGGCCATCGGCTGGGCCCGCGCCACCGACAGCAGGAACAGCACGCGCGGCCGGGTCTTCAGCGCGGCGACCTGCGCGCCCAGGGCCGCGACGTCCTCGTCCACCGCTTTTGCCAGTGCCGCCGCCGGCGCCTGCAGGCCCAGCGCCTCGCCCACCGCCATGATCTTGGGCGCGATGGCGTCGATCTGCGGCTTGTCGGGAATAATGCGGATATCGACTCCAGCGTCACCGATCTGTCGCAGCACCGGCTCGGGGCCGGACTGCTCGGAGGCCAGCACCAGGGTCGGGTTCAGCGCCACGATCCCTTCGGCGGCCAGCGCCCGCATGTAGCCGACGCGCGGCAGCTCGTGCACGGCGCGCGGATAGAGGCTGGTGGTGTCGGTGGCGATCACCCGGCACATGGCGTCGAGGGCGGCGACGATCTCCGTCACCGCCCCGCCGATCGAGACCACGCGCTGGCCGTTGGCGGCGCAGGATGCGGCCCATGCGGGGCGCAGCGTCGTTCCCCCCAATCCCGCCGCAACCCCGCCGGCCAGCAGACCGCGCAACACGGCGCGGCGCTGAATGGGCGCGGCCATGTCAGTTCCAGCCGGCCGGCAGGCTGTCGATCAGGCCATGCGCCAGCGCCCGCCACTGCCGGTTCTCGGCCTGGCCCGGCTTGCGCTTGCCGAAGAACTGCACGATCTGCTCGCCCTCGGCGTCGAACAGCTCGATCGAGGTAACGTCGCCGTCGCTGGTCGGCTTGCGCACCAGCCAGGCAGAGGCGACGCCGCTCTCGCGCAGATGCAGGTTGAAGTCGGGATCGAGCACGTTGATCCATGGCCCCGTCGGCACGATCTTGCGCACCTTGCCGCCGTGGATCTGGATGCAACCGGAACTGCCGACGAACGCCATGATCGGCGTCTCCGAGGCGGCGGCGCGGTTCAGCACGTGGCGGGCGATGCCCTCGCCCAGCCGGATGGCGAAAGCCTCGCCGCCCAGCCGCAGCGCCTGCTGGCGCCCGACGCTGAACTTGCGCAGCAGCGGGAAGAATCCATGCGTGTCCTTCAACGCGCCCCAGGCCTGGCGCAGCCCGGCGACGTCGATCTCGCTATCGGGCCGGTCGGCGGCGCGGGCCGGCTTCTCGCCAACGCTCTGCAGCGGGCTCTGGTCGGCGGCGGCGAAATCGGCCACCAGCTTTTCGTAGGCCGCCACGTCGCTGTCGTTCTGCAGGTAGATCTTGTGCACCGCCGTGCCGGCGACGTCGAAGAAGTGCAGCGAGCGGCGGATCGAATCGCCGGTCGGCTCCTGGACCGCGAAACCCGACTTCCACTGGCCCATGAACAGGCGCAGGTCGATGTCGTCGCCCAGCACCAGGCCGATATGGCCCTCGAACGAGGGCGCGCCATAGACGCCCTTGCGCTCGTGCACGCAGTGCTCGTTGCGGGTCAGCGCCATGACGCGGCCCAGTGCGGGCACCCGCTTCAGCACCTCGCGCCAGTCGCCGTCCAGCCGCGTGACGGTGGCGCCGCAACCGGTCGCCAGCAGCTCGGCCTCGCTGACGCCCAGCTTGTGCGCGGCATCGCGGATGCGCAGGTTGGGCTCGCTCTCCCGCAGCGCCTGCCAGCGCACGGCAAGCGGCGAGCCGCCGGCGGCGTGTTCGACATGACCTTGCATCGACATATCCCTCTCCCTTGCGTCTTCGACGGCTCCCGAATGCCGTCATCGAACCTGGTTGGCTCACTCGTCAGTTGATGGCGAAGCGCACCGGCACTTCGACCCAGACGGCCACCGGCCGCCCGTTCACCGTTTCCGGCATGAACTGCCAATCCTCGACCGCCTGCAGCGCGGCCCGGTCGAGGAGCGGATAGCCGGAAGAAGCCTGCAGCCTGATCTCGCGCGCCGCGCCGCGCTCGTCGATCAGGGCGCGGATCATCACCACGCCCTGCTGGTGCATCGCCAGCGCCCGGCGCGGATAGGGTGGCGCCGGCGGCGTGACGCGGAACCGCGCCTGCAGCACCCGCAATCCGGTTCCACCCAGCGCCGCCACCTGGTCGCCACCGGCACCGCCCATGCTGGCCGCGCCCGGCGCGCCGGCATTGGCCGATTGCCCGGGCGAGGCGTCGACGGTGTCGGCGGCGACGGCCTGCGTCGCGGGCGCACTGGCGGTCTCGCTCGGTTTCGGCTGCGGCTTGGCGGCCGGCGCCTTGGCCTTGGCCGGCGCCGGCTTGGGCGCTTCCTGCTTGGCCTCGGTCGGCTTGGCCTCGGTCGGTTTGGGCGGTTCGACCGGCTTGGGGGTCTCCTGCTTGACTTCGGCCGGCGTCTCGACCGGCTTGGGTTGCTCGACCGGCTGGGGCGGCTCCTCGATCTTCGCCGTCTCCACCGGTTCGGGCGGCGGCACGTTCAGTGGGATCGCCTCGGCATCGATTGGCGGCGGCGGCAGCGCGACTTCGCGCGGCGCGGCTTCGGGCTGCGGCGCTTCCGCCTCCCTGGTCTCTTCCGCCGGTTCGGCGTCCTCAGGCGCCGCCGCCGGTGTCGCCGCACTGGCGTCGGCCGGGGTGGCGGCGACCAGCTCGACCAGGATGCCGGTGCCCTCGCCGGTACCGGCCCCGCCGCCGGCGCCGCCCATGGTCTCGCCGCCGAACGCCGCTAGTGCAGCGCCGGCAACCAGCAGGTGGAGCAGCAGCGAGGCGGCCACCGCCGGCCCGGCCTGGCGGTCGGACCGCCGGGGCAATAATTCCCGCGCTCGTTCGGGGGCGAGCGCGGGCGGCGCGGCATGACGGCCAAGGATCCCGCGCGGCTGCCGTCCGGCGGGATCGAGGGAGAGGGCCAAGGCCGTCATAGCTATGCCGGTTCCAGCGCCGCTACATCTTCAGCGTGTACGAGACCGCGATGCCGGCATCGAGGCCGGGCTCCGGTATCGCCTGAAGGTGGCGGCGGTATTTCTTGTCGAACAGGTTGTCGATGCCGGCATCGACGCGCAGGCCTTCGAGCGGCCCGGTGCCGGGCGCCCAGGAGGCGAAGATGCCGGTCAGGAAGTAGCCGTCGGTCTTGGGCTGGGCGCTGCCGCGGGCGATGCGGTGCTGGTCGAACACCAGCTCGTGGCGGATGCCGCCGACCAGGTCCCATTCCGGCAGCTTGACGCCGTAGCTGCCGGTGATGCGGTCGGCTGGGATGGTGTCGATCCAGGTGTCGGCCGAGGTGTCGCGGCCGCGGATCAGCGAGCCGCCCAGCGTGGCGAAGGCATGGCGCATGTCGTAGCGCGCCTCGCCCTCGATGCCCCAGACGCGCGCACGGTCGAGATTGACCGGCGAGGTGGTGCCGCAGATCAGGTCGACCATCGGCGGCAGCGGCGGCCCGCACAGGCCGGGCTGGATGTCGAGCGTGACGAAGTTCTTGTAGTAGGTGTCGTGGAAGGCGGCGCTGAAGGTCAGCCGGTCGCCTTTGGCCGCCACGTCGTCGAACTTCAGCCGCAGCCCCGCTTCGTAGCCGGTGCTGCGCTCGGGCTTCAGCTCGGGATTGGGGATGAAGGTGTTGAAGGCGAAATGCGTGCCGGTGACGAACAGCTCGGTCATCGACGGCGCGCGGAAGCCCAGCCCGGCATTGGCGTAGACCGCCAGCCACGGCAGCGCCTGCCAGATGGCGCCAACGCGCGGCGAGATGGCGTCGTCGTGCACCTTGTCGAGCCCACCATCGGGATCGCGCCAGAAGCTGTCGTAGCGGATGCCGCCGACCAGCGTGACGGTGTCGGTAATGGCGACCGCGTCCTGCACGTAGACGCCCAGCACGTCGCCGGTGGAAGCGGGGAATTGCGGCCGGCTGGCGCCGTTGCGCGTGCCGCGCTGCTTCTCGCGATAGAACTCGACGCCATAGGTCAGCGTGTGGCCGGTATCGCCCCACATGAAGCGGGAGGTGTTGTAGGCGTCCAGGCCCTTGGTGTTCTGGTCGGAAAAGTCCTTGCGCGCCGCACCGCCGTCGATGCGCCGCTCGGTGATCTCCAGGTCGGTGTTGTAGAGCGTCACCGAGGGGGCGAAGAGCGGCGTCGCCGGATCGTTGCCCTTGTAGGACAGCACCCACTGGCGATGGCGGTTGTCGCGGCGCACCAGCGGATTGTCGGTGACGTTCGGCAGGCGCACGCCGGGATTGGCCGGGATGTCGCCGTCCTGGTTGAAGAAGCTGTAGCTCAACTGGACGCGATGGTGCCTGAACGGCTCGACGCCGATCTTGAACAGGCCCGACAGCAGGTCTTCCTTGGAAAACTTCAACGTGTCGCCGCCGCCCAGCCTTATGTCCTTGGCATCGCGGCTGGTGATATTGGCCAGCATGTCGATGCGCTCGTGCGGGCGGGCGAAGGCGGTGCCGCTGTAGAGGAACTCGTCGGCGGCCGAGCGCCAGCCGGCCTTCAGCCGCACGCCGGCGATCTCGCCCGGGTCGAGGAAATCGGCGGCATCCTTGGTCGTGGTGGCGATGACGCCGCCGATCGCGCCCGAGCCGTACAGCACCGAGGAAGCGCCCTTCAGCACGTCGATCTGCCTGAGCAGGTCGGGCTCGAGGAAAATGCGGCCCTTGTGGCCGGCGTCGAAGTTCTGGCGCGCGCCATCGACCGTCACCAGCACGCGGTTGCCGTCGACGCCGCGCACCGAAGGCGTCTGCGAGGAGCGCCGCGGGCCGGCGACGCCGTCGACGCCGGGAATGTCGCGCAGCAGGTCGTCGAGCTTGTAGGGCCGCCGGCGCTCGATCTCCTCCTGGTCGACGACGTTGACCGAGAACGGCAGCCGCGCCGCTTCCTCCGGCGTCTTGGTGCCGGTCGAAGTCACCGCGCCCAGCCGGCGCACGTCCTCAGAGGTAACCGTCGATACCGGTGCTGGTTGCGCCGCCTGCGCTTCCTGCGTCGGGGGCGCGCCGTCGACGACCGTCGGCGTGCCGGCCGCGCTCTGCGCCAGCGCTGCGGGCGCTGCCAGGACAAGGGCGGCGCTGCCCAGCAGCACCAGTTTCAATGACTCCAGCTTCGACATCCCCGAACGGACTCCAGCTCAAGTGCGATCGTTGCGACGGTCGACTGGCTGGCTACCGGGGACGCGACCTCTGCCGCGCGTGGGTGGCTTGCTTGTTTACCGATGGTGGCTTCACCGATGGCGGCGCGCGGCGATGGCAGTTTCTCGCGCGCGGTCGTCGGCGCTGGCGACGGAACCCGACCCGTCGCCTTCTTCGACCTATTTGGTCAGGATCAGCTTGCCGTTGCTGGTCAGGCGCAACCGGTACTGGTCCTGGCCGTGTTCGATGATGGCCTCGCGCGCGCCGCTCAGCAGATCGCTGGAGCGCAGCCGCGGCAGCGTTACCTGGCGCACGGCCGTATCGGCCGGATTCTCGTTCGCGTTCACCTTGCTCTCCTCCTTGGCCACGCCGGTCATTTGCCGGCGCTCCGCAAGCCCGGGCGACGGCCCAGTCGGCGCAACAGCGCCCGGCAGGCCTTCAAGGCCCGCACCACGCGATCGCCGCCATTGCCGCCCCAGGCGTACATGCCGCTCACCCCATGGAACCGGCCCGCCGCCACGCGCCTGCATGGCCGGGGGGCCGCTATATGCGAATGACTCGCAATAGCGCTGTGGTAGCTCATCCACAGCATGGCTGCAAGTGCGAATTGATCGCGCATGACGCTGGAAGGCGGGCGGCAGCGGAGCATGCTCCCAAGCGCTCGCAACCGATTCGCTGCCATCGGGCGAATCCGCCCTGTTCCCAGCGGGATAACGGAATTTACGGTGCCGTCACGGCCCGGTGACGGTCAGCTCCGAGGTGGCTAGATCGGCCTTGGCTTCCTCCAGCATCCAGTCGCGGAAGGCCTTCAGCTTGGGCTGCTCCGCCGTCGATTCCGGTCCCACGATCCAGAACGCCTTGCCGTTGGGCACCACCAGCTCGAAGGGCTGGAACAGGCGGCCGGAGGCCAGTTCGGTCCGGAACAGGAAAGGCGCGCCGATCGCCACGCCGGCCCCTTCCATCGCCGCATCGACGGCGATCTTGGTCGAGTCGAAGATCATCGGCGGCGTGCGCGGCGGCTGGCGCACGCCCGCGGCCGCCAGCCAGGTCAACCAGTCGGGATCGCCGGTGGTGTCGATCAGTGGCACGCGCAGCAGGTCGGCCGGAGACCTGAGACGCTCGCGATAGGCCACCCCGCACAGCGGCGTCAGCAGGTCGTTGAACAGCTTGTCGCCGCGCAGCCCCGGCTGGCGTGGATCGCGCGAATAGCGGATGGCGAGATCGATATCCTCGCGCACGAAATCGGCCATGCGGTTGGTCGTCAGCATGCGCACATCGATGGTGGGATGGCGCGCCTGGAAACGATGCAGGCGCGGCACCAGCCAGGTCAGCGCGAAGGTCGTCATCAGGCTGACGGTCAGCGGCCCCTCGTTGCCCAGCAGCGACAGCTTGTTCATCGCCTGCTCGATGCGGTCGAAGGCGCCGCGCAGCTCGGGCAGCAGCGCCTGACCCTGCTCGGTCAGCACCAGCCCGCGCGGCAGGCGGCGGAACAGCTTCACCCCCAGCCGTTCCTCCAGCGCCTTGACCTGGTGGCTGACCGCGGCCTGGGTCACGTGCAGTTCGTCCGCCGCCAGGGTGAACGAGAGATGGCGGGCGGCGGCCTCGAAGGCACGCAAGGCGTTGAGGGGCGGCAGGGAGCGCATGGCAGCCATCCTACATGACCTGCCCTAGATTTTCTAATCCCCAGCTAGAGAAAAGATCGTTTGTGACTCGCCGGCGGAAGGCAGAAATACGGGGCTGCGGCGGACGTTTTCGGAAAGACGGATGACGATGTCGCAAGATTGCCATGAAGGAGATTTGGCCATGTCCAGCACCCTGATGCACCCCACCCTGAACGCCGGCCGGGCCGCGAAGACGCGGACCGCGGGCCACGGGCTGCTGGTCCGTCTGGTGGTCGCCTGGTTCAATCTGCGCGCCAAGCAGCGCTCGCGCCGCCAGCTTGCGGCGCTCGATCCCCGGCTGCTGCGCGACATCGGCATCGACCGGGCCAGCGCGGTCGAGGAATCGCGGCGCAGCATCTGGCAATAGCGACGCTGCCAGGCTCATGAGCGACACGAGCATGAACGACGCGGGCATTCTGGAAGGCGGCTGTCTGTGCGGCGCGATCCGCTATCGCGTCCAGGGACAGCCGTTTGCCGTCAATTACTGCCATTGCCGCCAGTGCCGGCGCCATTCCGGCGCGCCGGTCGCCGCCTTCGCCTCCTACAGGCGCGACCGGGTCGCGTGGACCAAGGGCGCGCCCCGGCTGTTCAGATCCTCCGACATCGCCCATCGCGGCTTCTGCCCCGATTGCGGCACGACGCTGACCTGGGAAGGCGTCGGCGCGCCGGACGAGATCGATATCGGCGTCGGCACCTTCGACGATGCTTCCTCCCTGACGCCGAAGGACCATCTGTGGACCGAGAGCGCCCTTCCCTGGTTCCACATCGACGACACCCTGCCCCGCTACCGCCGCTCGCGCAAAGAAGGTTGAGCATTGCCGCTGCGGCGCCGGCCAAATGGCCGGGCTATGCTGGCTCAATGCCGTCCAATCCTCCCCTGCCCGATCTGCCCCTGCCCGACTTGCCCTTGCCTTGCGCCCTGCTGCTGATCGACCTGCAGCGCGCCATCGATGCGCCCTACTGGGGACGACGCAACAATCCGCAGGCCGAGCGGAACGTGGCGGCGCTGCTGGCGGCATGGCGCCGGGCGCGTTGGCCGCTCATTCACGTACGCCATGATTCGCGCCAGCCGGACTCGGCCTACCGCCCGGGCCAGGACGGCAACCGCTTCAAGCCCGAAGCCCAGCCGCAGCCCGGCGAGACCGTCATTCCCAAGCACGCGCATTCTGCCTTCGTCGGCACCGATCTCGAGGCGCGCCTGCGCCGGCGCGGCATCGCCTCGCTCTGTCTGTGCGGCGTCCTCACCGACAATTCGGTCGAGGCCACGGCGCGGCACGGGTCGGATCTGGGCTGGCCGATCATGCTGGTCGAGGACGCCTGCTTCACCGTCGACCGGCGTCTGCGCAGCGGCATTGTGATACCCGCGCAGGACATGCATGAACGCAGCCTGGCACTGCTCGACGGCGAATATGCCCGCATCGTCTCCAGTGCGGCGGCGCTGGATTATGTTGAATCGCAGCACAGGAACGCGCCATAACGGCGCATGGTCGAACCCGACGGCATCACCATACGGCCTGGCCGCGATGATGACGCCGCCAGGCTGATCGCGCTTATCGGCGCGGTATGGGGCGAATATGACGGCATCGTCTTCGACGTCGATGCCGAGCTGCCCGAGCTCTATGCGCTGGCCACCCATTTCGCCAATCGCGGCGGCATGCTGTGGGTCGCCGAAAGCGGCGACGGCCGCATCCTGGGCATGATCGGCATGATGCCGGCGGGCGACGGCGCAAGCGGCGGCGACAGCGACGGCGTCGAGCTGCACAAGCTCTACGTGGCGCGCGAAGCGCGGCGGCTAGGGCTGGCCTCGCGCCTGCTGGGCCTGGTCGAGGACGAGGCGCGCGCCCGCGACGCCGCCTTCATCGAACTGAAGACCGACACCCGCTTCGTCGAGGCGCACGCCTTCTACGAGCGCCACGGCTTCATCCGCCAGCCCGGCGAATGGAAGCTGAACGATCTCTCCGATTCGATCGAGTTCCAGTACCGCAAGCGCTTGCGCGACTAGAGCGGATCATGATCCGCTCTATTTTTATGTGTAGAGCAAATTCACAGGGTTTGACGGAAGCACAAACGATTCCATCAAATCCTGATTTGCTCTAAGGTCGCCGGCGCCGTTCAGCCTGGCGCGGGATAATGGCGGTCGCCGAACAAAGCGGTGCCGACGCGCACATGGGTGGCGCCCAGCCTTATCGCGGTCTCGAAATCGCCGCTCATGCCCATGGAAAGAAGCGGCAGGCGATTGCGGGCGGCGATCTTGGCCAGCAGGGCGAAATGCGGCGACGGCTCCTCGTCGGCCGGCGGGATGCACATCAGCCCGACCACGTCGAGGTCCAGCGCGCGGCACTGGGCGACGAAGGCGTCGGTCTCCTGCGGCGCCACGCCGGCTTTCTGCGCCTCCTCGCCGGTATTGACCTGCACGAAGCAGCGCGGCCGCCGGCCCTGCTTCGCCGTCTCCGCCGCCAGCGCCTGCGCCAGCTTCGGCCGGTCCAGGCTCTGGATGACGTCGAACAGCGCCACCGCCTCGCGGACCTTGTTGGTCTGCAGCGGCCCGATCAGATGCAGCTCCAGCGCCGGCCAGGCCGGCTTCAGGGCGGCGAACTTGGCCTGCGCCTCCTGCACGCGGTTCTCCCCGAACACGCGGTGGCCGGCGCGCAGCAGCGCCTCGACCTTGTCCGCGCCCTGCGTCTTGGAGACGGCCACCAGCGTCACCGGCCGATCGGGATGGAAGCTGGCGCCGCGCGCGGCAGCGATGCGCGCCTGAACGGCGGCCAGATTGGCGGCGGCGTGGAAACTGTCGGACATGGCCGTGTCTTAGAGCGGATCAGGATTGGATGGAAGCGTTCGCGCTTCCCTCCAATCCTGTGAATCCGCTCTACCCTCGAAGACATAGAGCAAATTCACAGGTTCTGACGGCATCGCTTGCGATGCCGTCAGAACCTGATTTGCTCTAAGCACGGATGCCGGCAAAAGAAAACCTGATCGGCGCTCGGCACGAAACCCGGAGCCGGACAGAAATTCGGCCCCGATCGGGTAGGATCGGGGCCGGGGAGACACGAGCGACAGAGAACGGAGAAGCCGGCCGCCTGATCCCGTGCTTGCTCCGGTGTGGCTCGCCCGGAACCGGATCCTGCGACCGGCCGCTTCGCTAGAAAGTCACCTTGCTGCCGAAATAACCCTTGATGCCCGAGCTGTTGGGACCGCCGGTGTTGCCGGTGAACCGGGCCCACTGCGCGCCGGCGAAGAGATCGATGCCCGGCCCGAGATTGTAGGTCACGCCGCCGTCGATCACGGTGGTCTTGTCGGTGTTGGCCGGACCGTCCTTGTCGACCACCCGGGCAGCGGCGATGCCGACGGTCCAGGCGCCGCCATCGGTGTAGGTCATGCCCAGGCCATACTGGTACTGGTCGTTGTCGCCCTTCAGGCCCTGGTTGGACCAGCGGAAGGCGCCGCCGATCATGAAGCCCGAGAAGTCGAACGACAGGCCGGCGGCCAGGCGCTTGAAGTCCTTGAAGACGCCTCCCTTGACCTCGGCATCGGCGAAGAAGCCGCCGACGCTGGCCGCGATCGCCACGCCGTTGAACTCGCCCTCGTAGCGGATGCCGCCTTCGATGGCATGCTGCCACTGGCCGAAATCCTTCCTGGTGCAGACGCCGAAGCTGGTGGCCGAACCGCTGTTGGAGCCGCAGAAATTGCCCGAGGTGAATGGCTCGAATTCCGGCGTGTAGGAGATGCCGAACTGGAAGCCGCCGAACTTGGGCGAGAAATAGACGATCTTGTTGGCGTCGCCGACATCGGCCGAATCGCTGCCCGCCGTCGAGCCCAGGAAGGCGTTGGAGAAGCCCGGCGTGGAGAAATGGAAATAGTCCGGCGTATCGACGCCGCCGCCCGGCGTGGCGGTCGGGATGTACTCGTGCAGCTGGTTGGCCGCGCCGGCGGTGGCACCCAGCTCGAGGCGGCCCCAGGTGTCCTCGAACCAGACGTAGTGCTTGTCGATCTGGTCGTCGTCCTGGAAGGCCTCGAGTTCGATCACGAAGCCGACGCGCAGGCCGTTGTCGAGCTGGGTGCGGCCCCTGAACTGGATTTCGCCGTCCCACTTGATGGTGTCGAAGCGGTCGGGAGCGCCGAAGAAGGAGGAGACGTTGGTCTGGTTGCCGAACGTGTAGAGCCAGGACGCGTAGCCCTGGATGCTGACGCTGATCGGCTCGGCGGCCTGCGCGGCACTCGCGACCATGCCCGCAGCGACCAGCGCCGAGGTCCCCAAAAGAATCTTTTTCATATGCCCCTCTTCATGCTTTCCGAAGCCTTGCTGCCTCGGGTTGTACTCATTGCATCTGGCATGCCAGCCCGCGCTCGCGCATGCGTCCGAGGCTGACAATACTGATCGCCGCCGTGGCCGCTCAATCGCAGATTAGCGAGCAAATTCATGAAGTTCCGCCATGTGCTGCCGATGTCACATTTCGGTTGCGGACGCGCACAAAAGCAGCAACAAACCGTGCCCACTCGCTATGCGCGAAGAATTGCTGCATCGCGCGGCAAGACAGTGACCGCGTTTTAAGCGAAGTGATTTCCTGATAGGCGTTCTGCGAACGGCGCTCGAAACGCTCTTGCCTAGTTTTCGCTCTTGCTGATCCCGAAACGGGCACGGTCGGCGGGAGACAGCGGCCAGTAGCCGAAGGCCTTCATCACGCGATGATGGTCGGCGCCCAGGCGCTGCACCTGGGCGGGCGTCAGGAGCTGGCGCCAGGCGCCGGCCTGGCCCTGGCGGAAGAAGGCGCTGGAATGGCTGGACCGTTCGACGAAGCCCTTCTTCTGCTCGAGCGCGCGCAGGGTTTCGAACGAGGAGAAGCGTATGGCGCGGCCGATGCGCTCGGGATTGGCGGGGAGTCCGAGAAACTTCACCAGTTGCGCGAAGACCGGCTGCGGCTGCGCCAGCATGTCCTCGTAGCGCATCACGTGCAGGCGCGGATTGCGCTGGCCGGTCCAGCTCTGCACGTGATGGCTCCATGAACTCATCACGTCGGGCACGCGATGGCGCAGATTGAGCGTGCGGGCATTGGGGTCGGCCATCTGCGCGATCGCCTGGTCGATGGTCAGTCCGAAATGATCTGCCAGCGACACCACGACATCGAGCGGATTGCGCACGACGTAGATGGCGCCGGCGGTCAGGCGCATGTCGATGCAGGGATGGCCATGGTCCATGCCCAGCCAGTTGTGCGTCTTGACGAAGACCGAGTCGGGCGACGTCGCCGCCAGGTCGCGCTGCACCCTGGCGCGCAGGGCTGCGATCTCCTCCGCCGCCAGGTCGATGGTGGCGCGGCCACCGGCATGCGGCGCGAAGAACCGCGCCATGCCGTCGCCCAGGGTCAGCTCGTTGAGCCGGTTGGGCTCGATCGGCTGGGAGGCGTTGCGCATGAAATTGTGCAGGAAGGCGCGCAGCCAGGTGTTGCCCGACTTGGGATAGGAGGCCAGCCAGATGATGCCGGCCATCTCAGCCTCGCCCGCCGGCGCGCCGCGGCGCCATCGGCAGAGAGCCGGCGGCCTGCGGCCGATGCCGGCGGCGAACGGCGCATCCCAAGGACCGAACCGGCGGCTGGCGATGCCGGCCCGTTTTACGCCGGGCCTTCATCGGGCACCGCTTATCTTGGGCCGGCTTATCTTGGGCCGGCTTATTTGGATCGACTGCGGCACAGGTTGCTCCTCTTCCTGCCCGTCATAACGCAAACGGAGGGCCAGGGCGGCATCGATCATCGGCCAGACCCGGATCTCACTCAGTTCCGCCGCAATGCAGGACTCCGCGCTCGCGCTGTCCGGGTTGCAGCCGGACCGTCTGTGCTCTGCCGGTCGCGCATTTGCCGACAACAGGTTTGCCGGCCGACGCCCTGCCCTTCGGACAGCATGGCTGCAACTGCCACTGCCGCTTGCCATCGTTGCCGTCACCTGGAGCAATTCACGTTCTGACGGAATGGCGAGCGCTTCCGTCAGAACGTGCGAATTTACCCTGAACATCAATGAATGGAGCGGATTCATGCGATTGGATGGCAGCGCGAGCGTTTCCATCCAATCGTGATCCACTCCAGCCGAAAAACGCTCGCCGCGAGAAACCATCGACGCCAGCCGATTCATCGGCACAAATCCATCGGCGCAAAAAAAGAGAGCGGGCCGAAGCCCGCTCTCCCCAATCTCCCCCGGAAAGGGATGAAGCTTAGAAGGTCAGAGCCGTGCCGAACACGAGCTGCCAGGAGTCCTTGCTGACGTTCGGGAACGCACCGCCAGCGCGATCGCCGGAGTTCTCGTTCCAGATCAGGCCGCCGGCCAGCGCGATGCCCGGGCCGATGCGATAGTTGGCGCCGACTTCGAACTGCCACACCTTGTCGTCGCTCAGAGGACCCGGGATATGGCGGCGGAAGTGACGGCCGCCCGCACCGACGGTCCACGGACCGGTGGTGTAGGTCGCACCCAGCGTGTACATCCAGGTGTGCGTGCTCGCCTTCTGGCCGTTGTTGTCGCGGCCGATGTTGCCACCGATGCTGAAGCCCTGGAAGGTGACGTTGAAGCCAACCAGCCAATGCCACCAGTCGTCAGCCGTGCCGCCGAGGCCGCCAACGGTCCAGGCCGAACCCTTGTTGTCGGGATCGCCGTACATCAGGCCGCCGTAGAGGGCCAGATTGACCGAGTTGAAGGTGGCCAGGTAGTTGATGGCCGCCTGGTACATCGTCCAGCGGTTGTCCTGGTTCTTCAGGCAGACGCCGAAGCTGGTGGCCGAGCCGCCAGTGGCGCCGCAGAGGTTGCCGTTACCCGGCGACATGTCCGGCGTATAGGACACGCCGATCTGGAAGCCGGCGAAGCGCGGCGTGAAGTAGCTGATCTTGTTCGCGTCACCGTTGTGACGGTCGTCCTGGATCGCGGTGCTGAACGCGGTGTTGAGCGTCTGCGCGGCGCTCCACTGGAAATTGAAGTTCTGCGAGATGAAGCCATAGCCCGGCAGAGCCGACGGCGCACCGTAGACCATCTTCGACATGACGCCGTTGGTGGCGCCCAACTCGAAGCGGCCCCAGTCGCCCGAGAAGAACAGGTAGTGTTCGTCGACCTGGTCGCCGAATTCATAGGCTTCCAGCTCGATACGGAAACCGACGTTGGTGCCGTTGTCGAGCTTGGTGATGCCGTTGAACCAGATTTCGCCTTCCTGACGAACGCCGGTCGTACGGCCTTTATCGCCGTTGGCCAGCCTGTCCCAGCCACCGACAACGAAATACCACTGATAGTAGCCATTGATCGTGACCCGGATCGGGTCAGCGGCCATGGCGCTCGCGGAAATCAGGCCCGCAGCAGCCAGCGCGGTCGATCCCAACAGAAGCTTCTTCATGTGTCTCCCTCTCTGTCTTTCAAAGCCGAGATCTTCTGGCACCGGATGCGAGCCACCCCCAACACCCGTCCAGCCTCAACGCGGCTGACGAGGCACAATAAACCGGCAAGCCCCTGCAGGGTCAAGGCGAGTTGGGCCAAACCTTGGCGAATTGGTGGAGACTGTGTCCAATTCGCCACAACTTTCAGTAAGGAGTGCAGTGAGTTGATTTTAAATGGTTTTTCGGACCGACTCACAAGCTGCAATCTCGACTTGCCGCGTCCTTTGAGAAGACCCTATAAACCTTGGCGGCAAGGGCCTACCGGTTCGGTGCGAACAGCGGTGCCCCCGCAACGGCGCAAAGGCAGGACATCGATGCCGCTCTCCACCCGACGCAAGATCCAAGGCGTTGTTTTCGCTTGTTTTTCGGCCGGCCTCCTGGCCGCCTGCGGCGGCGAGCAGGACTATCCCACGACGCAGTCGAACGAGCGCCATCTGGGCCGGCCGGTGACCGATGCGGAGCGCGCCCGGGACGGCGGCGGCATCTTCGGGCCGGGCGGGTTGACCCTGCTGGGCAACCGGACCCGCGACGAGGAACGGGCGCGCGGCGGCGGCGACGGCATCGGCGTCAATTCCTTCATCTGGCGCGGCGCGCTCGACACCATCGCCTTCATGCCGCTGGTCTCGGCCGATCCGTTTGGCGGCGTCATCATCACCGACTGGTACCAGCCGCCCGAGGCGCCGGGCGAGCGCGTCAAGGTCCACATCCTCATTCTCGACCGCGAACTGCGCGCCGACGGCGTGCGCGCCTCGATCTTCCGCCAGCGCTACGACCAGCGCGCCGGCGGCTGGATCGACCAGATGATCGATCCCAAGACCGCGGTGGACCTGGAGAACACGATCCTCACCCGCGCCCGCCAGCTCCGCATCGCCCAGCTCGGCAGCTAAAGCTCAGGGCCAAAAACCGACAGCAAACGCCGCCGTCACGGGCGGCGTTTTCATGTCGGCGTCAACGCTCCGACGCAGACGCCATCGGCATCGCATGGCAGCGCCGCGATCATGACGAACACTGTTCACGGCTTCAGCAGCTTGCGGTCGACCGGCGCGCTGCCCTGCCACAGCGGCGGGCTCGAGGTGGCGGCATAGTCGTCGAGCATCAGGTTGACGGCGATGCTGACGCGCTCCTGGTCGCCCTTGTTGGGCGGCACCGAATGGCGCAGCCAGGCGGGGAACATCACCAGCCGCCCCGCCTGCACCTCCATGATGCGGCGGTTGCCGTTGAAGCGGTTGTCCTGGGCGGTGGGCGGCAGCATCACCTCGGCCTGCGGCCGGGGATCGACGAAGTGGATCTCGCCCTCGCCCGGCGGCACCTGCAGGTAATAGACCGCCGACAGGAAATTGTTGGGATGGGTATGGGCCGAACTCTGCCCGCCCCTGGGATTGATGTTGGCCCACATGCCGGAGATGCTGGCCTTGGGATGCTTGAGGCCGAGAAACTTCAGCGCCCCCAGTGCGGTGCGGTCGACCAGACCGACCAGCTCGGCGAAGGCGGGATGGCGGTGCAGCACCGGATCGGTCTGCCAGGAGCCGCCGCGCGGCAGAGGCGGGCGCGGGTCGAGCAGCCGCTCGATCTGCGCCAGCAGGCGTTCGTTCAGCCGTTTCGCCGCCGCGGCATCGAGATCGACCGACCATAGCGGGGTCGGGAACAGCTCGATCACGCGCATGTCCGAGATTCTGGCGCTCATGCGCCGTTGTCTTAGAGCGGATCACGATTGGAGGGAAGCGCGTGCGCTTCCCTCCAATCGTGTGAATCCGCTCTATTCATTGATGTTTGGAGCAAATCCGGGTTTGACGGAATCGCGGACGTCGCCGTCAAATCCGGCGGTTTGTTCTCGATCGTCCGGAGTCGGGCGGAGCCATCCGATCCGCGTCAGCCGATCCGCGTCAGCCGGTCGGCGCCAGAGTGGCGGCCGGCGGCACCTGCCGCGTCAGCATCTCGTCGACATAGGCGCGCCGGCTGGCGTAGTTGGCCGGCCGGTGGTTGTTGCGGCACCACTCGTCGAAGGCCTCGGGCCGCAATTCGATGCGCTTGACGTCGTAGCCGTCGCGCTGCCAGCGCGCCTCGCGGGCAATGGCGGTGTTTTTCCAGGCGTCGTAGCAGTCGGAGATCGCGTCGCGGTCGGCGAACTGGGCCAACAGGCGCGGCCAGTCGGCGCGGTGATACCAGGGAAGGGCAACAGTCTTGCTCATGCGGACCTCCCTTTCAGAGCCACCCCCCAACCATTTCCCCCGGTTCGATCGCAAGCCTGCGCCGGATTACCTCGCGAGTCGACTCGTTTGTGGCCGGCGGCGCCGGCTAATACTTTCGCCTGAATGAAGTTTTCGCCGTAAGCGCCTGGAATCGCCGCAAGCCGCGCACAGCCACGTCGCAGACGCGCGGCCGCTGCGCGCTGCACTCGCATCGGGCAAGTGCCAGCGCAAATCACGGCCTGGCGGTGTCGTTTGCGCCGCCGACAAACCACGTCAATCCGTCTCCCGCCAGCCGGCTTGCACAGCAACGCGGCACACCTGGCGCCAATCATGTTTTGACGGAATCGCATGCGATTCCGTCAAAACATGAGAGTTTGCTCCAGACATTAACAAATAGAGCGGATTCACATGGTTGAACGGAAGCCGAAGCGCTTCCATCCAGCCATGATCCGCTCTAAAAACCAGCCTCTTGTCGGAACTGCGGCGCCGGGCCGCGCGAGGGTAGCGATGTCGGAAGCGAAGACGGAAACGGCGGAGAACGCCAAACGATACAATTTCCGCGAGACGGAGCGGAAATGGCAATCCGTCTGGGCCGAGCACAAGACGTTCGAAGCCAGGATCGACCGCGCCAAGCCCAAATACTACGTGCTGGAAATGTTTCCGTACCCCTCCGGCCGCATCCACATGGGCCATGTGCGCAACTACACCCAGGGCGACGTGGTGGCGCGCTATCGCCGCGCCCGGGGCTTCAACGTGCTGCACCCGATGGGCTGGGACGCCTTTGGCTTGCCGGCGGAGAACGCGGCGATGGAGAAGCGCACCCATCCCGCCAAGTGGACCTACGACAACATCGCCACCATGCGCGGCCAGCTCAAGAGCATGGGCCTGTCGCTGGACTGGAGCCGCGAAGTCGCCACCTGCCATCCCGGCTATTACAAGCACCAGCAGAAGATGTTCCTCGACTTCTTCCGCGAGGGCCTGGTCTATCGCAAGGAGGCGTCGGTCAACTGGGACCCGGTCGACCAGACCGTGCTGGCCAACGAACAAGTGATCGAGGGCAGGGGCTGGCGCACCGGCGCCGTCGTCGAGCGCCGGCTGCTGTCGCAGTGGTTCTTCCGGATCACGCATTACGCCGATTCGCTGCTCGACACGCTGGCCACACTCGACCGCTGGCCGGAAAAGGTGCGGCTGATGCAGTCGAACTGGATCGGCCGCAGCGAGGGCGCGCGGGTGAAGTTCAAACTGAGTCCTGGACCCGATCCTTCGAGACGCGCCGCCTCGCTGCCGCTCGGCGCCGCTCCTCAGGATGAGGGTAGTACCTCCCTCCAGCACTCCCCTCATCCGGAGGAGCGGCG
>JBBCJW010000047.1:0-47934 GCA_037190765.1 Alphaproteobacteria bacterium
CCGCCTCTGTGGTTGGTCGAAGGTCGCCGGCGCGATGGCAATGCGCTGCCGCGCCGGCGGCGGAAGGGGCTATTCCACGTAGCCCAGCGCGGCCGGATCGACGATGGCGAGGTCGGCGATGCCGGGGGCGGCCCAGTAGAGCTGCAGGCTGGCGGTGTTGCGCTTCTCGAAATAGAGCATCTTCAGCGCGTACCAGCCGGGGGCAGGCGCGTTGACCTCCAGCACGTCGGACATCACGTCGGGCTGCACGCCGGGCAGCTCGTAGATCTTCTTGTTGTCGAGCAGGAAGCGCACGCCGTCGTTGGAGTTGATGGCGAACTTCCACAGGCCCGGCTTGTCGAGCTTGATGTAGCCGGTGATGATCGCCTGCACGCCGTCGTCGCGGTCCGAGGTCAGCACGTTCTTGAAGCCGACGTTCCAGTCCAGATGCGGCAGCGGCGGGCCGGCCCTGCCGGGCGCGTCGGGGATCTCGCTGACGTTGTTGATCAGGCCGAAATAGTAGGACACCGCCAGGCCTTGCTTGACCTTGTCGGCCGCCGGCTGCGGATTGGCCGGCGCGATCGCCACGGGACCGGCGGGCCGGCGTTGCGCCAGGGCGGGCGCGGTGGCGACGGCAATGCCCAGCAACGCCACCAAGGCGATGCGAATCAGCGACATTCTCGAACTCCCTGTCCGTTTGTCGATCCGGCCGGCCCGGCGGGCCGCCTCGTTGCCCGCATTCTGCACCATACCGCCCGGCGCAATGCAAGCGCCGCCGCGTGACCGGCGTATGACCGGCTGCCTCCGGTCGGGCAGCTCAGGCGGGATTGGCGGCCGGGACGGGCTGGGTGATGCAGTGGATGCCGCCGCCGCCGGCAAAGATGTCCAGCGCCGGCACCGGCACGATGTCGCGCTCGGGGAAGACCGACGCCAGGGTGGCGATGGCGGCGGCATCGGCGGCATCGTCGAACACCGGCAGGATGACGGCGCCACGCCGCCCGGGCGAGCCGGCGAAGGCGAAGTTGATGTAGGACAGCGGCAGCTTGCGGCCGTCGGCGACGCGATCGGCCGGGCCCGCGATCTCCACCACCTCCAGCCGGCGGCCTTCGGCATCGGTGGCGGCGCGCAACCGGCGCAGGTTTTCCGACAGCACCGCATGGTCGCGATGGCCGCGCTCGCAGATTTGCGCCAGGACCAGGCCGGGGCGGGCGAAGCATGCCACGGTATCGACATGGCCGTCGGTGTCGGCATCCGCTTCCATGCCGCCCTTGAGCCAGATCACGCGCCGGCTGCCGAGATACCGCGCCATGGCCTGCTCGAAGCGGGCTTCGTCCAGGCCCGGGTTGCGGTTGGGATTGAGCGCGCAGGACTGCGTCGTCAGCAAGGTGCCGTTGCCGTCGCCGCCGATGGCGCCTCCCTCCAGCACCAGCGGCGCGGCGAAGGCCTGCTCGCGGCGGGCGCGCAGGAAGCGGGCGGCGAGGCTGGCGTCTTGGTCGTAGGGATGGAACTTCTCGCCCCAGGCGTTGAAGCGCCAGGTCACGCCGGCGCGGCCGCCCTTGCCGTCGATGACGTAGGTCGGGCCGGAATCGCGCAGCCAGCAATCGTCCATGGCGGTGGGCACGATGTCGATGCCCGGTCCCAGCAGGCGCTGGGCGCGGCCGGTCTCCGACGGCGGCACCAGCACCGTCACCTTCTCGTAGGGGGCGATGGCGCGGGCGACGGAGGCATGGGCGGAACGAGCGGCCTGCAGGCGGGCGGCGCTGCCGCCATAGGCGGACAGGCGGGTCGGCCAGCCCAACAGGGTGCGCTCGTGGCCCAGCCATTCGGCGGGCAGGAAAAATCCTTGCGCGGCAGGGGGTTGGCCGCTGCTGCCGGTAGCGGGCGGAGGCGGGACGGTAACGTCGCTCATGTGTCTGTTATGACACGGAAATCGGGCGCAAGACGATGCCGCTTCCAGCATTGACAGGGGGCGGGCGGGCTCTTATTGTCCGCCGCTCATTGAAATACCGGCCCAACGGCAAGGCTGTCGGCGGGTGCAAGTGTCGAGGATCGTGCCATGAAAATCCGCCATTCGCTGAAGTCGGTGAAGGCCCGCCACAAGGACTGCCGCATCGTGCGCCGCAAGGGCCGGGTCTATGTCATCAACAAGACCAACCCGCGCTTCAAGGCCCGCCAGGGCTGAACGCAGGAACCGGTCTGCCGGAATTTGCCAGCGGCGCCTTCGGGCGCCGTTTTCGTTTTTGGCCGTAACGGGAAAAGCCGGAATTCGGCCGCAGCCAGCATAGACGTGAACGACGGGGCCATTGCACGGCGCCGGTCCGCGCCCGGCTCCCGGACGGGGAACGGACCGGCGCCGTCGGGCACAGGCACCAGGTCCTGCACCCGATCCCGATCATGCCACTGCCCAGCCCCAGTGCCGGGCGAGAGAGCGATGCCCCGCCGGGCGTCTCACTCTCCCGCCCGGACCGCCTCCCTGTCGGGGTGGCTGAAATCGGGCAGGGTCTCGAAGCTGTGGAAGTGCGGCGGCGAGGGCAGGCTCCATTCCAGGGTCGTCGCCCCTTCGCCCCAGGGATTGGCGGGGCAGCGCTGGCCGGCGGCGAATATGCGCCAGAGCACGACCAGGAAGACCGCGAAACCGGCCAGCGCGATGTAGCTGCCGACCGACGCCACCGTGTTCCAGGCCTCGAACGCTTCCGGATAGTCGGCGATGCGGCGCGGCATGCCGGCCGCGCCGAGGAAATGCATCGGAAAGAACGTCAGGTTGACGCCGATGAAGGTCAGCCAGAAATGCAGTTGGCCCAGCCTCTCCGGATACTGCCGGCCGCTCATCTTGCCGATCCAGTAGTAGAAGCCGGCGAAGATGCCGAAGGCGGAGCCCAGCGACATGACGTAGTGGAAATGCGCGATCACGTAGTAGGTGTCGTGCAGGGCGATATCGATGCTGGCATTGGCCAGTACCACGCCGGTGACGCCGCCGATGGTGAACAGCAGGATGAAGCCGATGGCGAACAGCATCGGCGTCCGGAACTGGATCGCGCCGCCCCACATGGTGGCGATCCAGCTGAACACCTTGATGCCGGTCGGTACGGCGATGACCATGCTGGCGGCGGCGAAATAGGCGCGCGTATCGACGTTCATGCCGACCGAGAACATGTGGTGGGCCCAGACGATGAAGCCGATCAGGGCGATGGCGGCCATGGCGCAGACCATGCCGAGATAGCCGAACACCGGCTTCCTGGAGAAGGTGGCGACGATGTGGCTGATGATGCCGAAGGCCGGCAGGATCATGATGTAGACTTCGGGGTGGCCGAAGAACCAGAACAAATGCTGGAACAGCAGCGGGTCGCCGGCGCCGGCCGGGTCGAAGAAGCTGGTGCCGAAATTGCGGTCGGTCAGCAGCATGGTGATGGCGCCGGCCAGCACCGGCAGGGCCAACAGCACCATCAGGCCGGTGAACAGGATCGACCAGACGAAAAGCGGCATGTGCAGCAGCGACAAGCCGGGCGCGCGCATGTTGAGGATGGTGGCGATCAGGTTGATGGCGCCCAGGATCGAGGACGCCCCGGCCAGGTGCAGCGCGAAGATCAGCAGGTCGACCGCCGCCCCGGCATGTCCCGAATTGCTCAGCGGCGGATAGATGGTCCAGCCCGTGCCGGCGCCCGATTGGGCGAACATCGACCCGACCAGCAGCGGGAACGAGGCCACCAGCAGCCAGAAGCTGATGTTGTTCAGGCGCGGAAAGGCCATGTCGGGCGCGCCGATCAGCAGCGGCACGAACCAATTGCCGAAGCCGCCGATCAGGGCGGGCATCAGCACGAAGAAGATCATCACCAGCCCGTGCGCCGTCACCACCACGTTGAAGACGTGGGCGTCGGCGAAGATCTGCAGGCCCGGATGCGCCAGCTCCGCCCGCATCGCCACCGACAGCAGGCTGCCCAGCAGTCCGGCCGCGATCGAGAACGCCAGATAGAGCGTGCCGATGTCCTTGTGGTTGGTCGACAGCAGCCAGCGCCGCCAGCCGGTCGGATGATGAAGCGGATCGGACGATGCGAAGGCCGTTGCCGGCTGCGTCATGATCCTGCCTCCTGCGGGCGGGAAACGGCGGCGGCCGCCGGCCGCGGCGCCGCCGTCCGGCGCGGCTTGGGCCGACCGAGGTTGCGGTTGGCGAAATCCCAGTTCAGCAGGTTGGCGATCACGGCGGCGACGTAGTCGGGACGGCGGTTGCGATAGTCCAGGTAATAGGCGTGCTCCCACACGTCGATGCAGAGCAGCGGGATCTGGTCGTGTACCAGCGGCGTGTCGGCGTTCGCGGTCTGGGTGATCTTCAGCAGGCCGCCATCGAGCACCAGCCACGCCCAGCCGCTGCCGAACTGGCCGGTCGCCGCGGCGACGAAGCGTTCGGTGAAGGCGTCGTAGCCGCCCAGGTCGCTGTCCAGCCGCGCGGCGATCTCGCCCTGCGGCGCGCCGCCGCCGGCCGGACGCAGGCAGCGCCAGAAGAAGGCGTGGTTCCACGCCTGGGCGGCGTTCTGGAACAGCGCGCGATGGGTTTCGCGCCGGGCGGTCTGGACCACGATCCGCTCCAGCGGCTGGTCGGCCAGGCGCAACTGCTCGGCCAGGGCCTGCGCCTTCTCGACATAGGCGCGATGGTGCTTGCCGTGATGCAGTTCCAGCGTGGCGCGCGAGATATGCGGCTCCAGCGCGTCGTAGGCGTAGGGAAGCTGCGGCAGGACGATGGGCATGGAAATGCTCCTGAGCCTGTACGGCCGCCGGTCCGGGCGGCTGCCCCCAGGGCCCGCCGGTGCGGCGCCCCGGGAGAGGTATCGGCAGCGACGGGCGATGGAACCGCAGCCGGTCCCATGGCCTCGCCGGACTTTCGTGCGGCGATCCCGACCGGGGACATCGCTACCGGAACAAAGCTTAGGATCGGGCTTTATAGTTGTATAACGATTAATATTTGTAGTTATTATCGATATAATCGATATTAAATCGCAGCGTCGAGAAGAGGCCTGGATGGATACCGAACTCGCCCGCACCTTCCTCGCCATCGTCGCGGCGGGAAATTTCAGCGTCGCCGCCGAACGGCTGCACCTGACGCAGTCGACCATAAGCGCCCGCATCCGCTCGCTCGAAACCCAGCTCGGCTGCACCCTGTTCGTGCGCAACAAGGGCGGCGCGGTGCTGACGCCGGCCGGACGCCAGTTCCAGAAACATGCCGGCATCCTGGTTCGCACCGTCGAGCAGGCGCGCCACGACGTCGGCGTGCCGCGCGGCTTTCGCGCCGCGCTGACCATCGGCGGCCGTTTCGGGCTGTGGGAACTGTTCCTGCTGAAAGCCCTGCCTCTCCTACGCGCCAGCGCGCCCGACATCTCGGTGCGGGCCGAAATCGGCTTCGACGCCGATCTGATGCAGGGGCTGGTCGAGGGCCGTCTCGACCTGGCGGTGATGTACACGCCGCAGAGCCGGCCCGGCCTGACGGTGGAGTTTCTGTTCGACGAGCGCCTGGTGCTGGCGTCGACCGCGCCGCTGGCGCCGTCGGAGCTGGGCGCCGACTACGTGCATGTCGATTGGGGGCCGGAATTCTACGCCCGCCACAGCAGCAGTTTTCCCGGCCTGATCGGGCCGGCGCTGACGGCCAATATCGGCTGGCTGGCGTTGCATCACATTCTCGACTGCGGCGGTTCGGGATATTTCCCGCTGCGCCAGGTGCGGCCGTTTCTCGACAGCGGACGCCTGATGCGCGCGAAGGCGCCGGAATTCTCCCTGCCGGCCTACATGGTCTATGCCGCCGACCACGCCCCCGATCTGCTGGGCGGGATTCTGGCCAGCGTGCGCCAGTTGGCGGCCGGCGAGACGGCGGGATGAATTGCGGTCAGCCCATGCGTCCGGGGTTGAGGATGCGCTTGGGATCGAACGCCTCCTTCACCCGCGCCGAGAGGGCGGCCAGGGCCGGCGGCTGCGGCTGGAAGGCGGGGACCATGTTGCGCAGCGTGTCGGGAGCGCGCAGCAGGGTGGCGTGGCCGCCGTCGCCCTGCAGGGCGACGCGCACGATGGCGGCACCGGCATCGTCGCCGGCCGGCAAACTCAGCAGCGCCAGCCCACCCGACCAGTCGTAGGTGACGGCGACGCCGGGGCTGTGGCGGCGGATGCGGCCGATCACGGCCGGCGCGGCGGTAGGCGGCAGGGAAAGCTTCCACACCGCCAGCGACGCATCGAGCGGCAGCAGCGCCAGCTCGCGCAGCTCGCGCCACAGCGTCGTGGAGTTGACGCTGTGCAGCTCCTCGCTTTGCACCGACGAAAAGGTAGCGCGCAGATGGCGGCAGCGATCCTCGACCGAGGGGCCCGGCCCTTCCAGCCGCAGCGCCGTCACCGAGGCGCCGGCGTTGCGCACGTAATCGACGGTGGAGCGGGCGGCCGCTTCGGCCGGCAGATGCGCCGCGCCGCTGACATCGACTGGCTCGCCCATGGCGCGGCACAGAGCGGCGACGCCGGCCGCCTCGTCCAGTCCCAGCAGCAGCACGGTGCGCGTCTTTTCCGGTGCGGGCAGCACCTTCACCGTCACCTCGTCCAGCACCGCCAGGGTGCCCCAGGAACCGGCCATCAGCTTGGAGAGGTCGTAGCCGGTGACATTCTTCATGACGCGGCCGCCCGACTTGATCCGTTCCGCCCTGCCGGTGGTGGCGTGGAAGCCCAGCAGGTGATCGCGCGCGGCGCCGGCGGAGAGGCGGCGCGGGCCGGAGAGGTTGCCAGCCAGAATGCCGCCCAGGGTCGGGGTGCCGTCGCCATAAAGCAGCGTCAGCGCCGGCGGCTCGAAGGCCAGCATCTGGCGGCGCTGCGCCAGCACGGCTTCGATTTCCTCAAGCGGCGTGCCCGGCCTTGCGGTCAGCACCAATTCCTCCGGCTCGTAAAGCGCAATGCCGCGCAGGCGCGACAGGTCGAGCACGTGGTCGGCCGCGACCCGGTGGCCCAGGCCGCGCTTGGAGCCGCCGCCGATGACTTCCAGGGTCCTGCCGTGGTCGAGCGCCCAGGCGACCGCGTCGGTGAGCTGCCGGTGATCGGTCGGCTGCAGGATCGCGCTGGTCATCGGTCGATCAGAAGCGCGGCAGGTCGGGGAAGGGCAGCTTGCCGCCGCTGACATGCAGGCGGCCCAGCTCGGCGCAGCGATGCAGGGTGGGGAACACCTTGCCCGGGTTCAGCAGATGGTCCGGATCGAAGGCGCATTTCAGCCGCATCTGCTGGTTCAGGTCGATGTCGGAGAACATGGTGCCCATCAGGTCGCGCTTCTCCACGCCGACGCCATGCTCGCCGGTCAGCACGCCGCCGACCTCGACGCACAGGCGCAATATGTCGGCGCCCAGTTCCTCGGCGCGATGCAGCTCGTCGGGACGGTTGGCGTCGAACAGGATCAGCGGATGCAGGTTGCCGTCGCCGGCATGGAAGACGTTGACCACGCGCAACCCATGCTGTTTCGACAATTCGCGGATGCGCGTCAGCACCTGTGGCAGCCTGCCGCGCGGGATGGTGCCGTCCATGCAGAAATAGTCGGGCGACAGCCGGCCGACGGCGGGGAAGGCCGATTTGCGCCCCAGCCAGAACGCCAGCCGCTCCTGCTCGCTGGTCGAGACGCGCACCACGGTGGCGCCGCGCTGGCGCGCCAGTGTGTCCAGGGCGGCGATCAGGTGATCGACCTCGGCCTGCGGCCCGTCCAGCTCGGCGATCAGCAGGGCCTCGACGTCGAGCGGATAGCCGGCATGGCAGAAGGCCTCGGCGGCATGGATGGCGTCGCGATCCATCATCTCCAGCCCGGCGGGAATGATGCCGTTGGCGATGATGGCGGCGACGCAGTCGCCGGCTTCCTCCTCGGAGGGAAACCCCAGCAGCATGGCGCGCACCACCGGCGGCTTCTTCAGCAGCCGCACCGTGACCTCGGTGATGACGCCCAGCAGCCCTTCCGAGCCGGTCAATACGCCCAGCAGGTCGTAGCCCTCGCTGTCGAGATGCTTGCCGCCCAGGCGCACGACCTCGCCCGACATCAGCACCATCTCGATGCCCAGCAGGTTGTTGGCGGTCAGCCCGTATTTCAGGCAATGCACGCCGCCGGAATTCTCCGCCACGTTGCCGCCGATCGAGCAGGCGATCTGGCTGGAGGGGTCGGGCGCGTAGTAGAAGCCCGCATGCTCGACCGCCTTGGAGATGGCGAGGTTGGTGACGCCGGGCTGCACGCGCGCGCAGCGATTGTCGAAATCGATTTCCAGCACGCGGTTGAACTTGCCCATGGCCAGCAGCACGCCGTCGGCCAGCGGCAGCGAGCCGCCCGACAGCGAGGTGCCGCCGCCGCGCGGCACCACCTTCACGCCCAGCGACTGGCACAGTTTCAGGATTTCGGAAACCTGCTGCACCGTCTCCGGCAGCACCACCACCATCGGCAACTGGCGATAGGCGGAGAGCGCATCGCACTCGTAGGGGCGCATGCCGTCCTCGTCGGCAATGACGTTGTCGTCGGCCACGATTTCGCGCAAGCCGCGCACCAGCTCGTCGCGGCGCGCCAGGGCTTGCGGGTCTGGATCGGGCATCTGCATGCGGCGTTTCCTCTTTGCCGGCACTGTGGGAGCAAGGGGCGGGGCGGTCAAGGCATTGGCTTCGATTAACCACAGAGACACAGAGACATAGAGAAGAATTGCCTCCGTGGCTGATCTTGCCGGTCACCGCCTAACCGGACCTGGCAACGCATGGCCCCCCGCTCAAGGCGGGGGTGACAAAAGAAAAAATATCCGTCACCCCCGCCTTGAGCGGGGGGCCATGCGGTCTCGCCATAGGCGCGTTGAGGGATAATCACAGAGGCACAGAGCCCGATCCCGCCTCTGTGTCTCTGTGTCTCCGTGGTTCCCGGGCTCGCCTTGGCAATCCCGGTCATGCTTAACTGGCACGCGATGCAAACCAGCTTCACCGAAACCCAGCTCCAGGACCCGCAGATCGCGCGTGCCGATGCGATATTGCGCAAATGCGTGCATTGCGGTTTCTGCACCGCGACCTGCCCGACCTTCGTGCTGCTGGGCGACGAGCGCGACAGCCCGCGCGGGCGCATCTACCTCATCAAGGACATGCTGGAGAAAGACAAGCCGGCGACCAGGGAGATCGCCACCCATATCGACCGCTGCCTCTCGTGCCTGTCCTGCATGACCACCTGTCCTTCGGGCGTCAACTACATGCATCTGGTCGATCAGGGCCGCGCCCATGTCGAGCGTACCTACAGGCGGCCGCTAGCGGAGCGCCTGCCGCGCGCGCTGCTGGGTTTCCTGATGCCCCGCCCCAGGGCGCTGCGCTGGTCGCTGATGCTGGGGGCGCTGGCGCGACCCTTCGCCAGGCTGCTGCCGCGGCGGCAGGCCGGGCTGCTGGCCTCGGCGCGGGCGATGCTGGAGAGCGTGCCGCGGCCGCTGCCGTCGCCCTCGCCGGTGGATCGGCCGCAGGTGTTTGCCGCGCAGGGGCCGAAGCGCCTGCGGGTGGCGCTGCTGTCGGGCTGCGGCCAGACCGTGCTGGCGCCGGAGGTCAACGAGGCCACCATCCGCCTGCTGACCCGCCATGGCGTCGAGGTGGTGGTGGCAGCCGGGATGGGCTGCTGCGGTTCCTCGGTGCTGCATATTGGCCGGGATGAGCAGGCGCGCGCACTGGCGCGGGCCAATGTCGTGGCGTGGGAGACGGTGATGGCCGGGGGCGGGCTGGACGCGGTGATCGCCAATGCCTCCGGCTGCGGCACCACCTTGAAGGATTACGGCCACCTGCTGGCCGACGATCCAGCCTTCGCAGCGCGGGCGGCGCGCATCGCCGCCCTGGCGCGCGACGTGTCGGAGGTGATGGCCGAGATCGGCCTGCATACGCCGGTCATCAGCACCGGGCAGAAGGTCGCCTATCACGCCGCCTGTTCGATGCAGCACGGGCAGAAGGTGGTCGAGCAGCCCAAGGCGCTGCTGCGGGCGGCCGGGTTCGAGGTGGCGGAGGTGCCGGAAGGACATTTGTGCTGCGGCTGGGCCGGCACCTATTCGGTGCTGCAGCCGGGCATCTCGCAGCGCCTGCGCCAGCGCAAGGCGGCCAATATCGAGAGCGTGCGGCCCGACATCGTGGCGGCGGGCAATTTCGGCTGCATCGGCAACATCGCCGCCGCCACCGCGTTGCCGCTGTGCCACACCGTCGAACTGCTCGACTGGGCCACCGGCGGTCCACAGCCGGCGGCGCTGACGCGCTGAAGACTTGCGTGTAGTGTCGCGGCGATGATGGACGTGGCGCGGCAACGACATGAAGGGGCGACGATCGGCCGATTCCTGGCCGTGCTGGCTTTCGCGATATTCAACCTGGCAACGGAAACGGCGCGGGCGCAGGAGCGGGCGACCTACGATCCCGGCAACCTGCAGTTCGCGCTGCCCGACCGCTGGAGCGTGGAGACCAGCAAGCAACAGCTCACCCTGGTGGCCCCCAACGAGGACGGCTTCGTGCAGTTCATGCCGCTGCAGCCAGGGAACGATGCGTCGCTGCGGACGCAGGTGGCACTGCTTCTCACCTCGTCGATCGCCGACACGGTGGTGGCCGATCCGGGCAACGGCATCGCCATCAACGGCATGCCCGGCTTCCGCGTCACCGGCAGCGGCTCCTCCGACGCCACGCCGGTGCAGTTCATCGCCGTGGCGGTGTCGTCCAGCCCGGCGCGGCCGGTGCTGGTGCTGGCCTATGCGGCGCAGGACAGTTTCCCCGCCCATGCGCCAGTGTTCGAGGCGCTGCTGGCCAGCCTGCGGCGGCGCTGATCGAAACAGGCGCGGCAGCGCCGGCGGGCTTGTATGATGGCGCGGCGTGAGGCGATGAAAGGAAAGCGGCCGGCGGCCTGACGGCGGCGCCGGCAAACATCATGTTCGATGACGGCTGGGTATTGTTCGTGGCGCTGCTGGTGCTGCTGCTGGTCGGCGGCCCGGTGGCGGCAGTGGTGGCGCTGGTGCGTATCGCCGGCCTGCAGCGGCAGGTCGAGGCGCTGCGCGCCGACCTGCGCGGCCTGACGAAGCTTATCGGCCGCGCGCCGGTGCAACCGCCTGCGCCGCAGCCGGATGCACCGCCGCTGACGCCGTCCGCCCCGGCCCTCAGCCCGCGCCCGGGCATCGCTGCCGCCGACACGCCGCCGCCTGCCGTGCGGCGGGAAGCGTCCGTTCCACCGCCACCCTCGCCGCCACCGCCATCTGCGCCATTGCCGCCCAAGCCGGGATTCAGCCTCGAACAGCTGCTAGGCGGCCGCGCCTTCGCCTGGGTCGGTGCGCTGGCCATCGCGCTGGCCGGCGTGTTCCTGGTCAAGTACTCGATCGACCAGGGCTGGCTGGGGCCGGCGGCGCGGGTGTCGCTGGCCGCGCTGCTGGGTCTGGTGCTGCTGGGCACCGCCGAATTCCTGCACCGGCGCGATGCGCGCATCGCCCAGGCGCTGGCGGCGGCCGGCGTGGCGGTGCTGTTCGCCGCGCTGTTCGCCGCGGTCGGGCTCTACGAGCTGCTGCCGCGCGTCCTCGCCAGCCTCCTCGCCGCCGTGCTGACGGCGCTGGCGGTCAGCCTGTCGCTGCGGCACGGGCCGTTCGTGGCGCTGCTGGGGCTGGTCGGCGGCTCGGTCGCGCCGGCCATCGTCGGCCAGCAGAACGCCGGGGCGCTGGTGCTGTTCGCCTATCTGCTGGCGCTGACCGCCGGCGTGCTGGTGGTGGTGCGCCATCGCCGCTGGTGGTGGCTGGGCTGGTGCGTGCTGGCGTCGGCCGCCGCCTGGCCGCTGTTGTGGATTGCCGACGCCTTCGCCGTCGGCGAGGCGCCGTGGGTCGGGCTCTACCTGCTGGCGGTGACCGGCCTCTACGCCTGGATGGCGTGGCGCACGCTGATCGTGCCGCTGCCGCCGATGGGCTTCGCCGAGTTCGTCGCCCGCTACGGCAGCGGCGTGATGATGCTGACCTGGGTGGCGGCCACCGTCATGCTGGCGCTGCAGGCCTGGCTGCTGGCGCAGACCGGCTACGCTACCTTGCACTGGGCGCTGTTCGTGCTGTCCGCCCTGGCGCTGTTCGGGCTGGGCCGGCAGGTGCCGACCCTGCAATGGCTGGCGCTGGTGCCGGTGGCGTTCTCGCTGCTGCTGTTCCTGGCCTGGGCCGAGGATTTCCGCCTGCTGCGGCCGGAAGGGCTGACGGCGCGCGGCATTGCGCTGACGGCGCTGGCGGTGGGTGGCATCTTCTCCGCCGCCGCCTATGCGCTGTTGTGGAACGCGCGCCGGCCGGGCTTCTGGGCCGCGCTGTCGGCCGGCAGCGCCTTCCTGCATTTCATCGCGCTGTGCGCCGCACTCTACAAGTTCGATGTCGGCCTGAACTGGGGCTATCTCTCGCTGCTGCTGGCGATCCCCTTCCTGCTGGTGTCGGAGCGGGTGGCGGCGTGGCGCGGGCGCATGGCGGGCGGCACCGAGGCGCTGGGCATGCTGGCGGTCGGCGTCAGCTTCTTCGTCAGCGCCGCCGTGCCGCTGGAGCTGCGGCGCGAATGGGTGACCATGGCCTATGCGATCGAGCTGCCGGCGGTGGCGTGGATCGCCTGGCGGCTGAACCTGCCGATCCTGCGCTGGCTGGCCTGGCTGCTGACCGCCACCGTCACCATCCGGCTGGTGTTCAACCCCTATGTGCTGGACTACGACGTCGCGTCCAACCCGCTGCTGAACTGGGTGCTGTACGGCTATGGCGTGCCGATGGTGGCCTACTGGATCGCGCGCGATTTCCTGCGCCGGGTGCGCAACGATGAGCTGGTGATGGCGGTGGAGGCCTCGATCCTGGCCTTCGCCTTCCTGCTGCTGTCGCTGCAGGTGCGCTCGATCTTCAATTCCGACGGGCTGGGGCAGCAGCGCTTCGAGGTCATGGAGCGGGCCTGGATGGCGGTGTCGTGGGGGGCGCTGGCGCTGGGGCTGATCTATGGCGACTGGCGGCGCAATCATGCCGTGCTGCGCTGGGGCTGGCGCCTGGTCGGCGGGCTGGCGATCGCGCTGGCGGGCCTGGGCCTGGCGCTGCAGTGGGACGCGCTGTTCGCCGGCGGCGCCATGGGTCGCACCCCGGTCCTCAACGGGCTGATCGTCTGCTTCCTGATCCCCGCCCTGATGGCGGCCGGCGCGGCCTGGATGCTGGCGCGCATGGGGCAGGGGCATGCCGTCCTGGTGGCGGGCATCGCCGCGCTGGGGTTCGGCTTCGCCTTCCTGACCTACCAGGTGCGGCATTATTTCGGCTGGTCGGACGAGCGCGTCTCGACCCTGTCCAGCGACGCCGAGCTTTACACCTATTCCATCGTCTGGCTGGTCTACGGTGCGGCCCTGCTCCTGGCCGGCATCGCCAGCGGCCAGGCGGTGCTGCGCTACGCCTCGCTGGCGGTTCTCGTGCTGGTGGTGGGCAAGGTCTTCCTGGTGGACATGGCTGACCTGACCGGATTGCTGCGCGTGGCCTCCTTCCTGGGGCTGGGGATCGCCCTGCTGGCGCTGGGCTTCCTCTACCGCCGCTACGTGTTCGGCGACACCGCAGCCGTGGCTGACAGGAGCGGGGCGGAGGGCTAAAGTGCGGCGCAGTCTCCAGCGGAGGGCCAGATGACGACATTGCTGACGGGTGCGCGGGTTTTTGACGGCGAGAAGGATCTGCCCGAGCACGGCGTGCTGATCGAAGGCGGCAAGGTGAAGCGCCTGGCCCCGGTCGGCGAGTTCGCCGGGTATTCCGGCGAGCGCATGGACATGCCCGGTTGCACCGTCCTGCCCGGCCTGATCGACTGCCACGTGCATTCGCTGATGGGGGCGGAGGGCAATCCCGGCGTGGTCATGGAGCGCATGCTGCCGGGCCAGATCGTCATGCGCGGCGTGGAGCACATGCAGGCGACCTTGGCCGGCGGCGTCACTACCGTGCGCGACTGCGGCGGCAAGGACTATCTTGAGTTCTCGATCCGCGACGCGGTCAACGCCGGCAAGCTCTTGGCCCCGACCATGGTGGCGGCCGGCCGCATGATCTGCATGACCGGTGGCCACGGCAACCGCTACGGCCGCGTCGCCGACGGCGTCGACGACGTGGTCAAGGCGGTGCGCGAGCAGGTGCATGCCGGTTCCGACCTGATCAAGATCATGGCCACCGGCGGCGTCATGACGCCCGGCGTCAACCCGGAGGACGCGCACTACTCGGCCGAGGAGATGGCGGCCGGCATCAAGGAGGGCCATCGCTTCCACAAGCACTGCGCCTCCCACGCCCAGGGCGCGGAGGGCATCCTCAACGCGGTGCGCGGCGGCATCGATTCGATCGAGCACGGCATCTTCATGGACGAGGAGTGCATCAAGGAGATGCTGGCGCGCGGCACCTGGCTGGTCGCCACGCTGGCGGCGGTGAAGAACATCCTGAAGGGCCATGACCAGGGCGAGCCGGGCATTCCCGACTACGTGATCGAAAAGTCGCGCCGCGTCTACGAGCGCCACCGCGAATCCTTCCGCGCCTATTACAAGGCCGGCGGCAGGCTGGCCATGGGCACCGATGCCGGCACGCCGTTCAACCGCCACGGCGAGAACGCCATGGAGCTGGAATACATGGTCGAGCTGGGCTGCTCCAACCGCGACGCGCTGTTCGCCGCCACCGCCTCCGCCGCCGACCTGATGCGGCGCGCCGATCTCGGCCGGCTGGCCGATGGCCGCATGGCCGACGTGCTGGTGGTCGAGGGCAATCCGCTGGCCGACATCAAGGCCGTGTCGCGCAAGGAGAACCACCGCGTGGTGATCAAGCGCGGCATCGTCGCCCGCGACGCCCGCCGCAACGCCTTGAGCGGTGGCATGCTGTTCAACGCGGCGGCGGGGTTGTGAGAGGAGCCTGAATACGTCCGCCTGGACGTTTCGCAGTATGTTCTTCTCCTTGTGGACGACGCGCGCCGCCAAGGCCTGCGCCGTTCTCTCCGCCGCGTTTATCTATCGATTGCGCGGGAATGGGTCGGCGCCGCCCATACTGGTCGACATCGGCGCACGCGGCGGGCTGCAGCGCAAGTGGCGACTTTACGGCCGGCTGGCGGCCGTGCAGGCCATCATGATCGAGGCGGATCCCGAAGAGGTTGCCCGGTTGCGGCAGGGGCAGGCTGGCGCCACCGTCGTCAACGCGGTGCTGGGCGAACAGGCTGGTCCGGCGACGCTGCATGTCACCAGCGATCCGGGATGCTCGTCCCTGTTACTGCCGAGCGCCGAAGCGCAAGCCATTCCCGATCTGGGATACCGGTTGCGGGTCCAGCGCACGCTGACGCTGACCCTGACACGGGCTGACGATGTGTTCGCCCGGGAAGGCCTGCCGCAGCCCGATTTTCTCAAGATCGATACGCAGGGGACCGAGCTGGCGATACTGAAGGGATTCGGTTCACTGCTCGATCGCGTCGTCGGCCTCGAGATCGAGTGCGAGTTCTTCGCCGTTTACCAAGGTCAGCCGCTGATCGTGGAAATCTGCGAATGGCTGCGCGAACGCGGGTTCGCGCTCGAAGCGCTGCGGCCCAACGGGCTCTATGGTCGCGGCATTCTGGATGCCAATGCGTTCTTTGTGCGCCGAAGCGAGTTCCTCGATCCGCGTCAGGTCCTGATGTCCGATCTGTGGCGCCGGATCAATCGGATTCCCGACCATTTCGCCTATGTCATCGATAATGGCTGATCGTCCGCCATCCGGACGGCACGCCGAAATAACGGCAAACTAGAACCATGCGCGTGCTGCTGGTTTCCTATGCCTTCGCCCCCAGCATCGGCGGCGTCGAGACGGCCAGCCTGATGATGGCCGAGGAACTGGTGCGGCGCGGCCATGAGGTGACGGTGGCGACCGCGACGCCATCGGCCGGGCCGTCGGGCTTCGCCTTTCCCGTGCACCACCGGCCGTCTGCCCGGCTGCTGCTGCAACTGCATCGCTGGGCCGATGGCGTGGTGCAGAACAGCTTTAGCCTGCGTTTCGCCTGGCCGCTTCTGCTGCATCGCCGGCCCTGGATAGTGATCCATAGCGGCGATTTCCGCTCCGGTGCGCTGCGGCGCTGGGTGGTTCGGCGGGCAAGCAACATCGCCATTTCGCAGGCCGTGGCGCAGACCATCCCGGCGCCGTCGACGGTGGTGCCCAACGCCTATCGCGATGCCGTCTTCGTCGCTCGCCGCCATGCGCAACGGTCCTGCGAATTCGGTTTTGTCGGCCGGCTGGTCAGCGACAAGGGGGCGGACAATCTGCTGCAGGCGCTGGCGATCCTGGTGCAACAGGGGATGCGTCCGCGCTGCGCCATCATCGGTTCGGGACCGGAGGAGACGGCGCTGAAGGCGCAGGCGCGCTCGCTCGGCATCGACGCGCAGGTTGATTTCCTGGGGCCGCAGCGCGATCACGCGCTGGCGGCGGCGATGAACGACATCGATTGCCTGGTGGTGCCGTCGATCTGGAACGAGCCGTTCGGCATCGTGGCCCTGGAGGGCATCGCCTGCGGCTGCGTAGTGATCGGCTCGCAGGGCGGCGGGCTGAAGGAGGCGATCGGTCCCTGCGGTCTGACCTATCCCAATGGCGACGTGGCGGCGCTGGCGGCAGCGATGCGGCGGGTGCTGGAAGAGCCGAGACTGGCCGACCGGCTGCGCGCCCGGGCGTCGGCGCATCTGGCGCGGCATACGCCGCAGACGGTGGTCGATGCCTATCTGCAGGTGATCGACCGGGCGCTGGCCGGTCGCACGGTGCATGGCCGGCCGCCGCTTGGTTGACAGCCGCGCCGCGCTCTCCGACCCTTGCCGCAACGAAACGACAAGAACCGAACGGGGAAACCATGACGGGCTGGACCGATCCCGACCTGCGCCTGAGCCGCGACGCGCTGGAGGCGCTGCAGCTTGAACGCCTGCAATGGAGCGTGCGGCACGCCTACGACAACGTGGCGCATTACCGGAGCAAGTGCCAGGCGGCACAGATCCATCCCGACGACCTGAAGCGGCGCGAGGATCTGGCCAGGTTCCCCTTCGTCGAGAAGGACGATCTGCGCCAGACCTATCCCTACGGGCTGTTCGCCGCGCCGCGCGACAGCATCCGCCGCCTGCATGCCTCCAGCGGCACCACCGGCCGGCCGACCGTGGTCGGCTACACCCGGCACGATCTCGACACCTGGGCGCATCTGATGGCCCGCTCGATTTACGTCTCCGGCGGCCGGCCGGGCGACATCGTGCATGTCGCCTATGGCTACGGCCTGTTCACCGGCGGGCTGGGCGCGCATTACGGTGCGGAGCGCCTGGGCTGCGCGGTGGTGCCGATGTCGGGCGGCCAGACCGAGAGGCAGGTGCAGCTCATCCGCGAGTTCGGCGCCGGCGTGATCATGGTGACGCCGTCCTACATGCTGGCCATCGCCGACGAGTTCGAGCGGCAGGGCATCGATCCGCGCTCGACCTCGCTGCGCGTCGGCATCCATGGCGCCGAGCCGTGGACCGACCTGATGCGCCAGGAGATCGAGCGCCGCATGGGCATCGACGCGGTCGACATCTACGGCCTGTCGGAGATCATGGGCCCGGGCGTGGCCTGCGAATTCGTCGAGGCCAAGGACGGGGCCGCCGTGTGGGAGGACCATTTCCTGCCCGAGATCGTCGATCCGGTGACGGGCAAGCCGGTGCCCGACGGGGAGGTGGGCGAGCTGGTGTTCACCACCCTGACCAAGCAGGCGCTGCCGATGATCCGCTACCGCACGCGCGATCTGACGCGGCTGCTGCCGGGCACCGCCTCGGCCATGCGCCGCATGCAGCGGATCACCGGCCGCAGCGACGACATGCTGATCGTGCGTGGCGTGAACGTCTTTCCCAGCCAGATCGAGGGCATGATCCTGCGCGAACCGCGCCTGTCGCCGCATTACGTCATCGAGTTGACGCGCGAGGGCAGGCTGGACGCCATCAAGGTGCTGGTCGAGGTGCGGCCGGGGCTGAACGACGACAGCGCGGCGACCAGGGCGGCCTGCGCGCAGTCGCTGACGCAGTCGATCAAGGCCAATATCGGCGTCAGCGCCGCCATCGAGATCGTCGATGTCGGCCGCATCGAGCGCTCGATCGGCAAGGCGAAGCGGGTGATCGACCTGCGGGGGAAGGGGTAGTTCTTGCAGGAAGCGTTTCTGGAAGAAGCTTGACTCCATTGCCCTCATCCTGAGCCCGTCGAAGGATGCAGCAGGCCTCTTGTCCTTGGCGCATCCTTCGACGGGCTCAGGATGAGGGCGATTCCTGTGGTTGGCGCTTAAGGCGAGACGCCGAACAGAGCAAATCACTCCTCGACGATGGCGATGCGCAGGATGTTGGTGGCGCCGGGGGTGCCGAAGGGGACGCCGGCGGTGATGACCAGGCGCTGGCCGGCCTGCGCCAGGCCTTCGCGCAGGGCGATACGGCGGGCTTTCTCCACCATGTCGCCGAAATTATGCGCGTCGGAGGTCTGGGCCGAATGCGCCCCCCACACCAGCGCCATGCGCCGCGCGGTCTGCAGCTTGGGCGTCAGGCACAGGATCGGCACGCCCGGCCGTTCGCGCGCCGCCCGCAAGGTGGTCGAGCCGGAGGTGGTGTAGGTCACGATGGCGGCGGCCGACAGGGTCTGGGCGCATTGCCGCGCGGCGGCCGAGATGGCGTCGGCGGTGGTGGGCTCGGGCTCGGCGCGGGCGGCGTCCATCAGGTGCCGGTAGATGGGATCGCGTTCCACCCGGCGCAGGATGCGATCCATGATCCTGACCGCCTCCACCGGATAGGCGCCCGACGCCGTCTCGGCCGACAGCATCACCGCATCGGCGCCGTCATAGACGGCGGTGGCGACGTCGGAGGCCTCGGCGCGGGTCGGGGTCGGCGAGTGCACCATCGAGTCCAGCATCTGGGTGGCGACCACCGCCGGCGTGCCGGTGGCGTGGCAGCGGCGCAGGATGCGCTTCTGGGTCGGCGGCACGTCCTCCGGCGGCATCTCCACGCCCAGATCGCCGCGCGCCACCATGATGGCGTCCGACAGGTCGAGGATCTCGTCGAGATGCTCGATCGCGGCCGGCTTCTCCAGCTTGGCCATCACCGCCGCCCGGCCCTCGACCAGCTTGCGCAGCTCGGCGACGTCGGCGGCGCGCTGCACGAAGGAGAGGGCCACCCAGTCGACGCCCAGGTCGAGGCCGACCGTAAGGTCCTTGTAGTCCTTGACCGTCATGGCCGACAGCGGCAGCACCACGTCGGGCAGGTTGACGCCCTTGCGGTTGGAGACGGTGCCGCCGACCGTGACCTCGGTGTCGATGGTCTCGCGCCCGACCTTGACGACCTGGAGCTGCACCTTGCCGTCGTCGATCAGGATGGCGCTGCCCTTCTTCACCGCCTTGAACACTTCGGGATGCGGCAGGGGGGCGGCGCGGCTGCTGCCGTGCTGGCCGTTCAACTCCAGCCGGAAACTCTCGCCGGCGCGCAGCTCCGCCTGGCCCTCGCCGTCGAATTTCCCCAGCCGCAGCTTGGGCCCCTGCAGGTCCATCAGGATGCCGGCGGGACGCGAGAATTCCTTCTCCAGCGCCCGCACCGCCTTGACCCGCGCCGCATGGTCCTCCGGCGCGCCGTGGCTGAAATTGAGCCGGAACACGTCGGCCCCGGCCATGAACAGCTCGCGGATACGTTCGGGCGTGGAGCTGGAGGGGCCCAGCGTGGCGATGATCTTGGTGCTGCGGTTGCGGCGCACGAAACTCTCCCAGTCCTATCGCGGCTTTCGTGCCTCTATAACGATGCTATGTGGCGTTTCGTAGTCGCTTTCGTGCTCGATTGCGAGAATTTCCGGCCCCACGAGCGTCGTTTCCCGGCATGGCAGGCATCGGCGTATGTCGACGAAACCCGCATCCTCCGCCAGTTCCCTCAGATAGCTTTCCGACAGCGCCGACAGATGTTCGCCGTGGCAGAAGACGAAATTGGTGAACCGACCGCCGACCGAGCGCCGTCTGTCGGGATAGTCGGAGAACCAGGCGGCGTCGCCTTCGACGAATTTGCGGCAGGCATTGCCGATATCGGGTCCGCCGACGCGAATGCCGCCGCCGGGCACCAGCGCGCGGAACATGTCGCGGAAATGCTGCGCCAGGAAACGGTCGGGCAGATGCTCGATGACGTGGAAGGAATAGAAGATCTCGACGCTGTCGTCGCGGAACGGCAACGGGTCGAGCAGATTGGCCCACAGGTCGATCTTCGCGCTGACGATATTGCCGTCGACGTTCACCCAGCCGGGCACGTAGTTGCGCTTGCCGGGCCCGAGCTGGACCTTGATCGGCTGTTGCGGCTGCCGCAATTGGCGATAGAGCCTGCCGTTCAGCCGCATCGGCACCCGCATGGCGCCATAATAGAGCGACTTGGCCCAGGCGGCCGCCATTCCCTCAGCCATGATCGCATCCGTTGGGCCGCTGCCGTATCATGACACCAGTATAGCCCGGAAATCGTTGACGTTGGTGCGGGTCGGACCGGTGACGATCAAATAATCCAGCGTCTGGAACAGGCGCCAGGAATCGTTGCCGTCGAGCAACGCCTGCGGATCGAGGCCGCGCTTTCTGGCGCGCGACAGCGTATGGGGCGTGACGATGGCGCCGGCATTGTCCTCCGAGCCGTCGATGCCGTCGGTGTCGCCCGCCACCGCCCAGATGTCCTCCGCCCCATCCAGCGCCAGCGCCAGTCCCAGCAGGTATTCGCAGTTGCGTCCGCCGCGGCCCTGGCCGCGCACCGTCACCGTGGTCTCGCCGCCGGAGATCAGGGCGAGCCTGCGTCCCCTGGCCTTGGCCGCCAGCGCCAGTTTGGCGTGGTCGGCGGCGACCTCGCGCGCCTCGCCCTCGATGGCGTCGCCCAGCAGCTCGACCTCGTAGCCGGCGTTGCGCGCCAGTTCCGCCGCCGCTTCCAGCGAGCGCAGTGGCGTGGCGACGATCTCGGTGCGGGCATGGGCGAAGACGGGATCGCCGGGCTTGGGCGTCTCGGCGATCCGGCCCGCCGCCCCCTCCTGCAGATGCGTCAGCACCGCCGGTGGCGGGTCGATGCGATAGCGGTCGAGGATCGCCAGCGCCTCGTCGTAGGTCGAGGGGTCGGGCACGGTGGGACCGGAGGCGATGATGGAGGGATCGTCGCCCGGCACGTCGGAAATGGCGTAGGCCACCAGCCGTGCTGGCGCAGCGGCGGCGGCCAGCCGGCCGCCCTTGATGGCGGAAAGATGCTTGCGCACCACGTTCATGGCCGAGATCGGCGCCCCCGAACGCAGCAGGGCGCGGTTGACCGCCTGCTTGTCGTCCAGGCTCAGGCCGGGCGCGGGCAGGGCCAGCAGGGCGGAACCGCCGCCGGAGATCAGGGCGATGACCAGATCGTCGGCGCTCAAGCCCTGCACGGCCTGCAGGATGCGGCCCGCCGCCTGGCGGCCGGCGGTGTCGGGCACGGGATGGGCGGCCTCGACCAGTTCGATCTGCTGCAGCGGCGCTCCGTGGCCGTAGCGCGTCACCACCAGGCCCGAGACCGGATGGCGCCATTGCGTCTCGATCGCCTGCGCCATGGCGGCCGCCGCCTTGCCGGCGCCGACGACGACAGTGCGGCCTTCGGGCGGCGCCAGCCCGGCCAGGAACGGCCGCAGGCAAATGGCGGGGCTGGCCGCCTCGATGGCGGCATCGAACAGGGCACGCAGCAGGGCGCGCGTCTTCTCGTCGTTCATTGCCGGGCGATTATGCCGTGGGGGTGCCGCGCTTGGCGAGCCAGATGCCGAGCAGCACCACGATGCCACCCAGCGCCTGCAGCGGCAGCGGCACCTCATCGAGGATGATCACCGCCAGGATCGCCGCCACCACCGGCTGGGTCAGCAGCGCCACCGAGCTGAACGAGGCCGGCAGATGCGCCAGCGCAAACGCGATCATGGTCTGGCCGCCGGCATGCGAGATCAGCGCCAGCCCTAGCAGGATGGCCCAGGCATAGAGCGTGGGCGGCACCAGGCTCTCACCCTGCACCCAGCACAGCGGCAGCAGGAACAGGAACGTGCCCAGCCCGGTCCAGAACATCACCGTCATGGTGTCGAAGCGGCTGCGCAGGCGGGCGATGGAGAGGATGTAGCCGGCGTAGAAGATGCCGCAGGACAGTGCGATCAGATCGCCCATCAGCGTTTCCGGTCCCAGGCTGAGGCTGGCGCTCATCAGGGTCAGGGCGCCGATCATGGCCAGGGTCAGCCCGGCCAGGAACAGTCTGGTGAAGCGCTCCTTGAACACCAGCCAGGAGAACAGGGCGACGAAGATCGGCGCGAAATTGGCCAGCAGGGTCGCATTGGCGACGGTGGTGTACTGGATCGACCAGTGCCAGGTCGCCAGGTCGCCGGCGAACATGAACCCCGCCAGCGCCAGCAGGCCCCAGTCCGAGCCGGTGCGCGGGGCGTGCTCGACCTTGGTGTGGGGCGTAAACCGCAGCATCAGCAGCAGCACCGGCAGGGCCAGCCCGACGCGATGCACCGCCGTCGCGATCGGGCCCAGCTCCGACAGGCGCACGAAGATCGGCGAGCAGGCAATCGCTACCGCCCCCAGCAGCAGGACGGGCAGGGCGAAGCGGGCCAGGCGGCCGGCGGGCGGGGCGGGGGCGGCGGAAAGGGCGCTCATGCGGAAGCGATGTATAGCCTCCGGCCGCGCCGCCTGCTATGCGAAGCGCCACGGGCTGCGTTGGCGCTAGAGCAAATCACGTTTTGACGGAATCGCGAGCGATTCCATCAAAACGTGATTTGCTCTAAACGTTAAAGAATAGAGCGGCTCGATGGAGAGACCAGCGTGCCCCTGCTGCAGCCCGGCGATCCACCGCCGTTTTCCATCGTCAATCCCGAAGGCAAGGCCCCGTTCCTGATGCTGTGCGACCACGCCAGCAAGGCGGTGCCGCAGCGGCTGGACCAGCTCGGCCTGAGCGACTGGGAATTGTCGCAGCATGTCGGCTGGGACATCGGGGCGGCGGAAACCGCCGGCCACATCGCCCGGGCGCTGGATGCGCCGCTGGTGCAGTCGGGCTATTCCCGGCTGGTGATCGACTGCAACCGGCGGCTGGACAATCCCACCTCGATCCCGCCGATCAGCGATCGCGTCGTGGTGCCCGGCAACCAGGACCTGTCGCCGGCCGACCGGGCCGAGCGGGCGGAGGAATGCTTCTGGCCCTATCACCGCGAGATCGCCCGCCGGCTCGACCTGTTCGCGGGGCGTGGCATCGTGCCGGCCGTCGTCATCGTCCATTCCTTCACGCCGGAGATGAACGGCTTCAAGCGGCCCTGGCATGTCGGGGTGCTGTGGGACGGCGACACGCGCATCGCGCCGCGCCTGCTCGATGCGCTGCGGCGGCGCGACGATGTCCATGTCGGCGACAACGAGCCCTACTCGGGCAAGAGCGAGAACGAGTTCACTCTGACCTACCACACGCTGGCGCGCGACCTGCCGCGCGTGTCGCTGGAAATCCGGCAGGACCTGATCGGCGACAGTGTGGGCTGCCGCAAATGGGCCGATATCCTGATCCCGGCTTTCGGCTATGCGCTGAACCTGCCGGGCTACGATTAGGGTCTAGTTGGCCAGCGCGATCCGGCGCAGGTCGTGCAGCATGTCGTCGAAATGGATGCCCAGCGCCAGGCCGGCGCCGATGCAGCAGGCGGCCACCAGCAGCCAGGCCGACAGCCGCAGATCGGCGATCACCGCCTCGTGGGCGGCGGCGTTCAGCAGCGGCCGGCGCGGCTGCGGCGACAGCGGCGCGGGTTTCCGTAGGTCGGCCGGGAGACGCGCGATGACGGCCGGTGCAGCGACCGGGCGGCCGGCCGGCAGGGACGGGGGATGGCGGAGCGCGCTAACAGCCATTGAGGCGTGCGGATTGTTCGATGATCCGCCCCTCCTTCACGCGCAAGATCGCGACGCGATGCTGTACCCCGTCGATCACGGCGGCCGGGGCCGATGCGCTGCCGCGGCCGATCAGGCTCTGCAGGACATTGAGGGCGGCCGAGAAGAACGAGGACCTGGAAACATCGGACATGACGGGAAAACCTCTTGCGCTGACGACAAGGACGAAACTTGCCGCACTGCAATGCGGTTCCCGGCCGTCCTGTGGACAAATCCTGGAGCCTGAAGTTCGGGGTATTCCAGTGACTTAGTCGTGACCGGCGTGCAGGATCTGGTCTTTCAGCCCGGTTTCGTAGGTAGCCCCTTCGCGGGTCAGGGTCACGTCGTGGGGAAAATTGGTCAGCACCAGCCCTTTGCGGGTCAGGGCGGCCCACACGCCGGCATTCTGCAGCCCGGTGGCGTCGGCGGCATCGACCGTGTAGCGGCCGACGTGGAAATGGTTGCCATGGGCGTGCGGCAGGGCGGTCAGCTTGACATGGCCGGTGGCGGCATCCTTTTCCGCCACCTCCTCGATCTCGGCCACCGCCTGCAGCAGGGTCAGGGTCTTGAGCTGCAGGGTGTTGAGATTGAGGGGGTTGGACTTTTTCATGACGGGTTCCGGTCTGGTTTTGGCGCTACGTAGCCCCAGATGCTAGCTTGAGGCAAGCGCAGAGCAACGAGGAAGACGCGTATGGACGACAAGACCCGGACCGAACTGGAGGCGGCCGCCTTCCGCCGCCTGGTGCAGCACCTGCAGGAGCGCACCGACGTGCAGAACATCGACCTGATGAACCTGGCCGGGTTCTGCCGCAACTGCCTGTCGAAATGGTACCGCGCCGCGGCCGAGGAGCGTGGCGTGGCGCTCAGCGATCCGGCGGCGCGCGAGATCGTCTACGGCATGCCCTACGAGGAATGGAAGGCGAAGCACCAGAAGGAAGCTTCCGCCGAGCAGCAGGCCAAGCTCGCCGACAGTCATAAGCATTAGACGGGCGATACAGAACAAGCCTCCTCATGCTGAGCCCGTCGAAGCATGAGGGATCACAGGCGACGGTGCGGTCCTCTCATGCTTCGACAGGCTCAGCATGAGGAATTCGGTGCGTGGCCGTCGTTGCTGCCACGCCGGCCATCCGCCGTCACTTATCCCGGTTATCCCCATTCTTAAGGCCCGCGCGCCGATTGAGGCCTGTGCGGTCGCCCTCTAGGTTGGCGGCGGAAACGGGCGGCCGGTGCCGCCTTTCGTGTCGTGTCGTGAAGGAGTGGACCCATGCCCGATGGCGCCAAGATGCCCGGCAAACGCAGCGAATCGGTGGCCGGCGAGCGGCTGAAGTCGTTCATCGAGCGGATCGAGCGGCTGGAGGAGGAGCGTACCTCGCTGGGCGCCGATATCCGCGAGGTCTACAGCGAGGCCAAGGGCGCCGGCTTCGACGTCAAGATCATGCGCCAGGTGGTGCGGCTGCGGAAACTGGAGCCGGCCGAGCGGGCCGAGATGGACGAACTGCTCGACATCTACAAGGACGCGCTGGGCATGGGCTGAGGCGGGGAGCCTCCAATCAGGATTTCGTCATGAGCGTCACCATCTACGGCGTCGCCGCCTCGCGCACCATGCGTCCGCTCTGGGCGGCGCTGGAGCTGGGCATCGAGTTCGAGCACGAGCCGGTCGGCATCGGTCCGGCCGGCAGCCGCAAGCCCGAGTTCCAGGCGGTCAATCCCAACGGCAAGGTGCCGGCGCTGAAGGACGGCGATTTGCTGCTGTTCGAGTCGATGGCGATCGACTGGTACCTGGTGCGCAAATACGACGACGGCAAGGGCCTGGCGCCGCGCGACCTTGAGGAAGAGGCGCGGGCGCTGCAATGGACCCTGTGGGCCATGACCGAGGTCGAGAAGCCGGTGATCGACTGGGCCTTCAACGCCTTCGTGTGGCCGCAGGAGAAGCGCGATCCGAAGATCGCCGAGGCCTGCATGGCGGCGATCCAGCCGCCGCTCAAGGTGCTGGACGCCGCCCTGGCCGGCCGGCAATTTTTGGTGGGCGGGCGCTTTACCGTCGCCGACCTCAACGTGGCGGCGACGCTCTATCGCCTGCTGCAGGCCGATCTCGCCCATGTGCCCAACGTGCAGGCCTGGCTGCAGCGCTGCTTCACGCGGCCGGCCGCGCTCGCCATGCGCAAGATGCGCGAGTGATGGCGCCGGACAGGATCGACAACCGCCTGTCCCTGCTGGTCCTGCAGCATCCGCAGGAGAAGACCGAAGCCCTGGCCACGGTGCCGCTGCTGGAAGCCAACCTCGCCAACATGCGCAAAGCGGTGGGCCTGTCCTGGCCCAACCTGGCCAAGGCGCTGGGCGAGGACGGCGATCCCAGGGAATGGGGCGTGCTCTATCTCGGCTCGACCGCGCCGGGGGCTGCGCCGGTAACGGCGGTCGATGCCAAGGGTCAACCGCTGGCCGACCAGGGCGTGCTCGACGGGCTGAAGGGCATCATCGCGCTGGACGGCACCTGGAGCCAGGCCAAGAGCCTGTGGTGGCGCAATCCCTGGCTGCTGAAATGCCGCCGGCTGGTGCTGAACCCGCCCTTCGTCTCGCGCTACGGCCGGCTGCGGCGCGAGCCGCGGCGGGAAAGTCTCTCGACGCTGGAATCGGCCGGGTTCGCGCTGGCGAGCCTGGAAGGGCGGCCGGAGATACTGGAAGGACTGCTGGCGGCGTTCGAGGCGCTGCTGCAACAGCACAAGCCGACCAAACCCGATCGCCGCCGCCGGCGCTAATACCAGATCGCCATCTGCAGGCCGCGCGCGTCGCGTGGCGGTTTCCCGGGTACGCACTGGGCATCGCCGCGCAGGTGCCGTTCGGCGGTGCGCGTCAGCACGATGGCGTCGAGCAGGTCGTCGATGCCGCATCCCTTCGGCCGCGCTTTGATCATCGCCGTCGATACGACAATTCCGGCCCGGCGCAGCAGGCGCTGCCGCTCGGCGCGGCCTTCGGGCTGGCGTTTGCGGCTGAGCACCGGTTTGCCGCCGTTGATGAGGGAGAAGGCGAGTTCGGGATGGGCCTCGATGCATCGGCGCTGGCGAGTGGGCGTGATCCACGCGTCGAGATCGCGCAGCTTCCCGAACAGATGAAAGCCCTGCTGCGACAGGCCCACGCCATCGGGGCCGCTGGCGCGATTGAGTCCCAGCGCCTGGGCATAGTCGGTGGCGGCAAGTGCGGTCCGACAGGGCAGGGAGAAGACCGAGGACGTCTTGCCCGGTAGCAGGGCGCGGGCGGCGCGTTCGCAGTCGCGTCCGCCCTTGGCCGCGATGTCGGCGAAACCGATCGGCATGTCGATGGCGATGCGTCGCGGCTTTTCTGCAAGCGTGTCGATGTCGGCGATGCGCGCCAGCAGGCGGAAGCGCAGTTCGCCATCGTCGGGACGGCGCAGCGCCACGATCCAGCCGGCGCGACAGCCATCGACGCCGGCCACCCACATGATGCGGATGCTCTACTCGGCGGCCGTGCGGCGCGGCTGCGGGCTGCGGAAGGCGTCCAGCAGGCCGGCTTCCTTCTGCTTCGCCGCCGCCAGCTTGGCCTCCTTGACGTGGCCGAAGCCCCTGATCTCGTCCGGAATCGAGGCGATCTGCACCGCCAGCGCATGGTTGTCGTGGCTCAGCTTTGCCAGCAACTCCTCGACCACTTGTTCGTACTCGGCGATCAGCCGGCGCTCGGTCCTGCGTTCGGCGGTGCGGCCGAACACGTCGAAGGCGGTGCCGCGCAGGAACTTCAGCTTCGCCAGCAGGCCGAAGGCGCCCATCATCCACGGCCCGAACTGCTGCTTCTGCAGATGGCCGGTGGCGGGATCACGCTCGGCCAGCAGCGGCGGGGCGAGGTGGAACTTGATCTTGTAGTCGCCCTCGAACTGGCTGCGGACCGATTGCAGGAACGTGCCGTCGGTATAGAGACGGGCCACCTCGTACTCGTCCTTGTAGGCCAGCAGCTTGGCGTAGAAACGCGCCACCGCTTCCGCCAGCCCGCTCATGCCCGGCGCTTTCTGGCTTTCGGCCGCCTTCACGCGCTCGACCAGCGCCTTGTAGCGCTGGGCGTAGGCTGTGTTCTGGTAGCCGGTCAGGTGCTTGACGCGGCGGGAGACGATCTCGTCCAGCGTGGTCGAGATCGTGTGCAGGCGCTCGACTGCCTTGGGCGGCGCGGCGGCGGCTTCGACGCTGCCGGCGTCGTGGGCGGCGCGGCGGCCCCACAGGAAGGCCTTGCGGTTCATCTCGACGGCGGCGCCGTTGAGTTCGATGGCCTTGTCGATGGCCGCGCCTGACACCGGGATCAGACCCTTCTGGTAGGCGAAGCCCAGCATGAAGAGGTTGGTGGCGATCGAATCGCCCATCAGGGCGGTGGCGATGGCCTGGGCGTCGATGAAGTCGCAATTGGCGGCGCCGGCGGCGGCCTCGATCGCCAGCTTCAGCACCTGGCCGGGGAATTTCAGGTCCGGGTTGCGGGTGAAGTCGCCGGTGATGGTCTCGTGCGTGTTGACCACGGCGCGGGTGACGCCCTGGTCGAACTTGGCGAGCGCGTCGGTCGATGCCGCGACCACCAGATCGCAGCCGAGCAGCAGATTGGCGCCGCCGGCCGCCAGGCGCACGGCGTGGATGTCCTCCGGCCGGTCGGCGATGCGCACATGGGAGATGACGGCGCCGCCCTTCTGCGCCAGCCCGGCCATGTCGAGCACGGAACAGCCCTTGTTCTCCAGATGGGCGGCCATGCCGAGCAGCGCGCCGATGGTGACGACGCCGGTGCCGCCGACGCCGGTGATCAGGAGGTTGTAGGGATGGGCGGCGGCGGGGAGGCGCGGCTCGGGCAGGTCGGGCCAGCCGGTCTCGCGCACCTCGTGCTTCATCGCCTTGCCCTTGCGCGGCCCGCCACCCTCGATAGTGACGAAGGAGGGGCAGAAGCCGTTGAGGCAGGAATAGTCCTTGTTGCAGGAGGACTGGTCGATGGCGCGCTTGCGGCCGAACTCGGTCTCGGTCGGCACGACGGAGAGGCAGTTCGACTTCACCGAGCAGTCGCCGCAGCCCTCGCACACCATCTCGTTGATGAAGACGCGCTTGGGCGGATCGGGGAACTGGTTGCGCTTGCGCCGGCGGCGCTTCTCGGCGGCGCAGGTCTGGTCGTAGATCAGCACCGAGACGCCGGGATAGTCGCGCAAATCCTTCTGCACCTGATCCAGATCGGCGCGGTGATGGAAGCTCACGTGCGGCGCCCATTCGGTGCCGATCTCGTACTTGGTCGGATCGTCGCTGACCAGGGCGATGCGGCGAACGCCCTCGGCATAGACCTGCTGGCTGATGCGGGCCGGCGTCAGGTTGCCGTCGTGGCGCTGGCCGCCGGTCATGGCGACGGCATCGTTGAAGAGGATCTTGTAGGTCATGTTGACCTTGGCGGCGACGGCGGCGCGCACGGCAAGATACCCGGAATGGAAATAAGTGCCGTCGCCCAGGTTCTGGAACACGTGCTTCATGTCGGTGAAGGGCGACATGCCGATCCACGGCGCGCCCTCGCCGCCCATCTGGGTGAAGGTCAGGGTCGAACGGTCCATCCACACCGCCATGAAGTGGCAGCCGATGCCGGCCATGCCGAAGGAGCCTTCCGGCACCTTGGTCGAGGAATTATGCGGGCAGCCGGAGCAGAAATAGGGGATGCGGTTGAAGCCGGTGCCGTTGCGCTGCTGCGCCGCCTCCTTGCGCGCGATGGCTTCCAGCCGCTGGTTCAGCTTCTCCACCGGTGCAGCGCGGCCCAGACGAGCGGCGATCAGGCGGGCGATCTGGTTGGGCAGCAACTCGCCATTGGTCTGCAGCAGCGGCTTGCCATCCTCGTCGACCTTGCCGACGATGCGCGGCCGGCGGTCGGCGGCAATGTGGTAGAGCTGGTCCTTGATCTGCCATTCCATCAGGGACCGCTTCTCCTCGACCACCACGATCTCCTCCAGCCCCTCGGCGAAGGCGCGGATGCCCTCCGGCTCCAGGGGCCAGGTCATGGTCACCTTGTAGATGGCCAGGCCCAGCGCCTCGGCCTCGCGCTCGTCGATGCCGAGTTCATCGAGGGCCTGGCGCACGTCGAGATAGGACTTGCCGGTGGTGACGATGCCGATGCGGGCGTTGCGGCCGCCCAGCACCACGCGGTCGAGCTTATTGGCGCGGGCGAAGGCCAGGGCGGCGGGCAGCTTGTAGCGGTGCAGCCGCAACTCCTGCTGCAATATGTCGTCCGGCCAGCGGATGGAGAAGCCGCCCGGCGGCATCTCGATGTCGGTGGGCAGCACGATCCGCACGCGCTGCGGATCGACCGAGACCGAGGCCGAGGTGTCGACCGTCTCACCGATCACCTTGAAGCCGACCCACAGGCCAGCGAAGCGGGAGAGAGCGAAGCCGTACAGCCCGACATCGAGGAATTCCTGCACGCCGGCCGGATTCAGCACCGGCATCATGGCGTCGACGAAGGCGAACTCGCTCTGGTGCGCGAGCGTCGAGGACTTGGCCATGTGGTCGTCGCCGGCCAGCGCCAGCACGCCGCCCCAGGGCGAGGTGCCGGCATTGTTGGCGTGCTTGAACACGTCGCCGGTGCGGTCCACGCCCGGGCCCTTGCCGTACCACAGGGCGAAGACGCCGTCGTATCTGGCGCCGGGGAACAGGCCGACCTGCTGCGTGCCCCAGATCGAGGTGGCGCCCAGATCCTCGTTCACGCCGGGGTTGAAGACGATGTGGTTCTTCTCGACGAAGCGGCGAGCCTGCCACAGGGTCTGGTCCAGCCCGCCCAGCGGCGAGCCGCGGTAGCCGGAGATGAAGCAGGCGGTATTCTTGCCGGCGGCGACGTCGCGCTGTCGCTGCATCATGGGCAAACGGACGAGGGCCTGGGTACCGGTCAGATACACGCGACCGGCGTCGAGCGTGTATTTGTCGTCCAGGGTGACCGTGGCCAGCGCCATGCGAACCTCCCGACTTTAACTATTGTTCCGAAAAGGTAATCGCGACTGACCTAACCTGCAATTGCCGACGGTGGACAAATCCCGATCCAACAGGAAATTGCTCCCGCAGCGTGGCAACCTGTGCCGACGTTGCCGGTTCCGGCAGGCGATCGCAACCTTGTGTCATGCTGCAGTGCGTGATTTCGGAGCGCGGTACGACTAGAGTGCGCCTCATTATCGCGTTCCTGTTTTCCCGGGTCGTAAAAAATGACGGTCATCGTCACCGGCGCCGCCGGTTTCATCGGCTTCCACCTTACCGCCGCCCTGCTGGCGCGCGGCCAGAGCGTACTGGGGATCGACAATTTCGATCCGTATTACAGCGTCGAACTCAAGCGCGCCCGCATCGCCGAGTTGCAGCGCCGGCCGGGCTTCATCCTGCTGGAGGCCGATATCGGCAAGGCCGACAGCGTGGCGGGGATCCGCGAGCGGGCGGGCGAGATCACCGGCATCGCCAACATGGCGGCCAATCCCGGCGTGCGGGCCAGCGACGACCGGCCGTTCGATTTCCTCGATTCCAATATCGGCGGCATGCTGTGCGCCCTGGAACTGGCGCGCCACGCCGGCAAGCCGGTGCCGCTGGTCTATGCCTCGACCTCCGCCGTCTATGGCGCCTCCGACCGCATGCCCTATTCGATCTCGGACCGGGCCGACCGGCCGAAATCGCTTTACGGCGCCACCAAGCGGGCGGCGGAACTGGTCACCACCTCCTATGCGCTGCGCTTCGGGTTGGGCGCGACGGGCTTGCGCTTCTTCACCGTCTATGGCCCCTGGGGGCGGCCGGACATGGCGACCTGGAAGTTCACCCGGGCGCTGTTCGAGGGCGAAACCATCGAGCTGTACAATTTCGGCCGCATGAGCCGCGGCTTCACCTATGTCGAGGACACGGTGCAGGCGGTGCTGGCGGCGCTGGACCGGCCGGCGGCGCCGGGCGAGCATCGGGTGCTGAACGTGGGCAGCGCCAGGGCGGAGACCTTGGAGCGGTACCTGTCGGTGCTGGAGCGGGCGGTGGGACGGCAGGCGCAGGTCGAGCGCGTCGCCGCCCATCCGGCGGAAATGATCGACACGGTGGCCGATATCTCGGAGACCGAGCAGGTGCTGGGCTGGCAGCCGAGCACGGAGATCGACCAGGGCCTGCCGCGCTTCGTCGAATGGTACCGCCGCTTCCATAATCTCTAGAACGAATCTCCAGCACGGCGGCCATCGGGCGGTTGGCGGCGGCGCGGCGAGGCCCCATATTTGCCGCTGGTACCGTCGTTTCGTCCGCCCGGAGGCATTTTTCCATGAACGCGCCCGTCCCGCAGGACCAGCTCCCGAGCTGGGATTTGTCCGACCTCTATCCCGGCATCGAGTCGCCCGAACTGGCGCGCGACCTGGAGCAGGCGGCGGCGGAAGCCAAGGATTTCGCCGCCAAGTACGAGACCCGCATGGCGGCGCTGAGCGGGGCGGAAATGGCCGCCGCCCTGGCTCGCTTCGAGACGCTGCAGGAGACGCTGGGCCGCATCACCTCCTATGCCTCGCTGGTCTATTCCGGCGACCAGTCGGACCCCAAGATCGGCCAGTTCTTCCAGAACGTGCAGGAGAAGGTGACGGAAATCACCACGCCGCTGCTGTTCTTCTCGCTGGAGATCAACCGCATCGAGGATGCGGCGATGGAACAGAAGCTGCAGGACCCCGCATTGGCCCGCTACCGGCCGTGGATCCGCGACTGCCGCGCCTACCGGCCGCATCAGCTTTCCGACGAGCTGGAAAAACTGCTGCACGAGAAATACGTCGCCGGCCGGGCGGCCTGGACGCGGCTGTTCGACGAGACCATGGCGCGGCTGCGCTTTCCGCTCGACGGCAAGGAGATGACCTCGGCCGAAATCCTGCACCTGCTGTCGGAGAAGGACGGCGAGAAGCGCAAGCGGGCGGCGCAGGGCTTCGGCAAGGTGATGGGCGAGAACGTCGCGGTGTTCGCGCTGATCACCAATACGCTGGCCAAGGAGAAGGAGATCGAGGACCGCTGGCGCAAATACGAGAAGCCGCCGTCCTCGCGCAACCTCGCCAACCAGGTCGAGGACGAGGTGGTCGAGGCGCTGGTCGCCGCCGTCAAGGCTTCCTATCCGGCGCTGGCGCATCGCTATTACAAGCTGAAGGCCAAATGGTTCGGCGCCGAGCAGCTCGACTACTGGGACCGCAACGCGCCGCTGCCCGAATCGGACGACCGCGTCATTCCCTGGCCCGAGGCCACCAAGACGGTGCTCGACGCCTATAATGCTTTCTCGCCCGACCTGGCTTCGGTCGGCAGGAAGTTCTTCGACAATGCCTGGATCGACGCGCCGGTGCGGCCGGGCAAGTCGCCGGGCGCCTTCGCCCATCCCACCGTGCCCTCGGCGCACCCCTATCTGCTGCTGAACTACCAGGGCAAGGTGCGCGACGTGATGACCCTGGCGCACGAGCTGGGCCATGGCGTGCATCAGGTGCTGTCGGCGGGGCCGGGCTATCTGATGGCCGACACGCCGCTGACCTTGGCCGAGACGGCTTCGGTGTTCGGCGAGATGCTGACCTTCCAGGCGCTGCTCAAGGCGCAGCAGGACCCGGCGAAGCGCAAGGTCATGTTGGCCTCCAAGGTCGAGGACATGATCAACACGGTGGTGCGCCAGATCGCCTTCTACGATTTCGAGCTGCGCGTGCATACCGAGCGCCGCCAGGGCGAGCTGACGGCCGAGCGCATCGGCGAGATCTGGATGGCGGTGCAGACCGAAAGCCTGGGGCCGGTGTTCCGCTTCCATCCGGAATACAGCGCCTACTGGGCCTATATCCCGCATTTCGTGCACACGCCGTTCTACGTCTACGCCTATGCCTTCGGCGACTGCCTGGTGAACTCGCTCTACGCCGTCTACCAGGACGGCGCGCCCGGCTTCCAGCAGCGCTACCTCGACATGCTGAAGGCCGGCGGCACCAAGCGGCACAAGGAACTGCTGGCGCCGTTCGGGCTGGACGCCAGCGATCCCGCCTTCTGGCAGAAGGGCATCGGCGTGATCTCCGGCTTCATCGACGAGCTGGAGAAGATGTAGGCGGTGGCCGGTGGCCGCTGACGAGGATAGCTTCGGCGGCCGGCTGGGCCGCTACGCCAAGGTCGGCGTCTCGATGGGCGGGCTGGCGGCGCGCATGGCCGGCAACCGCTATCTCGGCCTGCCGATGGATCGCGCCCGCCATGCCGCCGACGTCAAGGCGGCCCTGGGCGGGCTGAAGGGGCCGCTGATGAAGGCGGCCCAGCTGCTCTCCACCATTCCCGACGCGTTGCCGGAGGAATACGCCGCCGAGCTGTCGCAGCTGCAATCCAACGCGCCGCCGATGGGCTGGCCGTTCGTGAAGCGGCGCATGGCGGGCGAGCTGGGGCCGGACTGGCAGAGCCGCTTCGCCGGCTTCGAGCGCACCGCCAGTGCCGCCGCCTCGCTGGGTCAGGTGCATCGCGCCGTAGCACTGGACGGCACGGCGCTGGCCTGCAAGCTGCAGTATCCCGACATGCGTGCCGCCCTGGAGGCCGACCTCAAGCAGCTGCGCGTCGTCTTCGCCCTTTACGAGCGCTACGACAGCGCCATTCGCACCGACGACATCTATCATGAGATCGTCGCCCGCCTGCGCGAGGAGCTGGATTACCGGCGCGAGGCCAAGCATATCGCGCTCTATGCCGACATGCTGGCGGGCGAGGGCGACATCCATGTGCCGCGCGTGATGTCCGATCTGTCGACCGAGCGGCTGCTGAGCATGACGTGGCTGCAGGGCGTGCCGCTGCTGCGCTGGAGCGAGACGGCGACGCAGGACGAGCGCAATGCGCTGGCGGCGCGCATGTTCCGCACTTGGTACGTGCCGCTCTACCGCTATGGCATCATCCATGGCGATCCGCATCTGGGCAACTACACGGTGCGCGGCGACGGCGGGGTGAACCTGCTGGATTTCGGCTGCGTCCGCGTCTTCCCGCCGCGCTTCGTGCGGGGCTCGATCGATCTCTACTGGGCGCTCACCCGGGGCGACGAGGCGCTGGCGGTGCAGGCCTACGAGAACTGGGGCTTCCGCGACCTCAGCCGCGAGCACATCGCCGCCCTGAACCAGTGGGCCGCTTTCCTCTACGGGCCGCTGATGGACGACCGCGTGCGGCGGCTGACCGAGGACATGCCCGGCTCCTATGGCCGCGACACCGCGCGCAAGGTGCACGAGGACATCAGGCGGCTGGGCGGGGTGACCCCGCCGCGGGAGTTCGTGTTCATGGACCGCGCCGCCATCGGCCTGGGCTCGGTCTTCATCCACCTCAAGGCGTCGCTGAACTGGCACGACCTGTTCCGCTCGCTGATCGAGGGGTTCGACGCCGACGCCCTGGCGCAGCGCCAAAACGAGGCGCTGCAGCGCGCCGGACTGGGTTAAATCCGCCGGCCGGTCCTGTTAGGATGCGCGCCTTCCGTCCTCGGGCGCGTGCAGGTGTGGCTGGTCCGTCGTGAATAACGATCTTCTCATCGTCGTCGGGCTGCTGCTGGCCGCGATCGTGATGTTCGTGCGCAACCGGCCGCGCATGGACGTGGTGGCGCTCCTCATGATGACGGCGCTGCCGCTGACCGGCGTCATTTCCGTGCCGGAAGCGCTGGCCGGGCTGGCCGATCCCAACATCGTGCTGATCGCCGCCCTGTTCGTGATCGGCGAGAGCCTGGTGCGGACGGGCGTGGCGCAACGCCTGGGCGACTGGTTGCTGCGCCGCGCCGGGCGCAGCGAGACGCGGCTGATCCCGCCGCTGATGGCGATCGTGGCCGGGGTCGGCTCGTTCATGAGCTCGACGGCGGTGGTGGCGCTGTTCATCCCCGTCGTCCTGCGCATCGTGCGCGCCACCGGCATCCCGGCCAGCCGGCTGATGATGCCGCTGTCGGTCGCCGCTCTGATCAGCGGCATGATGACCCTGGTGGCCACCGCGCCCAACCTGGTGGTCAATTCCGAGCTGGTGCGCAATGGCTTCGACGGTTTCGGCTTCTTCAGCTTCACCCCGTTCGGCCTGCCGCTGCTGGTGCTGGCCATCCTCTACATGCTGCTGGCGCGCCGTTTCCTGTCGCGCACCGACGTGGCGACGGATGTGCAGCGCCAGCGGCCGCGGCTGGCGCAATGGGTGGAGCAATACGATCTGAGCGGGCGCGAATACCGGCTGCGGGTGACGCCGGGCTCGCCGCTGGTCGGCAGGACGCTGCAGGAGCTGGATCTGCGCGGTTCGGCCGGCGTCAACATCGTCTGCATGGAGCGGGCCGGCCGCTTCACGCCGCAGGCGGTGCTGCCGACCCCGGCCACCCTGCTGCAGGCCGGCGACGTGCTGCTGCTCGACCTGTTCTCGCCCGCCATCGACATCGAGCAGGTCAGCCAGCGCTTCGCGCTGGAGCGCCTGCCGCTGAGCGGCGACTATTTCCTCGACCGCCGGCAGGATATCGGCATGGTCGAGGCCATGGTGCCGCCCGGCTCGCGGCTGATCGACCGCACCGTGATCGAGGCGCGGTTCCGCTCCGAACTGGACCTCAACGTGATCGGCCTGCGCCGCGGCAGCACGCCGCATCGCGGCAGCGTCTTGGACCAGAAGCTGCGGCTGGGCGACACGCTGCTGCTGATCGGGCCGTGGCGGGCGATCCGCCGCCTGCAGGCCGACCGCAAGGACCTGTTCGTGCTCGACCTGCCGGCGGAGATGGACGAGGTGGCGCCGGTGGCGAGGCGCGCGCCGCAGGCGCTGGCGATCCTGGTGCTGGTGGTGGCGCTGATGGTCAGCGGCACGGTGCCCAACGTCATCGCCGCCCTGATCGGCTGCCTGCTGCTGGGGCTGCTGCGCTGCATCGACGTCGAGAGCGCCTACCGCTCGATCCAGTGGCAGACCCTGATCCTGATCGTCGGCATGATGCCCTTTGCGGCGGCACTGCAGAAGACCGGCGGCATCGAGCTGGCGGCGTCGGCGCTGATCGGCGTGCTGGGCGACGCCGGCATCCACGCCGTGCTGGCGGCGCTGTTCGTCGCCACCGCCGTGCTGGGGCTGTTCATCTCCAACACCGCCACCGCCATCCTGATGGCGCCGGTGGCGGTGACGGTGGCGCAGGACCTGGGCGCCTCGCCCTATCCCTTCGCCATGATCGTGGCGCTGGGGGCGTCGGCCGCCTTCATGACGCCGGTGTCCTCGCCGGTGAACACGCTGGTGGTCGGGCCGGGCAATTACCGCTTCTTCGATTTCGTTCGCATCGGCGTGCCCTTCGCCGTCGTCGCCATGGTCGCCAGCGTGCTGTTGGTGCCCTGGCTGCTGCCGCCCTGAGCGCCGGCGCCACGATCGGCCGCGTCCATGCGCCGCACATTATGCGCGGCGCCAGTGCCAAGGGTTGAGGGGGCGGGACGGCAAAGTTATCCTTGCGTCCGAATGCGCCGGTGCGGCGGCGAAACGGACAGGTGGGGAGAGCGGCTGGTGACGGGCGGGACATGGTGAAGGCGACCGGAGCGAACCTGCCCGCCGATACGGCCGCGCCCGACTCCGCGGCCGGCCTGGCCTGGCACGCGGCCACGATCGAGGAAACCGCCGCCGCTCTGGCGACGGGCCGCAACGGACTGACGGCTGCGGAAGCTGCGAGCCGTCTGGCGCAGTACGGGCCCAACACGCTGCCCGAGGGCAAGCGGCGCCATCCGGTGCTGCGCTTCCTCGCCCAGTTCGACAACACGCTGATCTATTTCCTGCTGGCGGCCGCGGTCGCCGCCTGGATCCTGGGGCACCACATCGACTCGGCGGTGATCGTCGCCGTCGTCACCATCAACGCCATTGTCGGTTTCATCCAGGAGGACAAGGCCGAGAAGGCGCTCAGCGCCATCCGCAAGATGATATCGCCGCACGCCATGGTCTGGCGCGACGGGCGGCGCGCCAGCATCGCGGTCGCCGAGGTGGTGCCGGGCGATCTGGTGCTGATCGAGGCCGGCGACCGCGTCCCGGCCGACATGCGCCTGATCCGCGCCCGCGGCCTGCTGATCGACGAGGCGATGCTGACCGGCGAATCGGTGGCGTCGGAAAAGCGCGAGGACGCCAGCGCGCCCGACGCGCCGCTGGGCGACCGTTTCGGCATGGCCTTCTCCGGCACGCTGGTGGCGGCCGGGCAGGGCGCCGGCCTGGTGGTGGAGACCGGCGGCCGCACCGAGATCGGCCGCATCAGCGCCCTGATCGAAGGCGTGGAGATGCTGACCACGCCGCTGCTGCGGCAGATCAACCGCTTCGGCCAGCGCTTTACCTGGGTCGCCATCTCGACCGCCGTGCTGCTGTTCGCCTTCGCCACCCTGGTGCGCGACTACGAATGGACCGAGGCGCTGATCGCGGTGGTGGCGCTGGCGGTCGGCGTGGTGCCCGAAGGCCTGCCGGCCGTCATCACCATCACCCTGGCGATCGGCGTGCAGCGCATGGCGGCGCGCAATGCGGTGATCCGCCGCCTGCCGGCGGTCGAGACGCTGGGCGCCACCTCGGTCATCTGCTCCGACAAGACCGGTACGCTGACGCGCAACGAGATGACCGCCCGCCGCATCGTCACCCCCCGGCACCGGCTGATGGTGGGCGGCTCCGGCTACGTGCCCGAGGGCGCCTTCACGGCCGAGGGCGACGACGATGTCGCCGCGCTGGAAGCGGCGACCCTGCTGATCCGCTGCGGCCTGCTGTGCGGCGATGCCCAATTGCGGCAGGCGGATGGGCACTGGATCGTCGACGGCGATCCCATGGAAGGCGCGCTGGTGGCGATGGCGATGAAGGCGGGCCTCGATCCCGTCCATGCCCGCGCCGAATGGCCGCGCTCCGACGAAATCCCGTTCGACGCCCAGCACCGCTTCATGGCCACCCGCCATGCCGGGCCGGCGGGCGAGACCGCGATCTTCGTCAAGGGCGCGCCGGAGCGGCTGCTGGCCATGTGCGCCACGCAGATGACGCCGGCCGGACCGCAGCCGCTCGACCCGGCATGGTGGAACGAGCGCATCGCCGAGGCGGCCTCCGAGGGCGAACGGGTGCTGGGCTTCGCGGTGAAGTTGCCGGCCGCCGGCGATGGCCGGCTGTCCTTCGCCGATCTGGAGGAGGGGCTGGTGTTTCTCGGCGTGGTGGGCTTCATCGACCCGCCGCGCGAGGAGGTGATCCGCGCCATCGCCGAGTGCCGCTCCGCCGGCATCGCGGTCAAGATGATCACCGGCGACCACGCCGCCACCGCCGCCGCCATCGCCCGCCAGCTCGGCCTCGACGACGGATCGGAGGTGGTCAGCGGTGCCGATCTCGACCGCACACCCGACGAGGCGCTGGCCGGGCTGGCGGCCCGGGCCTCGGTGTTCGCCCGCACCAACCCGGAGCACAAGCTGCGCATCGTGCGCGCCCTGCAGTCGACCGGGGCGGTGGTGGCGATGACCGGCGACGGGGTCAACGACGCGCCGGCGCTGAAGCAGGCCGATGTCGGCATCGCCATGGGGCGCAAGGGCACGGAGGCGGCCAAGGAAGCCTCCGAAATGGTGCTGCTGGACGAGAATTTCGTCTCCATCGTCGCCGCCGTGCACGAGGGGCGCACCGTCTACGACAACATCCGCAAGGTCATCTCCTGGACCATCCCGACCAATGGCGGCGAGGTGCTGACCGTCATCGTCGCCATCATGTTCGGCTTCGTCATGCCGATGACGGCGGCGCAGATCCTGTGGATCAACCTGATCCTGACCGTGACCCTGGGGCTGGTGCTGGCCTTCGAGCCGCCCGAGGATGGCGTCATGGAGCGGCCGCCGCGCCCGGCGGGCGCGCCGCTGCTGTCGCCCTTCCTGGTGTGGCGCATCTTCTTCGTCTCGGGCCTGTTCACGGTCGGGGCGCTGGCGATCTTCTTCTACGCGTTGGATCGCGGCCTGGGCGTGGAGACGGCGCGCACCATGGTGGTCAACGTCATCGTCGTGTTCGAGATTTTCTATCTCTTCAACGTGCGCTACCTGCACGTAAGCTCGATCTCGTTGCGCGGCGCGCTGGGCACGCGGCCGGTGCTGATCGCGCTGGTCGTCGTGGTTGTGGCGCAGGTCTGCTATACTTACACGCCGGCGATGCAGGCGCTGTTCGACAGCCGTCCGGTCGCCCTGATCGACGGCCTGGTCATAGTCGGCGCCGGCGTCGTGCTGATGGCGATCCTCGAAGTGGAGAAGGCGGTGCTGCGCCGCTCCGGCGCCTTTGGCGAATTTAGCCGCGTCCGCTCCCGCCCGGGAGGACGGCGCTCTGGAACAGGGAAGACCCGCGCATAATGGAACAGGACTGGATCAAGGCCCCGCCGAAGAAGATTCTTTTCGCCACCGACCTCAGCGCCCGCTGCGACCGTGCGCTGGATCGCGCCGCAGCGCTCGCCGTTGCCTGGCGGGCGGACCTTGTCGCCGTCCATGCCCTGGAGCAGAGCGAGGATCTCTACGCCAAGGTGCTGGACGAGCGCCCGCTGTCCTGGCCGCGCCAGACCGATCCGGTGAAGGTCGTGGAGGAGCAGCTGCGCCGCGACATCCCGCAATCGGTCCGCGTCACGGCGGTGGCCGAGAAGGGCGATCCGGTCGACCTGGTCATGCGCGCGGCCAAGGCGCATGGCTGCGACCTGATCGTGACCGGCATCGCCCGCGACGAGACCCTGGGCCGCTTCGGGCTGGGCGCCACGGTCGACCGCCTGCTGCGCCGCTCGCGCATCCCGCTGCTGGTGGTGAAGGAACGGGCGCGGCGCCCCTATGGCAACATCGTGGTCGCCACCGATTTCTCGGCCTCGTCGCAGCATGCGCTGCGGGCGGCGGCGGCGTTTTTTCCCGACAGCAAGCTGGACGTGTTCCACGCCTTCAACCCGCCGGCCGTCGGGCTTGCCCCCGAGCCGGACCGCTATCGGGCGCAGTATCGCGAGACGGCGGTGGCCGACTGCAATGCCTTTCTCGCCGCTTCCGGCATTCCCCAGGAGCGCACCGACTGCTTCGGCGTCATCATCGAGGAGGGACGACCGGGCGAACTGATCCGCCAGTACGCGCGCGACCGCGGCGTCGATCTGGTGGTGCTGGGCACGCATGGCCGCAGCGCCCTGTTCGACATGGTCATCGGCAGCACCGCCAAGGAAATCCTGTCCACCCTGTCCTGCGACGCGCTGGTCGTGCGCGAGCCGCGTGCGGCGGTGGAAGGGGAGAAGGGGTAAGCGCCGTCAGCCGCCGGCCCGCAGGACCGACACGGCCTCGTCGGCGATCACCTGCTCTTCGTCGGTCGGGATCACCAGGGCCGCGACCCGGCTCGAAGCGGCGCTGATCGTTCCGGCATTGGCGGCGTTGGCGCCGTCGTCGAGCTGCAGGCCCAGCCAGGCCAGGCGGGCGGCGATGCCGGCCCGCACCGCGGGCTGGTTCTCGCCGATGCCGGCGGTGAAGACGACGGCGTCGAGGCCGCCCAGGGTGGCGGCCAGCCGCGCGATCTCGCCGGCGACGCGCAGGGAAAAGAGATCGAGCGCTTCCCGCGCCGACGGTTCGGCGCTGGCCAGCAGCACGCGGCTGTCGGCGCTGATCCCCGACACGCCCAGCAGGCCGGAGCGGTGGTAGAGGATGTCCTCGACCTCGGCCAGTGTCCGTCCGCCCGGCCCCAGCAGATGCAGCAGCACGCCCGGGTCGAGGGCGCCGCATCGGGTCGCCATCGGTATGCCGTCGAGGGTGGAGAAGCCCATGCTGCTGTCCTGGCTGACGCCGGCGCGCAGGGCGCACAGGCTGGCGCCGCTGCCCAGATGCGCCACCACCACCTTGCCGGCGGCGACCGACGGCGCGCGCCGCGCCAGTTCGCCGGCGATGTACCGGTAGGACAGGCCGTGAAAGCCGTAGCGCCTTATGCCTTGGTCGTGCAGCGCGCGCGGAATGGCGAAGCGGCGCACCAGATCGGGGTTGGTGCGGTGGAAGGCGGTGTCGAAGGAGGCGCTCTGCGCCACCTGCGGCCATAGTCGTTCGGTAGCGCGGATCAGCTTCAGGTTCTGTGGCTGGTGCAGCGGCGCCAGCCGGGTCAGTGCGGCGATGGCCTCGATCGCCGTCCGGTCCAGCCGCACCGGCCCGGCGAAATTCTCGCCGCCATGCACGACGCGGTGCCCGATGGCGGCGACGCGGCCGATCGTCAGATGCTCTCCCAGCCGGTCGAAGGTCTCCGCCAGCACCGCCGGCAGATCGTCGGCGGCGGCCCGCAATTCGGCTTCGAGGACGGTGGCATCGCCCTGCCTGAACGCGAGCCGGGCCGGGCTGCGGCGGAAATCGATCGCGCCGCCGGCCATGCGGCGGGCCTGGCCCGGTTCGATGTCGAACACGCCGATCTTGATGCTGGAGGAGCCGGCGTTGAAGGTGAGCAGCAGGCCGTCGTTCATGACGCCGGCAGCCATTGCGCCGGCCGCAGCTCGGCCACCAGCTTGGCCAGCGCGGCCGAGGCGAGGCGGGCGCTGAGCGGATCGGCGCGGCTGGTCAGCACGATCGGGATGCGCGCCCCCAGCACCAGGCCGGCCGCCGTGGCGCCGGCGAAATAGATGAGCTGCTTGGCCAGCATGTTGCCCGCTTCCAGATCGGGCACCAGCAGGATATCGGCCTGGCCGGCGACCGGCGAGACGATGGCCTTGGTGCGGGCCGCGTCGGGGCTGATGGCGTTGTCGAAGGCCAGCGGCCCGTCGACGCGGCAGCCGGTGATCTGGCCGCGCGCTGCCATCACGGTGAGGGCGGCGGCGTCAAGCGTCGCGGGCATTCGCGGGTTGACGGTCTCCACCGCCGCCAGCACGGCGACCAGCGGCTCCTCCATGCCCAGCACCCGCAGCAGATCGACGGCGTTCTGGCAGATGTCGCGCTTGTGCTCCAGGGTCGGCTGGATGTTGATGGCGCCGTCGGTGACGATCAGCGGCTTGGCGTAGGCCGGCACGTCCATGGCGTAGACATGGCTGATGCGCCGCTCGGTGCGCAGCGGCGAGCCGGACGCCACCACTGCCGCCAGCAGCTCGTCGGTGTGCAGGCTGCCCTTTACCAGCACCGCGGCCCGGCCGGCCACTGCCAGCTCGACGGCGCGGGCGGCGGCGGCGTGGCTGTGCGGCGCGGGTTCCAAGGCGATGCCGTCGAGCGACACTTGCGCGGTCTCGGCGGCGGCGCGGATCCTGGCTTCCGGTCCCACCAGCACCGGCTCGAACAGGCCCGCATCGCGCGCCTCGACGGCGGCCAGCACGGCTTCCGGCGAGCACGGGTGGATGATGGCGGCGGCGACGGCCGGGCGGTTGCGCGCCTGTTCGATGAAGGCCTGGTAACGGTTGTGCCGGCGCAGCGACACCTCGGGCAGCTTGGTGCGCGGCCATTCGATGACGCGCTCGGGCGCGATCACCGTGGCGGTGCCGGTCAGCACCTGCTCGCCCTTCTGGTTGGTGCAGACCGTATCGAGCCGCACGATGCGGCGGTCGGCCTGCTTCTCTCTGACGGTGACGGTGGCGGTGACGGTGTCGCCGGGCGCCACCGGCTGCAGGAAGCGGAAATCCTGTCCAAGGTAGACGGTGCCGGGACCGGGCAGGGTGGTGCCCAGCACGGCCGAGACCAGCGCGCCGGTCCACATGCCGTGAGCGACAATGTGCCCGGCCGCATCGGTGGCGGCGAAGGCGGCGTCCAGATGCGCTGGATCGGCGTCGCCGGAAACGGCGGCGAAAAGCTCGATGTCGTCGCGGCCGACGATGCGCACCAGCGAGGCGCTGTCGCCGACTCGTAGCTCGTCGAAGGTGCGGTTCCTGAGCAGCGGTTCGTTCATGACGGCCTCAGCGCTGGAAGACATAGGTGCCGGGCGCGTCCTCGGCTGGAACGCAGCCTTGTGCCGGCGCCCCCATGGCCGGCGGCGGCACGCGCCCGGGCGTGGACTGGACGGCCAGCCATTCGGTCCAGTCGTCCCACCACGATCCCTGCTTCAGCGTCGCCATAGCGACCCATTCGTCGGGACCGAGGCAAGGATCGCTGGCGCGCTTGAGGGCGATGCGGAAGCGCCGCCCCGGGCGGCCCGGTTCGCTGACGATGCCGGCGTTGTGGCCGCCGCTGGACAGCACGAAGGTGACGTCCGAATCGCTGAGCTGGTGGATCTTGTACACCGAGCGCCACGGCGCGACGTGGTCGCGCTCGGTGCCGACCACGAACAGCGGCGCGCGGATGTTCTGCAGCGCCGCCGACCGGCCGTCGACCATGAAGCGGCCGGTCGCCAGCTCGTTGTCGAGATAGAGGCGGCGCAGGTATTCGGCATGCATCCGGTAGGGCATGCGGGTAGTGTCGGCGTTCCACGCCATCAGGTCGATCATCGGCGTGCGCTCGCCCATCAGGTACTCGCGCACCAGGCGCGACCAGACCAGGTCATTGGTGCGCAGGAGCTGGAAGGCCCCCGCCATCTGGTCGGCGGAGAGATAGCCCCGGTGCCACATCATGCTTTCCAGCAGATGCATCTGGCTGTGGTCGATGAAGAGGCCCAGCTCGCCGGGCTCGGTGAAATCGGTCTGGGCGGCGAACAGCGTCGCCGACGCCAGCCGCCCGTCGCCGGCATGGGCCATGGCGGCGGCCGCGATCGCCAGCAAGGTGCCGCCCAGGCAATAGCCGGTGGCGTGCACCTTGCGGTCCGGCACGATGGCGTTGACGGCGTCGAGCGCGGCCATGACGCCCAGGCGCCGGTAGTCGTCCAGCGTCAGGTCGCGGTCCTCCGCACCGGGATTGCGCCAGGAGATGCAGAACACCGTGTGGCCGCGTTCGACCAGGTAGCGGACCAGCGAATTATGCGGCGACAGGTCGAGGATGTAGTACTTCATGATCCAGGCCGGCACGATCAGCACCGGCTCGGCCAGCACCGTGTCGGTCGCCGGCGCATACTGGATCAGTTCGATCAAGTGGTTGCGGTACACCACCTTGCCCGGCGTGACGGCGACGTCCTGCCCGACGCGGAAATTCTCGGCGCCGACCGGCGGCCGGCCGGCGGCCAGGTGGCTAACATCCTCCAGCCAGTTGTGGAATCCCTGGACGAAATTGGCGCCGCCGGTCTGCAGCGCCTTCTCGATCACCTCGGGGTTGGTGAAGGGGCTGTTGGATGGCGAGGCCATGTCCAGAAGCTGGCGGGTGGCGAAGGAGATGACGTCCTCGTGATGCGGCAGGACGCCGGGCACCTCATGCGTGACGTTGTGCCACCATTGCTGGTTGAGCAGGAAGGCCTGGGCCCAGAAACTGTAAGGCTGCTTCTTCCACGCCTCGGCGCGGAACCGGTAATCGCCCGGCAGCGGCTCGATGCAGGCCGGCGCATCGGCATGCAGGCTGGCGGCTGCCAGGTAGGCCAGCAGGCGGGCGGCCTTGCGCGCCGCTTTGTCCGCCAGCTCCAGGCGTTTGCCCGGTGCCGAGGCGAGATGGATCGACCAGTCGAACAGCGCCAGCGCGATGGAGGCCGGCGACAGCCCGCCCGTGAGCTGGGCGCTGAAGGCCTCGCGCATGCGGTCGATGGAGCGGAAGGGCTCGCTGCCCAGGGTTTCGTCCATGAGGGGCGGCGGTGAAGGCTTCAGGGGGGAAACTCCTCGCGTGCGTGAAGATGTGGGTGGCGGGGCGGCTGATCGCGTCGCCATAGCGAAAACCCGCAACCTTATGATCTCAGGCTGCATCCGGTCGCCGTGACGGGGCCGGGCGCGAGTTCCATTGCCATTCGATCCACGATAATCATGCGATTTTTCGCGGTCAATCGCCCTTGATCTCGATCAAGGCGCGACGCCGATGCGGCCGGTAATTTCAACAAAGTAACACAGAGTATCTGCGATCATTGCTGGAGGTCTGCGATGGAAACCGAGAAGTCGACCGACAATGCCCAATCGATGCCAGTCAATCCGGCCGCCCTGTTCCTGGGCATGGGCTGGACCAAATCCTTCGCCGAGGCGCCGATGAAGGCCTATGCCGCCGTCAGCAAGGAGATGCTGGGCGCGACGGCGCGGCAGCTCGAAGCCTGCACCGACTATGTCAGGAAGCTCGCCGAGTGCGACGATCCGGCCAAGTCGGTCGCGTGCTGGAACGAGTTCGTGCGCCAGTCGATGGCCAGCTCGTTCGAGGAAGGCCAGCACGTGATCGAGGCGTTCCAGAAAGGCCTGTCCTCGGCCGCTGCGGCCAAGTGAAGCGCGGCTTGCCGCTTCAGATCAGCCGCAGGCTCTTGAAGCTGGCATGGCCCTTGCGGCCGATCACGATGTGATCGTGCAGGGCGATGCCCAGCACTTCCGCCGCCGCCTGCACCTCGCGCGTCATCTCGATGTCGGCCTGCGAGGGCGTGGGATCGCCCGACGGGTGGTTATGGACCATGATCAGCGATGAGGCGCCAAGCTGCAGAGCGCGCTTGACCACCTCGCGCGGATAGACCGGCGTGGGGTCGACCGGGCCGCGCTGCTGCACCTCATCGGCGATCAGCACGTTCTTGCGGTCGAGGAACAGCAGGCGGAACTGCTCGGTGTCGTTGTGCGCCATGGTCGAGCGGCAATAGTCGAGCAGCTTCTGCCACGAGCCGATCACCGGCCGGTCGGCCACTTCCTCGCGCGCCAGCCGCGCGCCGGTCTCGCGCACCGCGCGCAGCAGCACCAGAGTGCGTCGGTCGATCCCGTCGAATTCCGCGAGTTGTTCCGCCGGCGCGGCCAGCACGCCGCCCAGGCTGCCGAAACGCTCGATCAGTTGCTTGGCCAGCGGCTTGGTGTCGCGTCGCTCGATGCCGTAGAACAGCAGCAGCTCCAGCAGCTCGTAATCGGGCAGGGATTGCGGGCCGGCGGCCAGGAAACGCTCGCGCAGGCGCTGGCGATGGCCGTGGTAATGCGGCTTGCCGCCGGTTTTCTCGCCGCTGTTGTGGCCGGGGCCGCTCTCGGCCAGACCACTTGAAACGTTGGGCAGGCGCTGCACCAGCAGGGGCGAGGGGTCGTCGCCCTCGAACATCCAGGCTTCCTCCAGCCGGTTCCATTTGCCGCCCAGCTCGCGCATGAGCTGGCGGTGCGGATGGGTGTCGCCGCTGACCTGATAGCGGCGCGCGCCATCGGCTCCGCTGCGTTCGGTCACCGACAGGCGGGCACGTTTCAGCGCGGCGGCGGAGTCCGAATCGAACGCCACGGAAGGGACCGGCGGCGGAGCAGGCTTCTGCTTGCGGGCCGCCATCGGGCGATCAGGCGTCGGTTGCCGCCGCTGCACCCTCGTAGGGCGGCAGGTGCCAGTCCTGGGGCGAGAGGGTGAAAATCTCGTAGCCCGTCGCCGTCACGCCGATCGAATGCTCGAACTGCGCCGACAGCGAGCGGTCTTTGGTCACCGCCGTCCAGCCGTCGTCGAGGATCTTCACCGGCCAGCGCCCGGCGTTCACCATCGGCTCGATGGTGAAGAACATGCCCTGGCGCAGTTCCGGCCCGGTGCCGGGGCGGCCGTAATGCAGGATGTTGGGCGCGTCGTGGAAGATGCGGCCCAGACCGTGGCCGCAGAAATCGCGCACCACCGAGAAGCGGTTGGCCTCGACGAAGCTCTGGATGGCGTGGCCGATGTCGCCCAGAGTGGCGCCCGGCTTCACCACCTCGATGCCGCGCATCATCGCCTGGTGCGTGATCTCGCACAGCCGGCGCGCCAGCAGCTTGACCTCGTCGACGTAGAACATGCGGCTGGTGTCGCCGTACCAGCCGTCGAGGATGACGGTGACGTCGATGTTCATGATGTCGCCGGCCAGCAGCCGCTTGTCGCCGGGGATGCCGTGGCAGACGACGTGGTTGATCGAGGTGCAGATCGACTTGGGATAGCCGCGATAGCCCAAGGGCGCGGGGACGGCGCCGTGGTCGCGGATATAGTCGTGGCACAGCCGGTCCAGCTCGCCGGTGGTGACCCCCGGCTTGACGTAAGGCGTGATGAAATCGAGGGTTTCCGCCGCCAGCCGCCCGGCCCGGCGCATGCCCTCGAACCCCGCCTCGTCGTGTATCTTGACCGTCCGGTTGTCGTGAAACTCGCGGTCGGCCGCTTCAAGCTCCTTCATGGGCCCATATTTGGCACTTTAGGCGGCCCGGAACAAGGCCGTGGCCGGGACCGGCCGTGATTTGCTCCAGATATTAATGAGTAGAGCGGATCACGATTGGACGGAAGCGCGTGCG
>JBBCJW010000048.1:0-68992 GCA_037190765.1 Alphaproteobacteria bacterium
CACGTGCGCGGTGTTGATCGTGATGCCGCGCGCCTTCTCCTCGGGCGCCTTGTCGATCATGTCGTACGCCATGAACGTCGCACCGCCGCTCTCCGCCAGCACCTTCGTGATCGCCGCCGTCAGCGACGTCTTGCCATGATCCACATGACCGATCGTCCCAATGTTGCAGTGCGGCTTCGTCCGCTCAAACTTCGACTTGCTCATAGCCTCACGATCCCTTTAACAGTTCCCCGTCGGTCCGCACGGCCATCCGGCGAACCCTGGCGTTGGAGCGGGTGATGGGAATCGAACCCACGTAGCCAGCTTGGAAGGCTGGTGCTCTACCATTGAGCTACACCCGCAAGCCGCGAATTCCATAGATTCGTAGCCATTTCCGTCACGTTTTCCGGCGAGCCTGGTGGAGGGGGAAGGATTCGAACCTTCGTAGGACAAAGTCCGGCAGATTTACAGTCTGCTGCCATTGACCGCTCGGCCACCCCTCCAGAGAACCGGCCACGGGACGCGTCCGCGACAGCAGTTAGAACGACCAGGCATGCCCCGAAAAACGGACCTGCGGACTATCGACATTTTGCTCTGCCTGTCAACCGGAATTGGCAGGAATTTCAAAACCGAAACACCGACCGCAATCCTTTTCCGCAGCCGGCGAATTTGCCTCGCCCGACGGCCGCCGCTAAGAGAGGCCATGAGCCGACACAAACCGCCCCGTTCCGCCGCCAGACACGACCGCCGCCCTCCCGACGCGCCCCGCCATGAGCGAAGCGCCGGACGACGGCCGGACAGCAGGCGTACGGGTGGGCGCGACGATGGGCACTGGCTGTACGGCCGTCATGCGGTGCTGGCCGCCATCGCCAATCCGTTCCGCGAGCTGCGGCAGATCCTGCTGACCCGCGAAGCCCAGGGACGTCTGGCCGACGAGCTCGCCGCCGCCATTGCCCGGCGCGGTACCACGACCGCCGCGCCGCAGATCGTCGACCGCGGCGATCTCGAGACGGTTCTCGGCAGCGCCGTCCATCAGGGTATTGCGGCGCTGGCCGCGCCCCTGCCCGAGCGCGATCTTTCGGAAGTGCTGCCGGCCGACGGCCAGGACGGCGTGATCATGGTGCTGGACCAAGTCACCGACCCGCACAATGTCGGCGCCGTGCTGCGGTCGGCGGAAGCCTTCGGCGCCGGCGCCGTGGTGATCACCGAACGCCATGCGCCGGAAGAAACCGGCACGCTGGCCAAATCGGCCTCGGGGGCGCTCGAACGCATGCCGCTGATCCGCATCGTCAACCTGGCGCGCGAACTCGACTATCTGAAGTCGCGCGGCTTCTGGATTCTGGGGCTGGCGGGCGAAGCGACGCAGACGCTGACCGATGCCCGCCCCGGCGGCCGCATCGCCCTGGTGCTGGGCGCCGAAGGCGAAGGCCTGCGCCGCCTGACGCGGGAGCATTGCGACCTGCTGGTGCGCCTGCCGATGACCGGCAGCATGCCCAGCCTCAACGTCTCTAACGCAGCGGCGGTGGCGCTTTACGAACTGAACAGGGCGAAGTTGAAATAGACGTTCTACCGTGGTGCCGGGTGAGGGATTTGAACCCCCGACCTTCGGTTTACAAAACCGCTGCACTACCGCTGTGCTAACCCGGCCCGGACGGCTCGTCTAGACGAGCCTTGGTAGCAACTCCACGATACGGCGTCTATATGCCGACCAGGTCCGCTCATGGCGCATCGCCCAGGACGCCGCCGACCAGTCCCGCAGGATCGCCGGCCGGGCTATGATCTCCTCGATCGCCGCCTGCAGCGCTTCGACCGAGTTCTCGGCCAGGACAACGCCATTGGCACCCAGCGGTCCCGACCGAACGCCATCCCCGCACATCGCCGATTGCACGATTCCCAGTCCGCAGGCGGCCGCCTCGTAGAGAACCACTCCACCGCCGTCGATCAGGGTCGGGAACACGAAGCAGTGGGCGCGCGAGAATTCCTCGACGATGCGTGCATGGGGAAGCGCGGGGACGTATTCGATACCGCCCGACATGGCCAGCATCCGGGATGGCATCGCCAGAGGGCCGACGAGACGCAATTGCGCAAGCTTCGGCGAGATGCGGCGAAATGCCTGCAACAGCAGATGCACGCCCTTCCTCGGCCCTACCGTTCCAACGAACAGGAACCTGACGGGAAGCGAGCCGAGATCCGGCCGCTCGAATGGTGCCGCCGGAAAGCGCGATTCGTCGTAGCCGTAGGGCACCAGATGAACCCGCTCTCTCGGCACGCCCGCCGCCACCGCAGCCTCCACGCCGTGATGTGCGCCGACGACAATATGGTCGGCATTGGCCACCTCCCTCTCGGCCTGGACCACAGCCTCGCGATCGGGAATGTGGCGGGCCGAACCGAAGGAACCAGGATGGAGTTCACGCTGTCGCAGAAGTATTTCGCGAACCAGACCGGCATATCCCGCCGACTGATCGAGTATGCGAACGATCTTGCCTTTGCCCAGCTCCGAGAAAACCCAGTCGCACGACGTGTCATAGCCCCAGAGCCGCTCGACCGGCTCGTTGCGGAGAAGGCGAAGGACGTGTCGCTGGAACTTCCTGTTGCCTGCTGCATTGATGGCCGACGACAATGCGCCCAACCCGATTCGCGCGGCCGCAAGTTCCGCCCATTCCAGTGCCGGCAGATGGCGCACCCTGGCGCTGTCAATGGAGACCGACGACCGACGGGCCAGCGCCGCCCGCAACCGTTGTCCGGCATCCCCTGGAACGGCACGCGCCAGCGCATATGGAAAACGGGCCGGATCGTTGTAGATCGCGGTCGCGTACCAGCCCAGGCATTCCGCCGCCGACAGAGCTGCCGCCACCTGCCACGAATGCTGCTTGCCGGGATGGAAAAGACCGGTCCGAAGCACCTGGACCGTCAGCGTCGCGCCAGCGAATGGCGGGGGAATGGCTGCAGCCCCGGCCTGACCTGACGCGGAACCGCGGATGCTTCCGGCAGTCTCACGATCTTGAACATCAAGCCGATCATGACCCAAAAATAATACGCCATCGGATCCTGATCCAGCGGCCAGCCACGACCATTCATATAGGCGATGAAAACCACCATTCCGACGGCGATCAGCGTAACATCGCGCAAGGCGTTATCGCGGATCCTGCCGGCCAGGTGGATGCCCAGCAGCGCCAGGTAGACGAACAGCGCCACTATCAGCAGGAAGCCAAGCAGACCGAGTTCCATCCAGGCTTTCGCATAGTAGTTCTCGATCGCCACCAGGAAAACGTCGGTATCGGACAGCAGGTGCCGGGCCGCGACCGTCCCCGTCCCGACGCCACTGCCCCAGACCCCGGCATGTTCGATCGCGTATACCACCCCGCCGATGACAAAGTATTTGCCGTTTGCCGCCGCCAGTTCTGCGACATGGTCGAAAATGGCGGACTGGTCGAACTGCCAGACCACGATCGCGCCAAACACAAGAAGCGCGAACAGAAGCAGCACGTTGGCGCCGCGACCGAAACCAAGCCGAAGAATCCCCAGGACGACGAAAAGAAAAGGCAGATGCAGGAAAGCGCCACGCGATCCACTGGTAAGCGATGCGGCGATGAACAGCGCCAGGGACACGAAGCTGAATATCCTCCACCCTCCGCGCCCCTCCAGGCGCCCGAGCATGAGGGCCGGAATGATCATGAACATGCAGAACATGGCGTACTGGGCGGCGAACTGGAACGTGCCGGGAATTCTATAAATCCTGCTTTCGCCGATCTGGAAGGCGGCAAAGTTCTGGGTCGCCCGCCGCGCAAAATCGCCATAGACGAATTCGACGGCCTCCTTGTAGTCGTAGCTCACCGCGCCAGCCCACATGAGAAGGCCGACCGTGCACGGTATCCAGCCCATCACAACGAAGGTACGCAGCAGCCTTACCAGGTCTTCTCTGGTGGAGAGGAAGGCGGAAACCACCGCCACAAGCGGAATGTAGAAAAGCCAGACTTTTGCTCCCAGCAGCGTCACGCCCAGATTGGCGTCGAGGTTAAAGAGAGCGTTGATTGCGATCAGGAGCGCGAAGCATGCGACAATAGTTATGAAACCGAATGGCAACGCGATTCTGTCGCTTTGCCGACGCGTCAGGAAAAACGCCAGATAAAGCGGGATGACGATCAACGCATCCCTTACGAGATTTCCGATCGGCGATGGAGAGAATGCCGCAACGACCGGTCCGGTGAAGGGCGTATATACGACCAGCGCATAAACCCCGAGGCGCCAGCGGAAGAAAACAGCCGCCCAGACGCACAGGCCAGCCAGACCAAGCAGAGCGACTATGAGTGGGTCCATTTCAGTCTTCGCTGCTTCGGATCAGCGGGAAGGAGCTTCCACCGCTTTCGACGAAACGCACCCAAGAAGCCCTAGGCCGCGTCGAACTCGTTCATCACATCCATAGCCCATCCCCGCCAGCCGCGCAATTTGGCGTGCCTCGATCCGATGGCCCCCAGCCATTCGCCAATGGGAATCTCGAACCCGCGCTTCTCCCTGCTGTCTATCAGCGACCAGATCCGCTTATCGATAAGGGCGGCGAGATCGGCCTTCCGCGGCGGCCGGGCGGAGTTGATCCCCGGCGCGAGCTTGCGGACCGCGGCGGCATCGGCAAAGGGCACCCGCACTTCGACGCCATGATGCATCGACGACCAGTCGGTGTCCCGCAGCAGCTGGTTCCGCATGTACCGGGTCAGTTCCAGACAGGCGACCGTGGCGTGAGGTGCCAATGCCGGCCCCGGCGGCTGCGGCAGCCTTCGCTCGAACTCCGCAAGAGCATGCACCGCCGCATCGCGACCGATCATGCCGCCAAGCTCCCAGGGCATGAAAAGCGCGCGCCGCAGGAAATACGCGTCGGCCAGAGTGGTCCCGTATTCAAGAACCCCGGCCAGCTTGGGTGAGAAACGGACCAGCAGCGGCGCGAGCCCCCTTCGCAAACCGCGTCCGACGGTTTTCGAGGCGATCGGCCGCAGGCTGCGCACCAGTGCCGGCACCTGGGTGAAGCTGGGATAGCCACCCAGCATTTCATCGCCGCCCACACCGGAGAGGGCGACCTTCAACCCCGCTTCGCGCGCGGCGAGACTGACGAAGTAGGTATTGATGCCATCGATCGTCGGCTGATCCATGGCGGCCAGGATCGCCGTCCGGTGGCGGCGGAAATCCTCGCGACCGAACACGATCGTGCGGTGGACCAGCCCCAGATGCCCGGCCACCGCCGCGGCAAGCCCGGTTTCGTCCTTCCCGGACTTGCCGAACTCCTGGAACCCGATGGTGACGCTGCGCAGCCTGGATTGCGCGCCGGCCGCCGCCAGGCTGGCAATGGCGATCGAATCCAGGCCGCTGGACAGGAATATGCCGACCGGCACGTCCGCCACCATGTGATCGGCGACGGATTGGCGCAGAACCTCTGCCAGATCGGGCGTCCGACCGGACCGTGCGCCATCGGCAAACGCGGCGGCGACATCGAAATGGCGTTGGGGCGTGCCCACGCCCTGGCCGTCGACCCACAGCCAATGGCCCGCCGCCAAGGCTGCGATACCCGACCACCATGTCAGCGGCTCGGGGACCGATCCCCACAGCAGAAATCCCGCCCGTGCGGCAGGGTCGACCGCCCTGCCGACTTTTCCACCGGCAAGGAGGGCTTTTGCCAGCGACGCGAAGCGGAAAACGCCATCGGCGACGCTGTAATATAGCGGCTTGATGCCAAGCGGGTCGCGCGCCAGGAACAGGCCGCCCTTCTTCTCGTCCCAGATGGCGAAGGCATACATGCCGCGCAGCCTGTGCAGCATGTCGGCGCCGTGAACGGCGTAGAGTTTCAGCAGGACCTCGGTATCGGTGCCGCTGACGAACGAATGCCCGGCTTCCTGCAGTTCGCGGCGCAGGTCGGCATGGTTGTAGATTTCGCCATTGAACGTGATGCAGAGGCCATAATCGACGGCCTGCATCGGCTGGTGGCCGGCAGGCGTGGGATCGATGATCGCCAGACGCCGGTGATCGCACAGGTATCGGCCATCGGCCGAGCGCCAGGTGCCATGATCGTCGGGGCCGCGGTTTCGCTGCCAGGCGCTGATGCGCTCCAGTTCTTCTTCGGAAATCCTGTTCGCCGATTGAGCAAATGCGAAAAGGCCGGCTATGCCGCACATGCAGCCCTCGGCTGATGGCGTCGAAGCAAGACCTGCCCTAAGAAACGCAAAGCGTTATCGCCGTTTCCGCAGCAATCAGATTACAGGGCTGCGCGTATTCTCAATAATAGCGCGAGGCCGCGTATGCCGACATAGTGTGCAGCTGCGACCTTATACACCAGCCCGCCCCCGACTAATATGCGCATTCTGCATGTCATCGCGACCCTGGCGCCGGACAGCGGCGGACCAGCCACGGCCTGCCTGGAAATGGCCCAGGCGGTCGCGCGTCGCGGACACCGCGTCGACATCTTCACCACCGACTGGGGCTCGGACAGGGACGAGGAGATCGTTCAATATCCCGCCGGACACGGCGCGCTACGGGTTTTCCCGGCTGCCGTTCCGCGCTTCTGGAAGTATTCCCCGTCCCTGGCAGCAGCACTCGTGGCCCAGGCATGCGACTACGACCTGCTGCACGTCCATTCCCTCTATTTGTTCCACAACCTGGCGGCGCCGCGGGCGGCCATGCGCGCCGACAGACCGTATGTGGTGCGCCCGCACGGGCTGCTCGATCCCTATATCTGGCGGCGGCATCGCTGGCGAAAGCGGATCATGGAATGGGGCTTCCAGGATCGCGCTTTGCGCAAGGCGGCGGCCATTCACTACACCTCGGCCGATGAAATGCGGATATCGGCCCCATACGCGCAAGGAACACGCGGCGCCGTCATTCCTCTGGGCGTTCCCTTGCCGCCGCCGCAGCCCTCCGCCCAACGCGATCCGCGGCGCATCCTGTTTCTGTCGCGCCTGCATCGCAAGAAGGGGCTGGATCTTCTCATTCCCGCCTTCGCGCAGGTCAAACGGGAATTCCCCGACGCCGAGCTTGTCATAGCCGGCCCGGACAACGGCGCGCTGCAATCGACGCAGGAAGCGGTGACGAGACACGGCTTGCAAGAATCCGTTTCGTTCCCTGACATGCTGCGCGGGGCAGCAAAAGAAGCAGCCTTCGCGCAGGCCGGGCTGTTCGTTCTTCCCTCCTACAGCGAGAATTTCGGTATCGCCCTGGCAGAGGCGATGGCGGCCGGCCTGCCGGTGGTGACGACCGATCAGGTCAATATCCACGACGCGGTCTCAGCGACCGGCGCCGGCATCGTGGTTCCCTGCACTATCGATCGGTTGGCCGCGGCAATGCGCACCATTCTCGCCGACCCGGCTCTGGCCGAGACGATGGGACGCAACGGGCGGCAGCTGGCAGCCGAACGCTACAGTTGGGATGCCATCGGTGCGCAGTTGGAGTCGTTCTATGAAGACGTGATCAGACGACACCACGCCGCCAGGGCGGGATCATGATCGGGCATGGGGCAAAGCGGGATGCGCTCTAACGTCGGATGATCGTATTCCCCAGCACCAGCATGTCCATGCGGGTGCGCAGGAAGCAGTCGATGGCTTCCTGTGGCCGGCAGACGACCGGCTCGTTCTCGTTGAACGAGGTGTTCAGCACCATCGGCACGCCGGTCAGGGCCAGAAAGCTCTCGATCAGCCGGGCGTAGCGCGGATTGGCGTCGGCGGTGACGGTCTGCAGCCGGCCGCTGCCGTCGACATGCGTCACCGCCGGGATGGCGGCCCGCCGTTCGCTGCGGATGCGGAACACCTGCATCATGAACGGCACGTCGTCGTCGGTCTCGAACCAGTCGGCCACATGGTGCCGCAGCACCGAAGGCGCGAACGGCCGGAAGGATTCCCGGCGCTTTATCTTCGAGTTCAGGATGTCCTTCATGTCGCTGCGCCGGGGATCGGCCAGGATCGACCGGTTGCCCAGCGCCCGCGGTCCCCACTCCATCCGGCCCTGGAACCAGCCGATCACCTGGCCGTCGGCGATGGCGCGAGCGACAGCCATGCACAGCTCGCCCTCGTCCTCGATCACGGCGCGGCGACAGCCGGCCTTGGCGAAATCCTCGCCCCGCTCGTCCAGCGCCGCCTCGATCGCTTGCCGGTCATAGGATGGGCCCCAGTAGGCATGCGTCATTTGCTGGCGCGGCGCCCGGGGATTGAACCGGTGCCAGACCGCGTAGGCCGAGCCGATGGCGCCGCCGGCATCGCCCGCGGCTGACTGGACATAGGCGTGGAGAAACGGCGAGCGGTCGTAGATCTTGCCGTTGGCCACCGAGTTGTAGGCGCAGCCGCCGGCCAGCGCCAGCGCCGGCGCTTGGCTTTCGCGATAGGCCGCCGCGAGCAGATTGAAGAACGCATCCTCGTAGAGCGCCTGCAGCGAGCGGGCGATGTCGCGATGATGCTGCTCGACCGGCTCGCCCGGCCGCCGCGCCGGCCCCAGCAGCTCGCACAGCGCCGGGGCGTAGAGCCGGCCGCCCGAGGGCACGCCGTCGCGGATCTGGTAGTTGGCACCGGCCCGCGCATGGGTGAAATAGGACAGGTCGAGTTCGAAGCCGCCATCCGGCTTCAGGCGGACCAGTTTCTCCAGCGCCGGACGGCAGGAGAGTTCGCCATAGGGCGCCAGCCCCATCACCTTGTACTCGTCGCCATAGTTCTCGAAGCCGAGGAACTGGGTGATCGCCTCGTAGAGAATGCCCAGCGAATGCGGGAAATAGACCCGCCCTTTCACCTGCAGCGCGTTGCCCTCGCCCACGCCCCAGGCAGCGCTGGAGAAATCGCCGAAACCATCGACCGACACGACCGCGGCGCGCTCGAATGGCGAGACCATGAAGGCGGAGGCCAGATGCGCTTCGTGGTGCTCGATATGATGAACGGTCCCCTTGAAGCGATCAGCGGAAAAGGAGTGCGCCAGCAGCCCCGCGATATCGGTCCATTGCCGGCGATTGGCGAGGCGCTGCCTGACGAGGTTCAGGCTGGGCCGGCGGCGCAGGATGTAGCGCAGCTTACGGCCGAAATTGGCCCGCGGGTCGCGGTTGAGCGCGACATGATCGATGTCCGACAGCCGCAATCCCGCTTCGGCGAGGCAGTAGCCGATCGCCTGGCTGGGAAACCCGGCCCAGTGCTTGAGCCGGCGGAACCGTTCCTCCTCCGCGGCGGCGACCAGCCTGCCGTCGACGACGATGCAGGCGGCCGAATCGGCATGGAACGCGTTCAACCCCAGGATGGCGGTCACGGCTTCCTGCCCCGGCCGGCAAGATCGTCCCGCAGCAACGTCATCGACAGGATCAGCTCCGACACCATGCGCTGCATCGAATAGAGCAGGCCCGCCCGGCCGTCCAGCACCAGCCCCTTGCCGATCAGGCAATAGAGAAAGACCAGCGGCGGCGCGACCAGGCGCAGCCGGCGCGCCCGGTCGATCCAGTCGAGTTCACGCCATGCCGCCTGGCGCAGCTTGTCGGCTTCGAGACGCATGTAGCGGGCCTGCGCCGCCAGCCAGTGCTGCAGCGGCTTGCGATCGTCATGGCGCAAAGGCGTCGCCAGGGGAACGGCAGGTCCAGGATGGACCAGCCGCTGCGTGTGACCGTCCTGGACGTATCTGGCCTGCGATCGCCGGAAGAGAACCGGCACCGGCGGGTACAGCGACGCGCGCAGCGCCACACCATCGATGCAGTAGACGAATGGCGCCTGGTAGGCGGCGGTCTCCGGTCCTGGGTCAAGCTGCCGCAGCTCGTCGACGAATCCGTCCTCCACCTGGTAATCCGCGTCCAGCGCCAGCACCCATTCCGTATCGATCCCGGTCTGGGTCAGGCCGAAATTCCACTGCGCGGCATGCGCATCGAAGTTGCGATGGAAAACTTCGGCATTGCGAAAAGCCTTAATCAGATCAAGGGTCTGATCGGTACTACCAGAATCGACTATGACAATCCGACGCGCCCAGGAAAGACCCGCCAGAGTCCTCTCGATATTCGCAGCCTCGTTGTAGGTGAGAATAAGGGCCGTGATTCCAGAAAGGTCCATGCTCGCCAGGATCGCACCGGCACCCGCGGTCCGACGCGCATTATGTTGATTTTACGGCGACTTTATCCTAGCTTCTGGCTCACGACCATAGTTTCAATACTGAACTTAAGTGCCACGCGCGCAAAGCCCGAAACCGGGCGGAAAAACAGCAGCACAGCCGATTTCGATCGTGCTGGTTCGCACCGGATTTCGCGTCGCCGATGTCGTCGTCGTCATTCTGGCTGCCATACTTTCGTATGAGCTTTACCTAGTCGATTTCCTGGAAGCGCTGGACGGGAAATACGTCGTCGGCATCGTGCTGGCCGCGCTCCTGACCGCCAATATCTTTCCGCTCTTCGGGCTCTACGACGAACAGCACTGGCGCAACTGGTTCCGCCAGTTGCTGCGGCCGCTGGTTGCCTGGGCGGTGGTCGGCGGCCTGCTCATTGCCGCCGCCTTCGTGGCCAAGGTGTCGACCGATTTCTCCCGCGGCTGGGTCATTCTCTGGTTCGTGGCGGGCTATGCCGGTTTCGTCCTGGTGCGCCTGGGCCTGGGACTGCTGCTGGCGCGCTGGCAGGAGATCGGACGGCTGACCAAGACCGTTGCCGTCGTCGGCGCGGGCCGCGTCGGGGCTCGGCTCATCGCGCATCTTGGCCGGGCTTCCGATCGCGAGCTGTCGCTGATCGGGGTCTATGACGATGTCGCTCCGGCGCAGGCGCAGCCAGTGGCCGGGCTCGACTATCGCGGCACGATCGACACCCTGCTGGCCGATGCGCGGCGCGAGCGCATCGATATGATCGTGCTTGCCCTGCCGTGGTCGGAGGAAGAGCGGATCGTCGAGATCCTCAAGCGCCTGTGGACCCTGCCGGTCGACATCCGGCTGGCGCCGGACATGATCGGCTACCAGTTGACGCACTGCTCGTTCGGCACCCTGGGCGACGTGCCGGTGCTCAACGTCTTCGACCGGCCGCTGTCGGACGAGAAGTTGGTGCTGAAGCGGCTGGAGGATTTCGGGCTGGCCTGCCTCATGCTGGTGGCCTTTGCCCCGCTCATGCTGCTGATCGCCGCGGCGATCAAGCTGACCAGCCCGGGCCCGGCGCTGTTCCGCCAGCCGCGCTATGGGTTCAACAATACCCTGATCGAAGTCTTCAAGTTCCGCACCATGCGCATCCACGAGGCCAGGCCGGGCGAGCTGGTGCAGGCCAGCCAGAACGATCCGCGCCTGACGCCGATCGGCGGCTTCCTGCGCCGCACCAGCCTCGACGAACTGCCGCAGCTCTTTAATGTGCTGAACGGATCGATGTCGCTGGTCGGCCCCCGGCCGCACGCCAACGGCACCCGCGCCGCCAACGTGCCGTTCGAGGAAGCGGTGCAGGAATACGCCGCCCGGCATCGGGTGAAGCCGGGCCTGACCGGCTGGGCGCAGGTCAATGGCTGGCGTGGCGAGACCGATACGCTGGAGAAGATCCAGCGCCGGGTCGAGCACGATCTCTTCTATATCGAGAACTGGTCGCTGCGCTTCGACCTGAAAATACTGCTGATGACCGTCAGCGAGGTATTGCGCCGGCGGAATGCCTGGTAACGCCGCACTCCTCCCTTGATTTGAGCCCTGACTGATGTATCCCTACCGCCCTTGTTGCAGAGCGGTATAACGATGGACCATCTCGACCGGCTTGAGAGCCAGAGCATCCACATCTTCCGCGAGGCGCGGGCCCTGGTGCCGCGCCTGGGCATGCTGTGGTCGCTGGGCAAGGACAGCAATGTCATGGTCTGGCTGGCCCGCAAGGCGTTCTACGGCAAGCTGCCGTTTCCGGTCATGCACATCGATACCGGACGCAAGTTTCCTGAGATGTACGCCTTCCGCGACCGCTATTCCAAGGAATGGGACCTGGACCTGATCGTCGGCGATTGCCCGCCGGTCGAGGACATGGACCCGACCCTGCCGCCGGCGGCGCGCTCGGCCGCCCGCAAGACTTTCGGCCTCAAGCGCATGATCGCCGAGCGCGGCTTCGGCGGGATCATCGCCGGCATCCGCCGCGACGAGGAAAGCATCCGCGCCAAGGAGCGCATCTTCAGCCCGCGGGCGGTCGACGGCGAATGGAACTTCCGCGACCAGCCACCCGAATTCTGGAACTTCTACCACGCCAACTATCCAGCGGGCGTCCACATGCGCATCCATCCCCTGCTGCACTGGCGCGAGATCGACATCTGGCGCTACGTCCAGCGCGAGAACATGCCGGTGATCGACCTGTATTTCGCCAGGGACGGCAAGCGCTACCGCTCGCTGGGCGACAAGGACATCACCAGCCCGATGCCCAGCACCGCCGACACGATCGAGAAGATCATCGCCGAGCTGGAAAACACCAGGCAGTCGGAACGCGCCGGCCGGGCCATGGACCACGAGGCGGAAGACGCGTTCGAACGCCTGCGCCGCGCGGGATATATGTAGGATGAGCGGCGAACTGCAGAACGTCCGGCTGGTCATCGTCGGCGAAGTCGACCATGGCAAGTCCACCCTGGTGGGCCGCCTGCTCTACGACACCAACTCCCTGCCCGAAGGCAAGCTGGAGGCGCTGGAAGCGATCTCGAAGAAGCGCGGCCGCGCCATCGAATGGGCCTTCGCGCTCGATGCCTTCCAGGCCGAGCGCGACCAGGGCATCACCATCGACACCACCACGGTCTGGTTCCGCACGCCGCGGCGGCAATTCGTCCTGGTCGATGCGCCGGGTCACCACGAGTTCGTGCGCAACATGATCACCGGCGCGGCCGAAAGCGATGCCGCCCTGCTGCTGATCGACGCCGGCGAAGGCATCCGGCCGCAGACCCGCCGCCACGCCATGCTGCTGTCGCTGCTGGGCGTCAGGCAGCTCGTCGTCCTGGTCAACAAACTGGACCTGATCGAATTCTCGGAAGCGAAGTTCCGCCAGATCGAAGGTGATGCCCAGGCGCTGCTGGCGGAGATCGGGCTGACGCCGATGACGATCATCCCCGCCGTCGCCCGCGACGGCGACAATATCGCCAGCCGCAGCGAAAGACTGGCCTGGTACAAGGGGCCGACCCTGCTGGAAGCGCTCGACGGTTTCGGCCCGGCGCCGGCGCGCGATGCGCAGCCGTTCCGCTTTCCGGTGCAGGACACCTACCGGATCGGCGACAAGCGCATCTATGCCGGCCGCATCGAGAGCGGCAGGATCGCCGCCGGCGACACCATCATGGTGTCGCCGATCAACCGCCAGACCCGAGTGCGCAGCATCGAGGTTTTCGGCGCCAACGGCCCGGTTCGGCAGGCGGTCGCCGGCCAGTCGGTGGGACTGACGCTGGAGGACCAGGTGTTCGCCGACCGCGGCGCGCTTTTCAGCCATGTCGAACAGGCGCCGGTCGAGACCAACGAGATCAAGGCGCGCATATTCTGGCTGCCCAAGACGCCGCTGGTGGTCGGCCAGGCGCTGCGGCTGCGGCTGGGCACCAGCGAAGTCTCCGCCCAGGTTACGGAGATCACGACCCGTATCCGGCCGACCGGCCTGGAAAGCGGCGCCCGCTCGATCGAGCAGAACGACCTGGCCGACGTGCGGCTGCGGCTGGGCGAGGTCATCGCGGTCGACAACTATCTCGACATGCCAGCCACCGGCCGCTTCGCCCTGATCGATATTTCCGGCGTGGTCGGCGGCGGCATCGTCGACCTGCACGGAATTCCCGACCAGCGCCGCCTGCACACCCAGGCCGGCACCAACCTGACGGCCGTCGCCCATTCGGTGCCGAAGGACGTGCGCAGCCTGCGCAACGGGCATCGCGGCCTGGTCGTCTGGCTTACCGGCCTGTCCGGCGCCGGCAAATCGACCCTGGCGATGGCGCTGGAGCGACGGCTGTTCGATCGCGGCTACCAGACCTACGTGCTCGACGGCGACAACGTGCGGCGCGGCCTCAACGCCGATCTCACCTTCTCCGCCGACGACCGCACCGAGAACATCCGACGCGTCGCCGAGGTCGCGGCGTTGTTCGCCGATGGCGGCCTGATCGTCATCACCGCCTTCATTTCCCCGTTCCGCGCCGGCCGCAATCATGCGCGCAAGGCGGCGGGCGACGGCAATTTCGCCGAAGTCTACGTCAAGGCGTCGCTGGCGGCCTGCGAGGCGCGCGATCCCAAAGGCCTGTACGTGAAGGCGCGCCGCGGCGAGATCGCCGATTTCACCGGCATCTCGGCCGGCTACGAGGCGCCCGAATCGCCGGATATCGTTATAGATACCGAAGCGCAGTCCTTCGAGCAGTGTCTGGACCAGCTTTTCGAGTACGTGGTCGGCCAGACCAGGGTCTGAAGCGGATGGGCCTGAAAATCGTCTTGCACGACTATTCAGGCCATCCTTTCCAGGTCGAGCTGGCGCGGGAACTGGCCCGCCGCGGCCATCGCGTCCATCACTGCTATTCCGATTCGATCCAGACGCCGCAGGGGGCGCTGACGCCCCTGTCCGGCGATCCGGCGACCTTCTCCATCGCCCCGATCAGCCTGGGCGCCGCCGTCGCCAAGTACAGCTACTGGCAGCGCTGGCGGCAGGAGAGGCGCTATGCCGGCCTGCTGGCGCAACGCATCGCTGCGCAAGCGCCCGATGTGGTGATCTGCGGCAATGCCGCGCCTGATATCCAGATGGCAGCCCTGCGCGCCGCCCGGCAGCGCGGGGCCGGGTTCGTGTTCTGGCTGCAGGATCTCTATGGCGAGGCCGCCCGGCGCATCCTGCCCCGGCGCCTGCCCGTCATCGGCCATGTCGCGGCCGGTCTGCTGAACGCCAGCGAAGTGCGATGCTTGCGCCACAGCGATCACGTGGTGTCGATCAGCGACGATTTCCTGCCGCTGCTGGCGGCGATGGGTATTGCCGGCCAGCGCTGCACCACGATCGAGAACTGGGCGCCGCTGGGCGAGATCGCGCCGCGTCCCAAGCGCAATGGCTGGTCGCTGGCGCAGGGTTGCGCCGAGGGTTTTTGCTTTCTCTACGCCGGCACGCTGGGGCTAAAGCACAACCCCGAGCTTCTGGCCGCGCTGGCGCAGGCCTTGTCGCGCTTCCCCGCTGCACGCCTGGTTGTCGCCTCGCAGGGGCTGGGCGCCGACTACCTGACGCGGCAGAAAGCCGAACGCGGTCTCGACCGGCTGACCCTGCTGCCGTTCCAGCCCTACGATGCGCTGGCCGACATGCTGGGCGCCGGCGACGTGGCGATTGCGCTGCTGGAGCCGGAAGCGGGCATTTTTTCCGTGCCGTCCAAGGTGCTGAGCTATTTCAGCGCCGGACGTCCCATCCTGGGGGCCATGCCGCGGCAGAACCTGGCCGCCCGGCTGATTGAGCGCGAACGGGCCGGGCTGGTCGTGGCGCCGGACGACATCGAGGGGTTTGTCACCGCCGCTCTCACCCTGCTGGCCAGCCCGGAGCTGGCGCAAATGGGCGGCAACGGCCGCGCCTATGCCGAGCGCAGCTTCGCCATCGCAGGGATCGCCGATCGTTTCGAGGCGGTAATGGGGGGTGTCCGAAACTGACAATCCGGTTCGCAGAGGACCGATAAGCTGTTAATATATCGAAAGTTTCATTGGGGGATTTTCTGTTGGCACAGGCTGCAAACCGGCAGGGCACCGTCCTTGTCACCGGCGCCGGGGGATTCATCGGCGGGCATCTGGTCGGCCATCTGCGCCAGCTCGGTTGGCGCGATATCCGCGCCGTCGACGTCAAGGACAAGTCGCAGTGGTATCAGCGCCATCCGGGGGTCGACGAGCGGGTTCTCGACCTGAAGGACGCCACCGCCTGCCGCGAGGCGGCCGCCGGCACGACGCAGATCTACAATCTCGCCGCCGACATGGGCGGCATGGGCTTCATCGAGACCCATAAGGCCGAATGCATGCTGTCGGTGCTGATCAACACCCACATGCTGATGGCGGCACGGGAGGCCGGGACCGAGCGGTTCTTCTTCTCCTCCTCCGCCTGCGTCTACAACGCCGACAAGCAGACATCGGCCGACGTCACCGCGCTGCGCGAGGAGGACGCCTATCCGGCCATGCCCGAGGACGGCTATGGCTGGGAGAAGCTTTTCAGCGAGCGCATGTGCCGGCATTTCCGCGAGGATTACGGGCTGGTTGCCCGCATCGCCCGCTACCACAACGTCTACGGTCCCTGGGGCACCTATGACGGTGGCCGCGAGAAGGCGCCCGCCGCCATCTGCCGCAAGGTGATCGAGGCCAGGCTTTCGGGCCGGCACGAGATCGAGATCTGGGGCGACGGCGAGCAGACGCGCAGCTTCATGTATATCGACGACTGCCTGGACGGCAGCGTGCGGCTGATGGAAAGCGGCGTCGAAGCGCCGATCAACATCGGCAGCGACGAACTGGTCAGCATCAACCGCCTGGTCGACATCGCCGAGAAGATCGGCGGTGTGAAGCTGAAGCGGCGCTACAAGCTCGACGCGCCCAAGGGCGTGCGCGGCCGCAACAGCGACAACACCATGGTCAGCCGGGTGCTGGGCTGGGCGCCGTCGATCCGGCTCGAGGACGGGCTGGAGCGGACCTATCGCTGGATCCACGACCAGATCGCCGCCCCGACCGCCGTGCGCCGCGCCGTCTGAGGCCGATGACGCGGCTGATCCATCCCGTCATCCTGTCCGGCGGGTCCGGCACGCGGCTGTGGCCGCTCTCGCGCGAATTGTATCCGAAGCAGATGCATGCCCTGGCAGGCGAACGCAGCCTGCTGCAGCAGACGGTGCTGCGCGCTGCCGACCCGGAGCTTTTCGCCCCTCCGGTCCTGATCGCCAACGACGAGCACCGTTTCGTCATCGCCGAGCAGTTGCGGCAGATCGGCATCGGCAATGCCGCCATCGTGCTGGAGCCGGTGGGCCGCAACACCGCGCCGGCTGCGGCGGTGGCGGCGCTGATAGTGGCGCGCCAGGACCCCGAAGCGCTGCTGCTGCTGATGCCATCCGATCACGTCATCGGCGATGAACCCGCTTTCCGCCGCGCAATCGCGATCGCCGCCCGGGCGGCGGATCAGGGCCGGCTGATGACCTTCGGCATCGCGCCCGACCGGCCGGAAACCGGCTTCGGCTATATCCGCGCCGGCGGCGCTCTGGCCGGGTGCGACGGCGCGCACGAGATCGAGCGCTTCGTCGAGAAGCCCGACCTGGACACCGCCATCGGCTGGCTCAAGGACGGCGGCTATTTCTGGAACGGTGGCATTTTCCTGTTCCGCGCCGGCGACCTGATCGAGGAGATGCGCGCCGCCGCGCCGGAGATTCTCGAAGCCGCGGGTCGGGCGCTGGACAAGGCGCGGCGCGATCTCGATTTCGTCCGGCTGGATCGGGATTGTTTCGCCGCCTGCCCGTCGAAATCGATCGACTATGCGGTGATGGAGCACACCAGGCGCGCCGGCGTGGTGCCGGTCGACATGAAATGGAGCGACCTGGGTTCGTGGACGGCCTTGTGGAGCATCGGCGAAGCCGATCTCGCCGGCAACGTGGTCCAGGGCGATGCGCTGATCGCCGACACCAGGGGCTCCTATCTGCGCGCCGAGCCGGGCATCCTTGTCGCCACGGTCGGGGTGCGGGATCTGGTCGTCGTGGCGACACGGGATGCGGTGCTGGTGGCGCCGCGCGAACGGGCGCAGGACGTGAAGCTGGTCGTCGAGAAGCTGAAGGCGCAGGGCAACGATGCCGCCACCGCCCACCGCAAGGTGTTCCGCCCCTGGGGCGCCTATGAAAGCATCGACGCCGGCCCCGGTTTCCAGGTCAAGCACATCACCGTCCTGCCCGGCCAGCGGCTTTCCCTGCAGCGCCACGGCAGGCGCGCCGAACACTGGGTCGTGGTGCGCGGCACTGCCCGCGTGACGCAGGAGGAGCGCGTGTTCGACCTGCACGAGAACCAGTCGACCTATATCCCGCCCGGCACGCGACACCGGCTGGAGAATGCCACCGACCAGCCGCTGCATCTGATCGAAGTGCAGTCCGGCGCCTATCTCGGCGAGGACGATATCGAGCGCTTCGACGACGTCTACGGCCGCACCGACCAATGACCGGCGGTCAGGCCGGCTGCTTCTCCAGCCTGCCCGACAGCAGCGCATCGAAATAGGCGATGGTCTTGGCCAGGCCATCCTCCAGCTTCACCGTCGGCTTCCAGCCCAGCACTTTCTTCGCCAGCGTGATGTCGGGGCAGCGCTGCAGGGGATCGTCCTGCGGCAGCGGCCGGAACACCAGTTTCGACTTGGCGCCGGTCTGCGCGATCACCCGCTCCGCCAGCTCGCGGATGGTGATCTCGACCGGATTGCCGAGATTGACCGGGCCGGTGAAATCGTCGGACGTCGCCATCAGCCGCATGAAGCCTTCGATCAGGTCGTCGACATAGCAGAAGGCGCGGGTCTGCCGGCCCTCGCCGTAGATGGTGATGTCCTCGCCGCGCAGCGCCTGGACGATGAAGTTCGACACCACGCGCCCGTCATTGGGATGCATGCGCGGGCCGTAGGTGTTGAAGATGCGCGCCACCTTGATGCGCAGCCGGTGCTGGCGCCAGTAATCGAAGAACAGCGTCTCCGCGCAGCGCTTGCCCTCGTCGTAGCAGGCGCGCGGCCCCAGCGGGTTGACGTTGCCGCGATAGTCCTCGGTCTGGGGGTGCACCGTGGGATCGCCGTACACCTCGCTGGTTGAGGCCTGCATGATGCGCGCCCGCACCCGCTTGGCCAGCCCCAGCATGTTGATGGCGCCATGCACCGAGGTCTTCGTGGTCTGCACCGGATCGTACTGGTAGTGCACCGGCGAGGCGGGACAGGCGAGGTTGTAGATGTCGTCGGTCTCGACATAGAGCGGAAACGTCACGTCGTGGCGCATCGCCTCGAAGCGCGGATTGCCCAGCGCCTGCAGAATATTGGTCTTGGTGCCGGTGAAATAGTTGTCGACGCACAGCACGTCGTTGCCCTCGGCCAGCAGCCTCTCGCACAGATGCGAGCCGAGAAACCCGGCGCCGCCGGTGACCAGAACCCTTCTCCCCATGAGCCCCCCAGATGCGCGCCTCAGGACGCGGCCAATGTCTTCCTGACTTTTTCCGTGCTGATGAAATAGCGCCGCTCGCCCTCGAGAATCAGGCAGGTGAGCACGTCCGACGCGTAGGCGCCGGTATCGATGCCGATGCGGTTGGACCGGATCTCCGGCGCTTCGCTGACCGAATGGCCGTGCACGACGACGCGGCCGAAATCGTAGCGGCTGTCGAGAAACTCCTCGCGTATCCACATCATGTCGTCCGCGGTCTGCTGCCGCAGTTCGACCCCGGGCCGCAATCCGGCATGCACGAAGAGGTAGTCGCCGCATTCCCAGACCATCCGCAGCGACTGCAGGAACTCCAGGTGCTCGGCCGGCAGGTTGGCCACGAACTGCTGGCGCATGTCCTCGAAACGCTCGCGCCCGACCTTGGCCGGCGACATGCGCACGCCGTAGCTGAGCAGGGTGGCGTCGCCGCCGAAGGAGAACCAGGTCGGCCCGAAATCGGCATCGGCCAGGAACTGCAGCATGGCCTCGTCGTGATTGCCCTTGAGGTGGATTTTCTCGAAGCCGGGCAGCGGATCGGCCAGAAGATGGTCGATGACCTCGCGGCTCTGCAGGCCGCGATCGACGTAGTCGCCGACATGGACGACCACGTTGCGGACGCCGTCCCCGGCGCGGTCCTGGCGGGCGTCGGCCTCGATGCCGCGATGCAGGGCCTTGAGCAGGTCGGCGCGGCCGTGGATGTCGCCGATGCAGTAGACCCGCATGCCATCGGGTACACGCGCGCCGACCGGCCCCTGCGATTTCCCGGTTTTGCCGAACAGCTTTCCCAGCATGACCCGTCGACTGTACTCACCCGGTTCCGGAGCGCGGAACCCTACGCCTGCCACTATACCGGGGGCGGAAGTTTCAGGCCACAACGGATCGGATTTTCCAGCAGATTCAAGGCTTCGGCTTCAACCGGGCGGCCAGCCTTGTTAGGATGCCGGCAGAATCGGGCGACCTCGATAACGCCCGCCGGGAGGAACAGGATGACCGCCGCACCCGCCATCAGGGCGCTCGCCGACGTCACGCGCCATCACGCCGCCCTTCGGCCGGAGGCGCCGGCCATGATCTACGACGGCCACGCCACCAGCTATGGCGAGCTGGACCGGCTGACCAGCCAGGTCGCCAACGCCCTGATCGCCGACGGCGTCGGGCCGCAGGCCCGCGTGGCGCAGCTCGACAAGAACTCCGACCTCTTCTTCCAGCTCTTCTTCGGCACCACCAAGGCCAATGCGGTGCTGGTGTCGGTCAACTGGCGGCTGGCGCCGCCGGAAATCGCCTATGTCATCAACGATGCGGAAGCGGAGATCCTGTTCGTCGGTGAGGAATTCTTCCCCGTCATCGAGAAGATCCGCGACCAGCTCAGGACCGTGCGCAAGATCGTCGCGCTGGGCGGCCGCCATCCGCACTGGCCCGACTTCCTGACCTGGCGCGATGCGCAACCGGCGACCGACCCGATGCTGCCGATCGACCCGCAGGACGTCGCCATCCAGCTCTACACCAGCGGCACCACCGGCCACCCCAAGGGTGCGCAGATCAGCAACTTCAACTTCGTCAACATGCTGCCGATCTGGGTGCCGAGCTGGGAGATGGGACCGGGCCGGCGCAACATCGTCTGCATGCCCGCCTTCCATATCGGCGGCGCCGGCTGGGGCCTGGTCGGCCTCTACAGCGGTGCCGTCAACTACATCTTCCGCGAATTCGTGCCGGCCCAGATCCTGCAGTCGATCGAGCGCGACCGCATCGAAGTGGTGCTGCTGGTGCCGGCCATGGTGCTGTTCCTGCTGCAGGCGCCGCAGATCAGGGAGACCGATCTTTCCAGCCTGCGCCTGATCGTCTACGGCGCCGCGCCCATGCCGGTCGAAGTGCTGCGCCAGGCGCTCAACGTCTTTCCCTGCGGCTTCCAGCAGGTCTACGGCCTGACCGAAACCACCGGCGCCATCACGCTGCTGCCGCCGTCGGACCACGATCCCAACGACACGCACAAGCTGCTGTCCTGCGGCTACCTGCAGCGCGGCGTGGAAATCCGCATCGTCGACGGCGAGGGCAAGGATGTCGCCAAGCCGGGCGATGTCGGCGAGATCGCCGTGCGGTCGGCCCAGATCATGAAGGGCTACTGGAAACTGGACGACGCCACGCGCAAGGCGATCCGCAACAGCTGGTTCCACACCGGCGATGCCGGCTACATGGACGAGAAAGGCTATCTCTACATCCACGACCGCGTGAAGGACATGATCGTGTCCGGCGGCGAGAACATCTACCCGGCCGAGATCGAGAACGCTCTGTTCGAGCATCCGGGCGTGGCCGACGTGGCAGTAATCGGCGTGCCCGACGAGCGCTGGGGCGAAGCGGTCAAGGCTTTCGTGGTGCGGAAGAAGGACGCCGCCGTCAGCGACGGCGAGCTGATCGCCTTTGCGCGCGAGCGGATTGCCGGCTACAAGGTGCCGCGCTCGGTCGATTTCATCGACGCGCTGCCGCGCAATCCGACCGGAAAGATCCTCAAGCGCGAACTGCGCAAGCCGTTCTGGGAAGGCCGCGAGCGGCAGGTCAACTAGCCATACGGGAAACCTCGCGATGCCGTCCAGCCAAGCCGCCCCCCTGCCCGCCAACCTGACGCCGGTGCGCGAGGCGCATCGCTTCGACGAGGGCGCGCTGGCGGAATACATGCGGCAGCACGTCGACGGCTTCGCGCCGCCGTTGGCGGTGCGGCAGTTCGACGGCGGCCAGTCTAACCCGACCTTCCACCTCACCGACGGCAAGGGCCGCCAGTACGTGATGCGCAAGAAGCCGCCGGGCAAGCTGCTGCCCTCGGCCCATGCCGTCGATCGCGAATACAAGGTGATCTCCGCCCTGTCCAAGACCGACGTGCCGGTGGCGCGCGCCTTCTGCCTGTGCGAGGACACCACGGTGATCGGCACCGCCTTCTACGTCATGGAGTTCCTGCAGGGCCGCATCTTCCGCGACCCGCTGCTGCCCGAATGCAGCCCGGCCGAGCGCGGCGCTATCACCGACAACATGAACGACGTGCTGGCCCGCCTGCACAAGGTCGACTACAAGGCGGTCGGGCTGGGCGACTACGGCAAGGAAGGCCAGTATTTCGAGCGCCAGATCGCGCGCTGGTCGAGCCAGTACGACCTGGCCAAGACCGAAGAGATTCCGGAAATGGAACGGCTGAAGGCCTGGCTGCCGGCCAATATCCCCGCCGGCAGCGACGAGACCACCATCGCCCATGGCGACTACCGGCTGGAGAACACCATCGTCCATCCCACCGAGCCGCGCATCATCGCCGTGCTCGACTGGGAACTGTCGACCCTGGGCCATCCGCTGGCTGACCTGTCCTACAACTGCATGATCTACCATTTCGGCAAGGGCTATGGCGCCACCTCGGGGCTGGCGGGGCAGGACGTGAAGGCACTGGGCTTCCCGACCGAGCAGGAATATCTCGATGCCTATTGCCGGCGCACCGGGCGCGACGGCATCCCGCACTGGGATTTCTACATGGCGTTCTCGATGTTCCGCCTCGCCGGCATCGCCCAGGGCGTCTACAAGCGCGGCCTGGACGGCAACTCGGCGTCAACGACGGCGCTGAATTTCGGCAACCGGGCGAAGATGTTGGCCGAGTTGGCGTGGAACTTGATCAAGCATCGGGCTTGACGGCCAATGGCCGTTAGATGAACTGCACGTTCTCCCCGCCGCCACCGCGTCGGGTATCGACGGTGGCGGAGGCCGCTTCGCGCAGCACCTGCAGATAGCCGCGCTTCAGCTCCATCTTCGGCCCGTAGCCTTTGTCGATCAGCAGCCGGTGCGCCTGTTGCAGGCGATAACAGGGCACGAACAGGAACAGGTGGTGCTCGAGGTGGTAGTTCACCCAGTAGGGCGCCACGAACAGTCGCGTCAGCGGATCGAGCAGGGTGGTGCGGGTGTTGCGCAGTGGATCGTCGTTGTCGGGCACCACGGCGTGCTCGGCGATGTTGCGGATGCGGCTGATGAGCTGATACCAGGTGAAGAGCGGCAGCAGCCACAGGAGCGGATAGAGCCACCAGTAGCCGGCCGCAGCGAGGCCGGCAAAGAAGATCGCATTGACCAGCAGCGGGCCGCCCAGCTTCTCCTTCAGCCGCACCAGCCGTTCGCGGCGCGACAGCCCGTCCGGGCCCCAGGCGTCGCGCCATTGCAGCTTGCGCCGCGAATAGGCGGTCTGTCCCGTGATGTCGCGCAGGAACTTGCGATAGAGGCTCTTGCGCGTGATGGGAAACGGCGCCGACAGGCCGAGATCGGGGTCCTGCGCCTGCTGCGTGAAGCGGTGGTGCTTGAGGTGATAGGGCCGGTAGGCGTGCAGGCTGGTGGCGACCGGCCAGGCGCAGAGCCACTGCCCCAGCCGGTCGTTCAGCTTCGTATCGACGAGCAGCAGGCCATGCGCGGCATCGTGCATCAGGATCGCCAGCCCGAGCTGGCGGCAGCCGATCACCGCCACGGCGAACAGGAAGGTCAGCAGGTTCGGCCACCAGGCGAACAGCGCCATCGGTCCCAGGATCAGGGCCCAGGCATGGGCGATCAGGAACGCCCCGCGCCAGTTCGACCGGCGGCGCAGGGACTGCATTTCATCGAGGGTGAGGATATCGCTTGCCTTGAGCATGAACGGCAGTTTACCAACCGCCACCGCGATTGTCGCCATCGCCGCGGCACGGCATGCTGTTGAAATTCGGTGATCATGCGAGAGCCAATGCCCGCTGTCCGCAACGTCCTTCTTGCCGCCCTGCTCGCCTGCACCGGTCCGGCCGCCGCCCTGGCCCAGGTTCCGAAGGAAATCCTGGGAAGCTGGTCCGGCGACCCCAATTGCAGCCGCATCGCCATGCGGCACGTCTTCGCCGAAACCACCTTCGAGTGGACCGGCGACGGCAAGCGTTTCTATCTCGGCGAGGCGAACTATGCGCTCGAAGGCGGCCGGCTGCTGGTTACCCTGACCAGGGACGTCGATACGCCCTTCAAGCACCCCGAAGCGCCGCGGGCCGGTGACGTCCTGGCCTATCAGCGCATCAGCGAGGGCTGGCGTCCCTACTCGCTTACCCGCGACGGCAAGACGACCCTGACGCCCTCCGACACGCTGGTGTTCCGCCGCTGCAACTAGCCATGGCCCCGCTCTCACGCCGCCAATTGCTGGCGGGACTGACGGCTGCCTGCCTTCCAGCCACGCCATCCGCGCGGGCACAGACTCCGCCATCGCTGCGGGAGGCCGCTGCCGCCGGCAACCGCTTCTTCGGTGCGGCCGTCCGCATCGACGAGATCGAGCGCGACCCGCGGCTGCGCCAGGCGATCCTGCGCGACTGCTCGCATCTGACGCCGGAAATCGACCTGAAATGGGACGCGGTCGAGCCCGTCCGGGGCGAATTGCGCCTGCGCGCCGCCGACGATCTGGCCGGCTTCGCCCGGCGCCACGGGCTGAAGCTGCGCGGCCACACGTTGCTTTGGCACGACGGCATCCCGCCCTGGGCCGCCGAGGCCCTGGCCACCAGGCCGGACTGGACCCTGATCCGCCGCTTCTTCGCTTCCGTTATTCCCCGCTTCGGCGACAGCATCGAGGAATGGGAGGTGGTGAACGAGCCGATCGAGACCGGTTTCCGCATGGACGGGCTGCGCCGCAGCCCGTTCCTCGACGCCTTCGGCCCGGACTACATACGCCGCGCGCTGGAAGAAGCCCGCCAGTTCGCTCCCAACGCGCGGCTGATGCTGAACGAGTACGGGCTGGACTACGACATTCCCGTCGAACGCGACCGGCGCTACCTGCTGCTGCGCCTAATCGAGCGGTTGCGCCATGAAGGCGCGCCGCTGAACGGGCTGGGCATTCAGGCGCATCTGAATCTGCGCAAGGAGCCGTTCGACGAGCGGATATTCGCCACCTTCCTGCGCGAGGTGGCCGGCTTGGGCCTGCAGATCGTGATTACCGAACTGGACGTGATGGAAGCCGACCGCAGCCTGGCACCGGCCGAGCGCGACCACCGCGCAGCCGACCTGGTGCGGCGCTATCTCGATGTGGCGCTGGCGGAGAAAGCGGTGGCGGGCGTCGTTACCTGGGGGCTTGGCGACCGGCATTCATGGCTGCAGCAGCGCCGGCATTCGCCGGCCGATGGCCCTCACGACCTCAATCGCGGCCTGCCCTACGACGACGACTATGTGCCCAAGCCGATGCATCGCGCCATCGGCGACGCCTTCAGGACGGCGCCGCCGAGGCTGTAGCCGGAAAGCCGGTCAGACCACCATGCCACGGCCGGCAAGTTCCGACAGGCTGCGCTCGGAGCGGTCGACCGGCTTGCGCGCCGTCCGCACCCAGCGGATCAGTTCCTCCATGCCTTCCTCGAACCGGCGCAGCGGACGGATGCCGAACTCGCGCTGGATCTTGCCGATATCGGCGAAGCAGTGGCGGATGTCGCCGACGCGGTGGCGGTTCAGGATTTCCGGGGCGATGTTCTTGCCCAGCAGGCGGGCCAGGGTGCTGGCGATCTCGCGCACGGTGATCGACTGGCCGCTGCCGAAATTATACGCCTCCCAGACCTGGCGGTCGCTCTCCAGCACGGTGGCGAAGGCGTTGGCCACGTCCATGACATGAACGAAATCGCGGCGCTGCTCGCCGTCCTCGAACACCAGCGGCGACTGGTCGTTCAGCAGGCGCGAAATGAAGATCGCCGCGACGCCGGTATAGGGATTGCTCAGCGCCTGGCGCGAACCGTAGGCGTTGAACAGGCGCAGCGCCACGGTCGGGATGTTCAGCGCCCGGCCGACGGCGATGAACATCTCCTCATGGTCGCGCTTGTTGATGGCGTAGATCGAGGCCGGCTGCAGCGGCTTGCGCTCGGTGGTCGGCACCGGCTCCAAGGGCTTGCCGTCCTGCAGCAGCTCCCATTCCTTGCGGTGAAGCTGGTCGGGCGAGCGCAGGCCCGGCGCCACCTGCCGGCCATCCTGCTGATACTCGCCCTCGCCGTAGATCGACATGGACGAGGCCACGACCATGCGCTGCACCTCGTGCTCGCCGCGGGTCAGCACTTCGAGCATGTGGGCGGCGGCCATCACGTTGTTGCGCGTGTAGTCGACGATGTTGGTCATGCTCTGGCCGACGCCGACCGAAGCGGCCATGTGCGCCAGATGGGTCGCGCCGCGCAGGGCATACTCGAACACGCCGTCATCGAGTATATTGCCCTTGATGCGCCGCGCCGCCGGATTGAGGTAGACCGGCCAGCCGTCGGCGTCGGTCTCGGCATCGGCATGCACCTGCGGCAGCAGGCAGTCGAGCACCGTCACCTCGAAATCGCGCTCGATCAGCATGTCGACCAGGTGCGAGCCGATGAAGCCCGCGCCGCCGGTTACCAGCACATGTCCCTTGGCCATAGTCGATCCTCCGCGTTCTCAGTTCCGGTAGTGATTGAGGGAATACCGCATGACGCCTCAGGCGGCCTTCTGTTGCGGCAGCTCGTGCCGCAGGCGCTCCAGCCGGGCGAGTGCCGGGGCATCGTCCATCTGCGAGCGGACGAGTTCGTGGTTGGCGTCGATCTTCTCGGTCCGCTCCCAGACCAGCCCACCGTCGCGCAGATACATCCGCAGGCCGATCGCCAGCGGCACCAGCCACAGGATCCAGTACACCATCAGCGACAGCGGATTGACCCGGATCATGTACCAGACGCGGGCCCAGAAGCTGTCCAGCACCAGCGCCGTGCGCTTCCACGCCGTGCGGTAGAGCGACAGCAGAAGAATGGCCGACAAGGTCAGCGAGGCGATGGCGACCAGCAGCGTCCATTCCGGCAGCACGCCGCGGTCGTCGAAATAGCGCCAGCCGACCCAGACGCCGAACGGCAGGCCGATCGAATTGATCGACAGCGACAGGCAGGGAATGAAGTTCAGCCACGCCTTGAAGCGCTGCCAGCGGCTCATGCCCATCAGGCGCAGCGGCGTGCCCAGGCTCTGGAAGAAACCGCAGATCCAGCGCTTGCGCTGGGTGATGCCGCCCATGATGGTATTCGGCACTTCCTCGATCAGCGGGTTGGCGATGACGCCCAGCCGCTTGCCGTTGGTCCAGAAGCGCATGCCGACTTCCGGATCCTCGATGGTGATCCAGGGGTTGAAGCCGCCCAGCGCCACCAGATCGGAGGCGCGGAAGAACAGGCCCTTGCCCAGCACCCAGTAAGGCTGCTTGCCGTTGGCCGACAGGTGCGGGTATTTCTTCCCGTCCCAGGCCATGTGGTCGAAGGCATGCCAGCTCGCCGCCATGCTGGCGTTGAGGTTGCCGGCGACATTGGTGGCCTGCAGCACGTCGTAATGCTGGATTCCCGCCGCCGCGGCCAGGAAATGGTCGCGCGGCGGGCAGCTGTCGGCGTCGATGTAGTTGATCAGGAAATCGCCGCGATCCTGCATGCCGGCGGCGATACTGTAGAAGGCATAGATGAGCTGGCGCGTCTTCTTGGGCGGCAGGTCGCGCACGCGCTTGCGCGAGCCGTGGTGCCACCAGTAGGCCTTGGGATTGCTTTCCCAGCTGTCCCATACCGGCTGCCACGAGGGATGGCTGGTCGGCGGCACCTCGACAATCTGCAGGAACGGGAAGTCGCGCTGCAGCCGGCGCAGGCTCTCGATGGTGGGCTTGTCGTCGGCGTTGGGGATGGCGACGACGCAGAACTTGTCGGCCGGATATTCGATCTCCGACAGCGACAGGAACGTCGTCCGCATGGTCTCTTCAAGTTCCCGCAGCACCGGATAGAACAGGACGATGAAAGGATAGCGGCGCGGATCCATTCGCCGCGCCTCCTCGACATCGACCCAGTTGATCGGCAGCGAGAACAGGTACCCATCCACCGCCAGGGCCAGGAAATAGAGCCCCTGGGTGATGAGAAAGACCGCCAGGATGATGGCCGGCCAGTATGGTTCGAGCCCGAACATGGATCGGAACCTCCTCCCGTCCGCCTAGGCGACGGCGAACCGACGCTCCCGCATGGCGACCTCGAGCCCGTCGCCGGCCACCAGCGCCGCGAAATAGTCGATCGTGCGCGTCAGGCCGTCGGTCAGGGCCACGTTCGGCGACCAGCCGAGAAGCTCGCGCGCCTGGGAGATGTCGGGACGGCGGCGCTTGGGGTCGTCGACCGGCAGCGGGCGATAGGCGATGCGCGAGCGCGAACCGGTCATCGCCACCACCAGCTTGGCGAGCTCGCCGACGGTGATCTCGGCCGGGTTGCCGATATTGACCGGCCCCTTGACCTCGTCTCCCGCCGCCATCAGGCGAAGGAAGCCGTCGATCAGATCGTCGACGTAGCAGAAGGAGCGCGTCTGGCTGCCGTCGCCGTAGACGGTGATGTCCTCGCCGCGCAGCGCCTGGATGACGAAATTGGACACGACGCGGCCGTCGTCGGGCTGCATGCGCGGCCCGTAGGTGTTGAATATGCGCACGATGCGCGCGGTCAGGCCGGCGCGCCGGGCATAGTCGGTGATCAGCGTTTCGGCGAAACGCTTGCCCTCGTCGTAGCAGGAGCGCGGCCCGACCGGATTGACATTGCCGTGATAGGTTTCCGGCTGCGGATGGATTTCAGGATCGCCGTAGACTTCTGACGTCGAGGCATGGAAGAAGCGGGCGCCATCCTTGGCGGCGCGCTCCAGCACGTTGTAGGTGCCGGTCGAGCAGATCAGCGCCGTGCGCACCGGATCGGCCTGGTAATGCACCGGCGAGGCCGGGCAGGCGAGATTGTAGATCTCGTCGAAGCGCGGCAGCCCCGCCGGCAGCGGCAGGGTGACGTCGTGATCGACCAGGGCGAAGCGGCCGCTGTCGAACAGCGGTTCGACATTGGCGCGCCGGCCGGTGTGGAAATTGTCTATGGCGACGACGCGATGGCCCTGGCCGATCAGAGTCTGGCACAGATGGGAGCCGAGAAATCCGGCCCCTCCGGTTACCGCGATCGATCTGCCCTGCCCGACCGCCGTGGCGAAGGAGGCGGTGGTCGAATTTCTTGCGGCGGGCTTGACCCGCACGACACGCGACTGAAACACCATTTTGGTCCATCCTGCGGTATTGACGGCAGTCGCGATTGCCAATGCGTGCGAGCCGTCACGATGCCCGGAGGAAAAACCCGTAATTCAAAAGTATAGAGTATCTCTGGGCGGGCTTTGGATAGACCTTCGGATAGGGCCAGTACAACAACTATTGACTTCAGTTGTGGTGAATTTTGATGCACAAAAGCCAGTATTCATCGGGCTTTTTCCGCTTGGCGGCGCAGCGGCCCGCACTCCAGATCCAAGAGATAGTTCTTTGGGATTATTCAGATTTGTTAGGTTTTAAAAAGAAACTTAAATGATGAAAAAGTGACAGTTCTGTCAATAAAGTGCGACAGACCGTCTCAGCCATATTATTGACAGAATCTTGCCATGTTTCGCCATTCTCGGCCGTTCCTCATCGGAACAGGACCGCTGGAAGATGAAAAAATTGCCGTCAGTCCGTCCGGGGCTGCAGCTATCCGGGTTCATCCCGGAAGATGATCGACATCGAATAATATAATAATATCAATATCTTATGTTAATATTCTGATATCAGACTACTCCACCCGAAAAATCGATCTTAACTATTTGACTAAGTTCATTGTTTCGACGCGAGAAAAAACGAGGAAGAGTTGCCCCTTCCCCGTTGTGCTTTCTTCCCAACGAGCCGTTCAGATCGGATCCCAGGAGAAAATGTCGCCGGACCGGTCGAGCTTGTAGAACGAACTCTTCATCGCCGGCATTGCCACGTCGGCAACGCTGCGCGGCGTCCAGCCCTCGTCGCCGGCATGCACCGAACGCAGCACGCGCGGCTGGCTGAACAGGAAGATTTCGTTCTTCCGCACGCCGAAGATCTGGCCGGTGACTTCCTTCGATTCGTCGCTGGCCAAGTAGACGCAGATCGGCGCGATCTTGGCCGTGGTCATCTGCTTGATGCGTTCGACGCGGGCCTTCTCGGCCTCGGTCTCGGTGGGGATGGTGCCGATCAGGCGGCTCCAGGCGAAGGGGGAGATGCAGTTGGAGCGCACGTTGAAGCGCTGCATGTCGAGCGCGATGCTCTTGGACAGGCCGACAATGCCCATCTTGGCGGCGGCGTAGTTCGCCTGGCCGAAATTGCCGATCAGGCCGGAAGTCGAAGTGAAGTGCACGAAGCTGCCGCTGTTCTGCTCCTTGAAGTAGTTAGCGGCGGCGCGGGCGGTGTTGAAGCTGCCGTTCAGGTGCACGTCCAGCACCGCCTTCCAGTCCATGTGGCTCATGCGGTGGAAGATGCGGTCGCGCAGGATGCCGGCGTTGTTCACCACGCAGTCGATGCGACCGAAGGCGTCGACCGCCTGCTTGATCATCTTCTCCGCGCCGGCCGGTTCGGCGACCGAATCGTAGTTGGCGACGGCGGCGCCGCCGGCCTTCTTGATCTCGTCGACCACCTCCTGCGCCGGGGTGGCGTTACCGGCGCCCTCGCCGTCGGCCGAACCGCCCAGGTCGTTGACCACGACCTTGGCGCCTTCGGCGGCCATCAGCAGGGCGATATCGCGGCCAATGCCCCGGCCCGCGCCCGTCACCAGCACCACTTTGTCCTTGACCATTTCCGAGCCAGCCATTTGCTTGCGCTTCCTTTCTTGCACTTGCGAGATTATGAATAGCTGTTCATAGCAATACGGCCTTTCGGGGTCGACGATCAATGCTGAGGGGTTGGAGAAAAATGGCGCGTATCGACATCAAGGCTGAGATTACGGGGAAAGTCTGGCAGATCGCCGCGCCGGTGGGTTCCAGCGTCTCCGAGGACGATCCGATCGTGATCCTGGAGGCCATGAAGATGGAGATTCCCGTCGTCGCCACCGCCGCCGGCAAGGTCGCCGAAATCCGCTTCGGCGAGGGCGATACGGTCAACGAGGGCGACGTCGTCGCCATCCTCGAGACCTAACCCCCGCCCCGACCTGGTGCCGCCAAGCGAAACAGCACCCGTCCCGGCTGCGGCCGAGGACGAGGGCCGGCTGGTGTGGCTGGACACGCCCAGCCACTGGCGGCTGGCGCTGCGCGATTTCTCGCCGCCGGCGCCCGATCCCGACAAACCGGTCATCCTGGTGTTCGCCGCCATGGGCGCGCCGGCACGTGCCTACCGGCGGCTGGCGCGCTGGTTTGCCGGCCAGGGCTATCCCATTGCCACGCTCGACCTGCGGGGAACCGGCGAGAGCCTGCCGATCCCCCGGCGCGGCATCGATTTCGGCGTCAGCCAGCATCTCTACGAGGACTGGCCGGCCGCCGTCGGCTGGGTGCAGCGGAGCTGGCCCGGCCGCAAGCTGGTGCTGATGGGCCATTCCATCGGCGGGCAGTTGAGTGGCGTCTATGCCGGGCAGAATCCCGGCGCCGTGGCGGCACTGGTGCTGCTGACCACGACCAGCGTCTGGTTCCGTGCCACGCCCTTCCTCATGCGCCAGCTCCGCGGCCTCTATATGTTCACCGCCTTCTCGCTATGGGCGCGCCGGCATGGCTGGCTGGACGGCGCCGTCTTCAACTGGGGCCTGCCGCTGGCGCGCCAGGTGGTGCTCGACTGGGCGCGCTGGGGCTTTTCCGGCCGCTACTCCGACAGCGAAAAGCGCAACCTGGACGGAGCCATCGCCGCGGTCGAGCTGCCGGTGCTTTCGGTCTCGTTCAGCGACGATGCGAGGCTGGCGCCGAAAGAAGCCTGCGACGACTACGTCAGGCGGATGCCCAAGGCAAAGCTGACCCGCTGGCACCTGACCCCCGGCGATGTCGGGCTCCCTGAAGCCGGCCATTTCGCGCATCTTCGCGGCGCCGACCAATTCTGGCGGCGCATCGATCTGTGGCTCAAGGAAACGATTGGTTAGGACGCGCCCGGCGCGGCCTCGACGGGTGCGGAGGCCATCGGCTCATGCCGGTGCGGCCGCAACAGCAGCAGGGTCGACACCACGCCGAGGACCGCCGATCCCAGCAGGGTCCAGATCATCGGCATCTGCGTGCCGTCGGTCAGGACCGTGACGATGGCGGTCGACAGCGCGCCGCCGCCCATCTGCATCGTGCCCATCAGCGAGGAGGCGGTACCGGCCTGGCGGGGAAACTGGTTGATCGAGCCCGCCATCGCCGGCGCCATCACCATGCCCGAACCGATCGCCACGATGAAATAGGGCAACACGATCGCCATCACGCTGAGTTCGCCCGCCAGGGCCAGGACCAGCATCAGGACGCCGCCGATCACCGCCACCGCCAGCCCGATGACGATGCACAGCGGCAACGGCAGGCGGGTCACCGTCCTGGTGGCGATCAGGCTGCCGAAGGTGAAGCCGGCAACCGATGTCAGAATCCAGTAGCCGAAGGCGGCCGGACTGAGGCCCAGCTTGTTGATCAGCACAAAAGGCGCGCCGGCGGTATAGGCGAACATGGCCGCGAACATGGCGCCGATCGCCAGCCCGTAGCCCATGAACTGGCGATGCGCCAGCATCGGCCCGGCCTGCCGTATGGTTCCCCAGATCCCCGCCCCCTGCCCCAGATAGGGATTGGTTTCGCGCAGGCCGAACAGCACCGCCAGGAACACCGTGCCGCCAAACCCCGCCAGCACGAAGAACACCGACTGCCAGCCGAACAAGGCCGTCAGATGGCCGCCAAGGACCGGCGCCACCGCCGGGGCGATGTTGATGCCCAGCGAGATCCACGACATCACCCGCGCCGAGCCCTGCTGGCCGAACGTGTCGCGCACGATGGCGCGGGCGATCACCGAACCGGAGCAGACGCCCAGGCCGTGGAAAATGCGCAGGACGATCAATTCCTCCACCGACGGCGCGAAGGCGCAGGCCAGCCCCATCAGCGTGTAGACCGCCGCCCCCACCAGCAGCACCGGCTTGCGGCCGTAGCGGTCCGACAGCGGTCCGTAGATGATCTGGCCGGCCGAGAAGCCGATCAGGAAGGTGGTCAAGGTCAGCTTGACCTCTTCGTCGCTGGCCATCAGCGCCTGGCCGATGGTGGTCATCGCCGGCGTATAGATGCTCATCGACAGCGGCCCGAAGGTGGTCAGGGCCACCAGCAGGACGATCAGCCGGCGATTGCCGAGGGACATGGCGGCGCCGCCCTCAGGCGGCATTCTCGGCTTCGGCTTCCTTGGCGAAATCGCCGACCGGCTGGTCGCCTTCGCCGTGCAGGAACGGCATGCCCGGATAGACCTTGACGAAGGTTTCGCGGATGGTGTCGAAGGGCACGTCGACGAAGGCGCCGTGATAGCGCAGATATTCCATGTGGCGCTGCCCCTGCAGGTCGAACGGGTGGTAGATCGAATCCTCCCGCCCGTCGAACTCCAGCGGCTTCAGCCGGAACTTGTCGGTCAGCTCCTTGTTGAAGGCCGGCGTCGCCTTCACCCATTTGCCGTCCAGCCACAGATCGGTATAGCCGTGGTAGTAGAAGACGTCGGTGCCCATGTACTCGGTCAGGCGCTTGGTCGTCATGTGGTTGCGCACGTCGGCGAATCCCACCCGCGTCGGAATGCCGACGGCGCGCGCCGCCGCCGCCATCAGCGCCGCCTTGGTGACGCAGTAGCCGAAGCCCTGCGTCAGGCAGGTGCTGGCCTTGTAGGCATGCGGCTTCAGCGGCGTGTTGTAGGGGTCGTAGCGGATCTGGTCGCGCACCGCATAGTAGAGCGTGACCGCCTGCTCGACGCGGTCGGCGATGCCGGCGACGGTATCGCGGCCGAACTCGACCACGCGCGGATGGTCGCTGTCGATATATTCGCGCGGCGACAGGCATTCGGCCAGCGAGGCGCCGTCGCCCAGCGACTCGATCACGATCTTCTCCCCGTTTCCGGCCTTGTCCGACATCCTGTCCTCGGCAATCTTGTGAAGCGGCGTTCATTAACTTGTGCGCGGCGCGATCCCGTCAATCGGAACCGCCGAAGGGCAGCCCTGCATCGGGCGCAGCGCCGTTTGCGTTATTCGTCGCGATCGCGCGGGCTGATCAGGAAATGGGCGTTGGCCGAGGCGATGGGGCGGGCGCGGTCGTCCTGCCAGGCCTCCACCGCCACGTTGACCACGCGCCGGCCCTGCTTGGTCACCGTCGCCCGCGCCAAGGTATCGACCGGGCGGCCCGAACGCAGGTAGTCCACCGTGATGGTGATGATCTTGGGAATGGCGACCGTCTCCATTTCCCACAGCACCTGGAAGATCGCCGCCGCCTCGAGCAGGGCGCCGATGGTGCCGCCGTGCAGGGCCGGCAGCATGGTGTTGCCGATGAGCTGCGGGTGATAGCGCATGCGGGTCAGCAGCTCGCCGGTCGAGTTCTCCGGCGCGATGTTCATGAACCTGGTATAGGGGGTGGAATCGGCCAGGGCGGCCAGATTGCCGGTGCGGCGCGCCTCGGCGACGATGTCGAGCACGCTCATGCGCCATCTCCCCTGCCATCGTCCTTGATCAGCGGCTCGTCGTGCCGGGCTTTGCCCTTGGTCGCCAGCATGAAGGTGCCGGCGGCGGCGGCGATCGGGTCCGACCTGTCGCCGTGATGGGCCACGGCCCGGGTGAAGGCGACGTTGCTGGTGATGCGGTAGCATTCGGCTTCGGCGATCACCGCCTCGCCCTTGGTGGCGGGGCGCACGTAGTCGATGCGCAGGTCGAGGGTGGCGAAAGGCTGCGGCCGGGTCAGCATGGTGGCGACCGCCATGCCGCAGCAGGCGTCCAGCATGGTGGTGATGGCGCCGCCATGGATGACGCCGGTTTCGGGATTGCCGACCAGCTCCTCCTTCCACGGCAGGCGCAGCGTGCCGCGCCCGCGCGACACCTCGACCACCTCGATGCCCAGCGCTCTGTTCTGCGGAATGCTGTCGGAAAACGCCTGCTCGTACGCCTTCCGTTCCGGTTCCTTGCTGCTCATAGCCCCATCTGCCTGGCGGCCAGGTCCTTCATGATCTCGATCGAGCCGCCGCCGATCGACATGACCTTGGTCTCGCGATAGATGCGCTCGACCTTGCTGCCGCGAAGATAGCCCGCGCCGCCCAGGATCTGCATCGCCTCGTTGGCGACCCACTCCAGCGAGGTGGTCGCCAGGTTCTTCAGCATGCAGATTTCGGCCACCGGCTGCTCGCCCTGCTCCACCCGCCAGGCGAGGTTCTCCAGGGTCGCCTTCACCGCATTCACCTTCATCGCCATGTCGACGATCTTGTGGCGGATCACCTGGTTCTTGATCAGCGGCCGGCCGAAGGTCTCGCGCTGGCGGGCATACTCGATGGCCTCCTCCAGGCAGACCTTGGCGAAACCGTAGGCGCCGGCGGCCAGCATGATGCGCTCGGGATTGAAGTTGCGCATGATGCCGTTGAAACCGGCGTTCTCGGGGCCGATCAGGTTGTCGACCGGCACCTTGACGTCGTCGAAGAAGAGCTGCGCGGTATCGGACGCCCACCAGCCCATCTTGCGCAGCTTGGTGCGGGAGAAACCGGGCCGGTCGCGCTCGATCAGCAGCAGCGACACGCCGCCCATCCCCGGCCCGCCGGTGCGCACCGCCACCGTGTAGTAGTCGGCGCGCACGCCGGAGGTGATGAACATCTTCTGGCCGTTGACGACGTAGTGGTCGCGCTCGCGCCGCGCCGTGGTCTTCAGGTTGGCGACGTCGGAGCCGCCGCTGGGTTCGGTGATCGCCAGCGCGCTGATCTTCTCGCCCGACAGGATCTGCGGCAGCACCTCGCGCTTCATCCACTCCGGCCCCAGGGCCGCGATCGGCGGCGCGCCGATGGTGTGGCTCATCAGGCTGGCATTGACGCCGCCGCAGCCGGCGCGCGCCAGCTCCTCGCTGACGATGATGCGATAGAAGCCGTCGGTGGGAACGCCGCCATACTCTTCCGGATAGCCCATCTGCAGCAGCCCCAGCGCCGCCGCCTTGCGGTAGAGTTCGCGCGGGAATTCGCCCGCCTCGTCCCACTGGTCGACATGGGGCGCGATCTCGCGCTCGACGAAGCGGCGCACCTGGTCGCGGAACGCATCGTGGTCGGCGGTATAATACGGGCTGGGCGGCCGCGGCAGGATATCCATGAGGATGCCTCTTCCAGGATGGGGTTCGCCAAGGCTGATTATAGGAGCCCCTCGAAGCGGTCAAACCGGATGAGAAACGGCTCCGTAAAGTCGTTCCTCAAGGCGAAACTTCCCGGGAAGGTTACGAAATTCAGTTGACATAACAGGGGTAAACCCTGTCTCGTTCATCCACGTCACCGCCGCGAGAAAAGCGACAGCAATGGTCCACAAACGGACCGGGGCGGTGATCACGGGGCGGGAGCGAATGTTCGATTTTCTGCAGCAGCTGGTCAACGGCATTGCTGTCGGGTGCGTCTACGGGCTGATCGCGCTCGGCTTCGTGCTGATCTACAAAGCCACCGAAGTCGTCAACTTCGCCCAAGGCGAACTGCTGATGCTGGGCGGCTTCTTCGCCTTCACCTTCATCACCCTGATGGGGATGAACTACTGGGTCGGGTTCATCCTGGCCGTGCTGTGCATGGCGCTGCTGGGCAGCGGCATCGAGCGGGTGGTGGTCCGCCCCATTCTCGGCTACCCGCAGTTCTCCATCGTCATGGCGACCATCGGGCTGGGCTTCTTCGCCCGCTCGGTGGCGGGCATGATCTGGGGCACGGACGATCTGAAGATCGACACCCCGTTCAGCCGCAGCGTCACCGAAAACGTGGTCCGCATCGGCGGCGACATGGTCGACGGCAGGATGACCGGCGGCCTGGTCATCGCCGACGACAAGGTGTCGATCATCGTCGCCACCGTGCTGCTGTGCGCCGTGCTGTACTTCTTCTTCTCGCGCACCCGCATGGGCATCGCCATGCAGGCGACGTCGCAGAACATGCTGGCCGCCTACTACATGGGCATTCCGGTCAAGCGCGTGTTCTCGCTGATCTGGGCGATCTCGGCGGCGGTCGCCTGCTTCGCCGGCATCCTGCTGGCGCCCTCGACGCTGATCCACACCAATGTCGGCTTCATCGGCCTGAAGGCCTTCCCGGCCGCGGTGCTGGGCGGCTTCGGCTCGATCCCGGGCGCCCTGGTCGGCGGCATCATCATCGGCGTCATCGAATCGCTGGCCGGCTTCTACCTGCCGCAGGGCTTCAAGGACGTGGCGGCCTATATCGTGCTGCTGCTGGTGCTCTGGTTCAGACCGGGCGGTCTGTTCGGCACCTCGATGCGGAAGAAGGTCTGAGCCATGCGGTTCATATTCAAGACCGATTACAACCAGGACATCCGCCTGCTCAAGCACAGCGGCTATTGGTGGTCCTACGGCGTTCTTGCCGCATTGCTGATCCTCGCGCCCTTCGCGTTGGGCGGCTATCTGGTGTCGCAGCTCGTCTTCGTCTTCATCTACGCCCTGGTCGGCGTGTCGCTCACCGTCCTTACCGGCTTCACCGGCCAAGTGTCGCTGGGCCACGCCGCCTTCCTGGCGATCGGCGCCTATACGGCAGGCTTCCTGCAGAGCCTCGGCGTGCCGTTCATCATCTACTTCCCCGCCGCCGCCATCGTCACCGGCCTGGTCGGCATGCTGGTCGCCATCCCCGCCCTGCGCCTGTCCGGCATCTATCTGGTGATCGCCACCATCGCCTTCGGCTTCATCGTCGAGGAGGTGGCGGCGCGCTGGGAAAGCGTGACCCACGGCAACGAGGGCATGCGGGTGCGCGCCATCGACTTCTTCGGCCTCGCTGTGCCGCGCCACGAACCCAGCTTCTACTTCCTGTGCCTGGGGACGCTGGTGGTGGCGATCCTGCTGGCGCTCAACCTGGCGCGCTCGCCGACCGGCCGCGCCTTCATGGCGATCCGCGACAGCGAGACGGCGGCCAAGAGCATGGGCGTCAACCTGGCGCTCTACAAGGTCAAGTCCTTCACCATCTCCGCCGCGTTGACCGGATTGGCCGGGGTGCTGTTCGCCCACAAGATGTCGTTCATCAGCCCCGAGATGTTCACCCTCCTGCTGTCGCTGGAGTTCATCATGGTGATCATCATCGGCGGCATCATCGGCCTGCACGGCGCAGTGCTGGGCGCCATCTTCATCGTCATGATCGACCCGTTCCTGACCCTGCTGAAGGACGACGTGCCGACGCTGGTCACCTCGCTCGCCCTGCTGTTCGGCGTGGCGCAGGAAACCGCCTCCTCGATGGGCAACGCCATCGGCAATGTCGGCAGCGCCCCGGGCATGAAGGGCGCGCTCTACGGCCTGATCATCATCTTCTTCATCGTCTTCGAGCCCTACGGGCTTTACGGCCGCTGGCTGAAGGTGAAGCTCTACTTCCAGCTCTTCCCGCTCTACAAGAAGGCGACCTTCAAGCGCCAGAAGACCTACGTGAAATCGGAGCGCAACCGGTGAGCCTGTTCCAGGTCGACAACATTTCGCTGCAGTTCGGCGGCCTGCGCGCCGTCGACGGCGTGACCTTTTCGGTCGAGAAGGGCGAGGTCTTCACCATCATCGGCCCCAACGGCGCCGGCAAGACCTCGATCTTCAACCTGATCAGCCGGCTCTACAACCCGACCTCCGGCACGCTGAGCTTCGAGGGCCGCGACATCACCGGCGTGCCGCCGCACGAGATCGCCACGCTGGGCATCGCCCGCACCTTCCAGAACATCGAGCTGTTCGAGAACGCCTCGGTGCTGGCCAATCTGCTGGTCGGCCGCCATTGCCACACGACGACGAACGTAGTCGCCGAACTCCTGTTCCTGCCGTCGGTGCGCCGGGCGGAGCTGGCGCATCGCCGCGCCGTCGAGGAGGTCATCGATTTCCTCAATCTGCAGAAATACCGCGACATGCTGATCGCCGGCCTACCCTATGGCGTGCGCAAGGTCTGCGAGGTGGCGCGCGCGCTGTGCACAGAGCCCAAGCTGCTGCTGCTGGACGAGCCCTCCTCCGGCCTCAACGTCGAGGAGACCCAGGACATGGCGTTCTGGATCACCGACATCAAGAACGAGCTGGGCATCACCGTGCTGATGGTCGAGCACGACATGACCCTGGTGAACCGCGTGTCCGACCGGGTGCTGGCGCTGAACTACGGCAAGGTCCTGGCCATGGGCACGCCGGCGGAAGTGCAGAGCCATCCCGACGTGATCGCGGCCTATCTCGGCGGCTGAGGAGCGAGCGACGTGAGCCAACCGATCCTGAAGGTCAGCAACATCGAAAGCTTCTACGGCCCGATCATGGCCATCCGCGGCGTCAGCCTGGAACTGCATCCCGGCTCGATCGCCACCGTGCTGGGGGCCAACGGCGCGGGCAAGACCACCATCCTGAAGACCATTTCCGGCGTGCTCGACCCGCAGAAGGGCACGGTCGAGTTCGAAGGCCGGCCGATCCAGCGCATGGACCCCGACCGCATCGTGCGCATGGGCATCAGCCACGTGCCGGAGGGCCGCGAGGTCTTCCCGTTCCTGACCGTGCGCGAGAATCTGATGATGGGCGCCTTCCTGCGCCGCGACCGCGCCGGCGTCAGCGACGATCTGGAGCGGGTCTACGCCTACTTCCCGCGCCTGAAGGAGCGCACGGCGCAGCCGGCGGGCCAGCTTTCCGGCGGCGAGCAGCAGATGCTGGCCATCAGCCGGGCGCTGATGAACCGGCCCAAGGTGCTGCTGCTGGACGAGCCCTCGCTGGGCCTGTCGCCGCTGCTGGTGAAGGAGATTTTCGCCATCATCCGCCGCATCAACCAGGAATCGGGCACCTCGATCCTGCTGGTGGAGCAGAACGCCAAGATGGCGCTGGAGACCGCGAAATACGGCTACGTTCTGGAAGTCGGCCGCGTCGTCATGGACGACACCTGCGAACGGCTGATGAACAGCAAGGACATCCAGGAATTCTACCTCGGCGCCAAGGAAGAAAGCGCCCGCGGCGAGCGCCGCTGGAAGCGCAAGAAGACGTGGCGCTGACCGGACGGACGTCCGGCTCCGGCCCCGAGGTCGCGTTGAGTGGTGGCGCGTTGAGCATTCGACTGGAGTAACTGTCCCCGGCGCATTCGCTGCGCCGATGGCTAGAGCAAATCAGGGTTTGCTCTGGATATTGAAGGAGAGAGCGGATTCACATGGTTTGATGGCAGCGTGCCGTTGCCATCAAACCATGATCCGCTCTCGGCGTGGGAGGCAAGCATGGCAAAACCGGCGACACTGACAGTGGCGGAGACGCTGCCGAAATCGTTCCTGCTTTCGGCGCGGACCCGCGGCGACAAGGCGGCGATGCGCGAGAAGCATCTCGGCATCTGGCGCACCATCACCTGGAACGACTGGGCGGCGCGGGCGCGCGAGGTGACGATGGCGCTGGTGTCGACCGGCTTCCAGCCCGGCGACGTGGCCTCGGTGCTGTCCAATACGGTGCCGGAGTGGAACTACGCCGACATGGGCATCCTGTGCGCCGGCGGCGTGTCCTCGGGCATCTATCCCACCGACTCGGCCAAGCAGGTCGAGTACCTGGTCAACGACTCGCGCACCACCGTGATCTTCGTCGAGGACGACGAGCAGCTCGACAAGGTGCTGGAGGTGCGCGACCGCTGCCCGACCCTGAAGCAGGTCGTGGTCTTCGACATGGAGGGCCTGAGCGATTTCAGTGACCCGATGGTGATGTCGCTGGACGATTTCCTGAAGCTGGGCCGCGAGTTCGACCAAGGCAAGGACGCGCTGTTCGACGAGCGCCTCAATGCGCGCGGGCCGCAGGACCTGGCGGTGCTGGTCTACACCTCCGGCACCACCGGTCCGCCCAAGGGCGCTATGCACAGCCACCACAACGTCTGCACCCAGATGCGGCACTGCATGGACCTGTCGTCGCTGAGCTGGATGGAGGGCGACGAACGCCTCTCCTTCCTGCCCATGTGCCATGTCGCCGAACGGGTGGCCGGCTGCTACTACTCGATCGCCACCGGCTGCACGATGAACTTCGCCGAAAGCCCGGAAACGGTGCCGGAGAACATCCGCGAGGTGCAGCCGACCCTGTTCGGCGCCGTGCCGCGGGTGTGGGAGAAGTTCTATTCCGGCGTGATGATCGCGCTGAAGGACGCCACGCCGCTGGAGCAATGGGCCTATGGCAGGGCGATCGCCGCCGGCTATCGCATGGCCGACGCCCGCCTTGCCGGCCGCACGCCGTCGCTGTGGGAGAAGGCCGCCTTCCAGGCCGCCTACTGGCTGGTGCTGCGCAACGTGCGCAAGATCATCGGCATCGACCGCTGCCGCTGGCTGTTCACCGGCGCCGCGCCGATCTCGCCCGACCTGATCCGCTGGTATCTGGCGCTGGGCGTGGGCATGTACGAGGTCTACGGCCAGACCGAGAATTGCGGCTTGGCCACCTACATGCCGGCCGAGCACATCAAGCTGGGCACCGTCGGCAAGCCGGTGCCCTACGGCGAGGTGAAGATTTCCAGCCAGGGCGAAATTCTGATCCGCGGCGAGTTCGTGTTCATGGGCTACCTGAACCAGCCCGAGAAGACGCGCGAGACGGTCGACGCCGAGGGCTGGCTGCATACCGGCGACGTCGGCCTGATCGACAACCAGGGCTTCGTGAAGATCACCGACCGGATGAAGGACATCATCATCACCGCCGGCGGCAAGAACGTCACGCCGTCGGAGATCGAGAACCAGCTCAAGTTCTCGCCCTATATCAGCGATGCGGTGGTGATCGGCGACCAGCGCAAGTTCCTGACCTGCCTCATCATGATCGACGAGGACAACGTCATGAAATACGCCCAGGACAAGAACATCCCCTTCACCAACTACGCCAGCCTGTGCCGCGCCAAGGAGGTGCAGGACCTGATCTGGGCCGAGATCGAGAAGATCAACGAGAACTTCGCCCGGGTCGAAACCATCAAGAAATTCCGCCTGATAGAGACCCAGCTTACGGCCGAGGACGAGGAGCTGACGCCGACCATGAAGCTCAAGCGCTCCTTCGTGAACCAGAAATACAAGGATCTGATCGACGACATGTATCGCGGCGCAGCATAGCCCGCCAGCCAGCCCCTAGAGCAAATCATGTTCTGACGGAATCGCGAGCGATCCCGTCAGAACATGTGAATTTGCTCTAGACGTTAAGGAATAGGGCGGATTCACACGATTGGATGGAAGCGCTTGCGCTTCCATCCAATCGTGATCCGCTCTAGGCCGAGGGGGCGGCCTGACATACACTGTGAAGCGACGGTCGCCGTTTCACGGGACAAAAGAAGCGACTGGTAAAGAACCGCCTCGCGAGAAAGACGGGGCGACGAACAGGAGGAAACAGATGAAGGCTACGACATTGCGCGTAGCGTTGCTGGGGGCCGCGTTCGGCCTGCTGGCGACGCCGGCCCTTGCCCAGCAGGTCAAGGTGACCAACCAGGGCATCTCCGCCAATGAAATCGTGATCGGCACGCATCAGGACCTGTCCGGTCCGATCAAGGTCTGGGGCGTGCCCGTCGCCAACGGCATGAAGATGGCGGTCGACGAGATCAACGCCGCCGGCGGCATCCATGGCCGCAAGCTCAGGCTGATCCTGGAGGACAGCGGCTACGATCCCAAGCGCGCCGTGCTGGCGACGCAGAAGATGATCGAGCGCGACAGGATCTTCGCCAATGTCGGTTCGATGGGTTCGCCCACCGTGCTGGCGGCGCAGGACATCGTGCTGGAGGCCGGCGTGCCGCAGCTCTTCCCGCTGACCGCGGCGGAGTTCACCTTCAAGATGGATCCGAAAAACCCGCAGGAACGGCTGAAATTCAACAACCTGCTGCCTTACATCGAAAGCACGCGGGCGGCGCTCAAATACATGATCACCTCGCGCAACTTCAAGGCGCCCTGCATCCTGTACCAGGACGACGAGTACGGCAAAAACGTGCTCGACGGTTTCACGCAGCAGCTCGACGCCATGCAGATGAAGCCGACCTCGATCACCACCTACAAGCGCGGCGCCTCCGAGTTCAGTTCGCAGATCGCCAAGATGAAGTCGGACAACTGCGACCTGGTGGTGCTGGGCACGGTGATCCGCGAGACCATCGGCGCCATGGCGGAAGCCAGGAAGATCGGCTGGAACGTCATCTTCCTCGGCGCCCTGCCGACCAACGTGCTGGAAGTGCCGGCGCTGGGCAAGGAAGCCGTGGAAGGCCTCTACGCCGCGGGCGCCTTCGAGGTGCCTTATGAGGACACCGCCCAGGGCAAGGTCAAGGAGTGGCTGACCAACTACAAGAAAGCCTTCAATACCGAGCCCAACACCCAGGCGATCGTCGGCTACAACACGGTCATGACCTTCGCCCACTATGTGAGGCTGGCGGGCAAGGACCTGACCGGGCAGAAGTTCCTCGACGCCATGGAATCGGGCAACGAGTTCCGCGACATCTTCGGCTCGCCGCCGACCAAGTTCTCAAAGACCAACCACCTTGCGACCACCATCACTTCGGTGCAGCAGGTGCTGCGCGGCCGCTGGGTCATGGTGCAGGACGGCCTGACCTTCTGATCGCTTCGCGACGCGAATTCGCCAAGCGAAATCGAAGCCCGGGTTCGCCCGGGCTTCTTTTTTTGCGCGCGCCGGAGCGGCATTGCTAAACTGCGCCAACGAATGGAATCGCGAGGGAGCGGCATGGGGCGCGTAGCGGGAAAAGTGGCGCTGATCACCGGCGGCGCATCGGGGCTGGGCCTGGCGACGGCGAAGCTGATGGCGGCCGAGGGCGCGAAGATCGTCATCACCGACATCCAGAAGGACAAGGGACCGGCGGCGGCGCGGGAGATCGGCGGCGACACGCTGTTCCTGGAGCACGACGTCACCAGCGAGGAGCGCTGGCAGCAGGTCGTCGCCGAGGCGGAACGGAAATTCGGCAAGCTGCATGTCGTGGTCAATTCGGCCGGCATCGGCACCGAAGGCACGATCGAGGACACCTCGCTGGCCGATTTCCGCAAGATGATGGCGATCAATGTCGAAGGCACATTCCTGGGCTGCAAGTACGGCATCGCGGCGATGAAGAAGCACGGCGAGGCCTCCTCCCTGGTCAACATCTCTTCCGTCGCCGGCCTGGTCAGCGGCTACCAGATGTGCGCCTACAGCGCCAGCAAGGGGGCGGTGCGGCTGATGACCAAGTCGGTGGCGCTGCACTGCGCGCGGGCCGGCTACAACATCCGCTGCAACTCCGTGCACCCGGCCTTCATCTCGACGCCGATGGTCGAGGCGCCGCTGGCGGCCGCCGGCGATCCCGAGAAGGCGCGCAAGCGGTTGTTGCGCATGGTGCCGATCGGCCGCATCGGCGAACCCGCCGACATCGGCTACATGATCCTGTACCTGGCGTCCGAAGAATCGAAGTTCGTCACCGGCGCCGAGATGGTGGTCGATGGCGGCTGCACGGCGATGTGAGGGCGAGATGGGCGATCTTTCGAGCCACGTCGCGCTGGTCACCGGCGGCGCTTCCGGCATCGGCGCCGAGACCTGCCGGGCGCTGGCCGAAGCCGGCGCCACCGTCGTCGTCGGCGACATCCAGGACAGCCAGGGCGAGGCCCTGGCGCCGACCTTGGGCAATGGCAGCTTCTACCTGCATCTCGACGTCGCCAGCGAACGGGAATGGCAGTCGGTCACCGACGAAATCCTCAAGCGCTGCGGCCGGCTCGACGTGCTGGTCAACAATGCCGGCGTCGGCGGCCGCGGCAATATCGAGAATACCACCGTCGAGGCTTGGGACCAGGTCAATGCCGTCAACGTCGAGGGCGTCTTTCTCGGCTGCAAATACGCCATCGCCGCCATGAAGCGCACCGGCCCAGGCAAGCAGAAGAGCCGCGGCTCGATCGTCAACATCAGCTCGATCGCCGGCATCCTCGGCTCGGCCGGCCCCTGCGCCTACACCGCCAGCAAGGGAGCCGTGCGGCTGATGAGCAAGGCCATCGCCATGGAATGCGCGGAAAAAGGCTACGACATCCGCGTCAATTCCGTGCATCCCGGCGGCATCGACACGCCGATCCTGGAGCCGCTCTACCGGCACATGGGCAAGGAGACCGCCCAGGCGCTGATCGGCAGCATGCACCCGATGAACCGCATGGGCGAGCCGCGCGACATCGCCGAGGCAGTGCTGTTCCTGGCTTCCGACCGCTCCAAGTTCATGACCGGCAGCGAGATCGTCGTCGACGGCGGTGCCACGGCCGGCGTTGCCAAGAGGTTCGATTTTGGCCGCTTTAACAAATAAGACCGTCATCGTCACCGGCGGCGTGTCCGGCATCGGCGCCGCCGCTGCCCGCATCGCCCACGATCGCGGCGCCAATCTGGTGCTGACCGACCTGAACGAGGAAGCCGGCGCGGCGATCATGCGCGAACTGGGCGAGCGCGTGCTGTTCGTGCGCCACGACGTGACCAAGGAGGCAGAGTGGATCGCCGTCGTTGCCGAGGCGGTGCAGCGCTTCGGCAGGCTGGACGGGGTGATCAACAGCGCCGGCGTCGGCCGCGTCGCCTCGATCGAGGACTGCACGCTGGAGGAGTTCCGCTTCGTCAACGCGGTCAACGCCACCGGCACCTTCCTGGGCTGCAAGCACGGGGTGCTGGCGATGAAGGAGAGCGGCGGCGGCGCGCTGGTCAACATCTCCTCGGTGCTGGGCCTGCGCGGCATGAACGGCGCCCCCGCCTATTGCGCCAGCAAGGGCTCGGTGCGGCTGCTGACCAAGTCGGTGGCCATGCACTGCGCCGCCATGCGCTACAACATCCGCTGCAACTCGGTGCATCCGGGCTGGATCGAGACGCCGATGGTGGCGCCGCGCATCGAGCGCAGCGCCGATCCGGCGGCGACGCGGGCGCAGATGGAGAAGATGCATCCGATCGGCCGGCTGGGCCGGCCTGAGGAGATCGGCGCGCTGTGCCTCTTCCTGATCTCCGACGATTCCTCGCTGATCACCGGCGCCGAATTCGTCGCCGATGGCGGGTTGACCGCCTGATCAGCCGGCCAGCAGGTCGCTCCATTCCGGGTGGCGCCGGAACTCGGTCCTGACATAGGAGCACAGCGGCATGATCCTGCGCCCTTCCGCCCGCGCATCCTCGATGCCGCGCTTGACCAGCGCCTCGGCCAGGCCCTTGCCGCGCAGGCGGGGCGGCACGTAGGTGTGGCCGACCACCATGGTGCCGCCGGCCAGCGAGTAGGTCATCTCCGACTCGCCGGCCGCGTCGCGGATGACGTAGCGGCCGCCGCTGGCGTCTTCCTCGCGCTCGATGGTGAAACCGGCCATGGGCGCCTCCTACGCTCTACTTCTGCAACACGTCCTGCCACTGCGCATTGCGGGCGATCTGCGCCTTGGCGAAGGGGCACAGCGGCAGGATCTGCTTGCCTTCGGCCCGCGCGTCCTCAACCGCCTTCTGCACCAGCGCCTGGCCGACCTTGCGCCCGCGCAAAGCCTCCGGCACGCCGGTGTGGTCGATGATGATCAGGCTGTCGCCGGCGCGGGTGAAGGTCATCTCCGCCTCGTGACCGTCGATCACGGCCACATAACGGCCCTTGGTATCGCCTTGTTCCCGCTTCACCTCGATGCCGTCCGTCATGCGCCGCACTCCTCTAGATGTCGTCGAACTTGCCGCCGCGGCCCTTGCCGGCGGCAAAGCGCGCCGCGCCGGCCACCGATTCGGCCATCAATACCTTGTCGCCTTCCCGCCCCTCGTGGATCAGGGCTTCCTCCAGCGTATAATCGAAACCCAGATAGGCCGAGCGGCGATCCGTGCGCATGCAGAGCTGCGGGAAACGGGCGATCTCGCGCGCCAGCTTCTCGGCCTCTTCGCGCGACTTGCCCCTGGGCACCACCCGGTCGGCCAGGCCCCAGCCCAGCGCCTCCTTGGCGTCCACCGGCCGGCCGGTCAGGATCATGTCCAGCGCCCGGCTCTGGCCCACGATGCGCGGCAAGCGCACCGTGCCGCCGTCGATCAGCGGCACGCCCCAGCGCCGGCAGTAGACGCCGAAAATGGCGTCCTCCTCCGCCACGCGCATGTCGCACCACAGCGCCAGTTCGAGGCCGCCGGCCACCGCATAGCCCGCGACCGCGGCAATGACCGGCTTTTCAAGGAAGAACCGCGACGGCCCCATCGGCCCCTCGCCCATCGGCCGCTCGACGCGATGGGTCTGGCCGCTGCCGACCACCTTCAGGTCGTAGCCGGCGCAGAACGTGCCGTGATCGCCGTAGAACACGCCGACCTTGGCCTCCTCGTCGGCGTCGAACTGGCGGAAGGCGCGCGCCAGCTCGCTGGCCGTTTCCGGATTGACCGCATTGCGCGCCTCGGGCCGGCTCAGGATCACCGTCCAGACCGGGCCGTCCTTTTCGATGGTGACGGTCATGGCATCCTCCCTCAAGCCACCAGCACGCCGCCATCGGCGACGATCACCTGCCCGGTCATGAAGCGGCCCGCCTTGGCGGCCAGCATCACGGCGATGCCGCCGATGTCGTCGGGCTCGCCCAGCCGCTTCAAAGGCTGCCGCTCCAGCCGCTTGGCCAGGTTCTGCTCGTCCTCCCACAGCGCGCGGGCGAAGTCGGTCTTGATCAGGCCGGGCGCGATGGTGTTGACGCGGATATTGTCGCCGCCCAGCTCCAGCGCCAGGTTGCGCGTCAGCGCCATGTCTGCCGCCTTGGAGATGCCGTAGGCGCCGATGATCGGCGTGCCGCGCAACCCGCCGATCGAGGAGATGATGACGATGGAGCCGTCCTTCTTCGCCCGCATGTCCGGCAGCACCATCTTGATCAGCCAGATGTTGCTGAGGATGTTGTTGCGCATGATCTTGTCGAAGGCCTCGTCCGGCATGTCCTCGGTCGGCCCGTAATAGGGGTTCGAGGCGGCGTTGCAGACCAGGATGTCGATCGGCCCGAGCTGCTTGCGGGTTTCGGCCACCAGCTTCTCCAGCTGCGCCTTGTCGGAGATGTTGGCCGGCACTGAGATCGCCTTGCCGCGGCCCATCCGGTTGATCTCGGCCGCGACCTCCTCGCAGGCCGGCGCCTTGCGGCTGGAGATCACCACCGAAGCGCCCTGGCGCGCCATCTCGGTGGCGATCGATTTGCCGATGCCCTTGCTGGAGCCGGTGATCACGGCAACCTTGCCGCTCAAATCGAACATGCTCACGTCTGGCGTCTCCCGGTTGTTCGTTTCCCCGACAGACTGCGCCAGAGCGTGCCCGGCCTCAAGGGCGTTCGCCTCGCACCGCGGCGCGAAACCGAACTAGAGCGGATCATGCTTTGATGGAAGCGTTTCCGCTTCCATCAAAGCATGTGAATCCGCTCTATTTTTCAATGTGTAGAGCAAATCAGGGTTTGACGGAATCGCTTTGCAATTCCGTCAAACCCTGATTTGCTCTAGCCGAACAGGGCGGACTGCATTTCCAGCGTGGTGTCGTCGAGACTGGCCAGCAGCGGCGCCAGATGCGCGATGCGCGTGACCTCGTAGCGGAAGAAATAACGGCAGGTGTGCAGCTTGCCGGCCAGAAACGTCTTCTCCTCCTCGTCCGCCGCCGTCCTGGCCAGCGCCACCTGCGCCTGCTGCAGCCAGATCCAGCCCATCACCGCCAGCCCGACCATGTCCAGGTAATAGGCGGCATTGGCCAGCGCCAGATTGACCCTGCCGCCGCCGGCCGCCTGCAGCAGCGTCGCCGTCGTCGCCTTGATGGTTTTCAGCGCCTGCTCCAGCGCCTGCGCATGCTCCGCCAGGCGCGCATCCTTTGCGGTCGCGGCGATTGTGGTGCGGATTTCCTCCATCAGCAGGCGGAAAGCGGCGCCGCCCTGCATGGAAACCTTGCGGCCCAGCAGGTCCATGGCCTGGATGCCGTCGGTGCCCTCGTGGATCGGGTTCAGGCGCTGATCGCGATAGTACTGCTCGACCGGGTATTCCCGGGTGTAGCCATAGCCGCCCAGCACCTGGATGGCGTGTTCGTTCGACTTCAGGCACACCTCGCTCATCCAGCCCTTGACCACCGGCGTCAGCACGTCGAGCAGCAGGGTGCAGCGTTTGCGCTCCGCCTCCGTCTCCGCCTCGTGCTGCAGGTCGACCAGCCTGGCGGCGAACAGCACCAGGTGCAGGCCGCCTTCCGACACCCATTTCTGATGCAGCAGCATGCGCTTGACGTCGGCATGCTCGATGATCGGCACCATCTTCTGGGTCGGGTCCTTGGAATCGGGCAGCCGGCCCTGCGGCCGCTGCCTTGCGTAGCCCAGCGAGTAGAGATAGGCGGCATAGGCCAGCATGACGGCGCCGCTGCCGACGCCGATGCGGGCTTCGTTCATCATGTGGAACATGTATTCCAGGCCGCGATGCTCCTGACCCACCAGATAGGCGACCGCCCCGCCCTTTTCGCCGAAATTCAGGGCGGTGTTGGTGGTGCCGCGATAGCCCATCTTGTGATTCAGTCCGACCAGCCGCACATCGTTGCGCGCCCCTAGCGAGCCGTCGGCATTGACCAGCACCTTGGGCACGATGAACAGCGAGATGCCCTTCACGCCCGGCGGGCCGCCGGCGATCTTGGCCAGCACCAGATGCACGATGTTGTCGGTCAGCTCGTGCTCGCCGGCGGAAATCCACATCTTGCTACCGAACAGCCGGTAGGAGCCGTCCTGCTGCTTTTCCGCCCGGGTGCGGATATCGGCCAGCGACGAGCCGGCCTGCGGCTCGCTGAGGCACATGGTGCCGAAGAAGCGGCCGGCGAACATCGGCCGCATGTAGAGCTCCTTCTGCTCCTGCGAGCCGAAGGCTTCCAGCAGGTTCGCCGCGCCCACCGTCAGGAACGGATAGCCGGCGGTGCTGACATTGGCGCTCTGGAAGATGGCCGAACAGGCCTGCGCCACGGTCCAGGGCAGCTGCATGCCGCCCAGCTCGTAATCCTTGTGAGCCGCCATCAGCCCGGCCTCGCGATAGGCCGCCAGCGCCTCCGCCACCTCGGGGATCATGCTGACCTTCTCGCCGTCGAAGGTGGGCTCGTTGCGGTCGGCCTTGGCGTTGTGCGGGTGGAACTTCTCCAGCGCCAGCTCGTGCGCGGTGCGGATCGCCGCCCGCATGGTTTCGGCCGAGTGATCGGAAAAGCGCTTCAGCGCCGTCAGGTTTTCGACCTGCAGAATGTCGAACAGCACGAATTCCAGGTCGCGTTCGTTGATCAGCGGCGAAGCCATGGTCCCTCCCGGTTTGCCCCTTCCTGTAGCGGCTGAAACCAGTCCAGGCAATCGACGGCGTGCGGGTTTGTCCACCGGCCCCGGGAACGGGCGGGCCGCCCGTTCCGCCACCGGTCGAACGGGCCATTCCGCCACATCCTCCCGCATTGCGGGATGCCGCCCCGCTGGCTAGATTGGCGGCCAATCACCGTTTTTGCGTCAGGGAGGAGCACCGATGCGTGGCCTGATGATGGACCGTCCGCTGCTGATTTCGCAGCTCATCGAATACGCCGCCGAGTACCACGACACGACCGAGATCGTTTCCCGGACCATCGAGGGCCCGATCCACCGCTACACCTACGCCGATGCCGCCGTGCGCGCCCGCAAGCTGGCCCGGGCGCTGAAGGCGCTGGGCGTCGAGATGGGCGACCGCGTCGCCACCCTGGCGTGGAACGGCTACCGGCATTTCGAGATCTACTTCGCGGTCTCTGGCTCGGGCGCCATCTGCCACACCATCAACCCCCGGCTGTTCCCCGAGCAGATCGCCTATATCGTCAACCACGCCGAAGACCGGATCATCTTCGTCGACCTCAACCTGGTGCCGATCCTGGAGGCGCTGAAGGAACACCTGAAGCCGGTCAAAAACATCGTGGTCATGACCGACCGCGCCCACATGCCGGCCGACAGCAAGCTGCCCGGCCTGCTGTGCTACGAGGAACTGGTCGGGGCGCAGGACGACGGCTTCGAGTGGCCGCTGTTCGACGAGAACACCGCCTCCTCGCTGTGCTACACCTCGGGCACCACGGGCAATCCCAAGGGCGTGCTCTACGCCCATCGCTCGACCATCCTGCATTCCTACGCCATCAACATGGCCGGCGCGCTGGGCTTCAGCGCCGACGACAAGATCCTGCCGGTGGTGCCGATGTTCCATGCCAATGCCTGGGGCATCCCCTATGCCGCGCCGATGGCCGGCGCCGGCCTGGTCTTCCCCGGCGCCAAGATGGACGGCGCGTCCATCCACGAGTTGTTCGAGAGCGAGGGCGTGACCATCAGTGCCGGCGTGCCGACGGTGTGGCTGGAGCTGCTGCGCTATTGCGACGCCAACGGCAAGAAGCTGGAGAAGCTGAAGAAGACGCTGATCGGCGGTTCGGCCGTGCCGCGCGCCATGATCGAGAAGTTCGACAAGGACCACGGCGTGTTCGTCATGCATGGCTGGGGCATGACCGAGATGAGCCCGCTGGGCACCATCAGCCACTTCAAGCGCGGCGAGCACCAGTTGCCCAAGGACAAGCAGTACGACCTGCAGGCCAAGCAGGGCCGCCCGGTCTACGGCGTCGAGATGAAGATCGTCGACGACGGCGGGCGCGACCTGCCCAAGGACGGCGTCGCCTTCGGCAACCTGCTAGTGCGCGGCCCCTGGATCGCCGGCGGCTATTTCCGCGGCGAAGGCAGTGCCGCCTTCACCAATGACGGCTGGTTCCATACTGGCGACGTCTGCAAGCTCGATCCCGACGGCTACATGGTCATCACCGACCGCTCCAAGGACGTCATCAAGTCGGGCGGCGAATGGATCAGTTCGATCGACCTGGAGAACCTGGCGGTCGGCATGCCCGGCGTGCAGGAAGCGGCGGTCATCGGCATCGCCCATCCCAAGTGGGACGAGCGGCCGCTGCTGATCATCGTGCGAAAGGAAGGCGCGGAGCTGACGCGCGAGCAGGTGCTGCAGTATTTCGACGGCAAGATCGCCAAGTGGTGGATGCCCGACGACGTGGTGTTCGTCGACCAGCTCCCCCACACCGCCACCGGCAAGCTGCTGAAGACCAAGCTGCGCGAGGACTTCAAGGACTACACGCTGCCGACCGCCACCGCCGCCGAGTAAACAATCACTCCGTCATGCCCCGGCTTGACCGGGGCACCCATGGGTCGCCCGGTCGAGCCGGGCGATGACGAATCAAGAACAGAGATAACCTGAGAGGAAACGCCCATGTCGGACGACGCCGTTCTTTTCTCTACCGACGGTGACGTCGGCATTATCACCGTCAACAACCCGCCGGTGAACGCCCTGCGCAACGCGGTGCGCGCCGGCATCAAGGACGGCGTCGACAAGTTCGTGGCCGATCCCGCCGTCAAGGCGATCGTGCTGATCGGCGGCGGCCGCACCTTCCTCGCCGGCGCCGACATCCGCGAGTTCGGCAAGCCGCCCTCCGGCCCCGATCTCAACACCGTCATCGCCACGATGGAGAACGCGCCCAAGCCGGTGGTGGCAGCCCTGCACGGCACCGCGCTCGGCGGCGGGCTGGAGACCGCCTTCGGCGCCCATTACCGGGTGATCGCGCCCAACGGCCGGGTCGGCCTGCCGGAGGTGCATCTGGGCCTGCTGCCCGGTGCGGGCGGCACCCAGCGCCTGCCGCGCCTGATCGGCGCCAAGGCCGCGCTCGACGCCATCCTGTCCGGCGCCCATATCCCGGCCGCCAAGGCCAAGGCGCTGGGCATCGTCGACGAGATCGTCGAGGGCGACCTGCTCGCCGGGGCGGTGAAATACGCCCGCAAGCTGGCGGCGGAGAAGGCGCCGCTGAAGAAGATCCGCGACCTGACGGTCAGGCTCGACAGCCCCACCCTGTTCGAGGACACCGAAAAATCCATCGCCCGCAAGTCGCGCGGCTTCCTGGCCCCCTTCCACATCATCAAATGCGTGAAGGCGGCCGTCGAACTGCCCTTCGACCAGGGCATGAAGCGCGAGCGCGAGCTGTTCCAGGAACTGCTGGTCTCGTCGCAGTCGGCAGCGCAACGCTTCTATTTCTTCGCCGAGCGCGAGGCGGCCAAGGTCAAGGACGTGCCGGCCGATACGCCGACGCGCGAGATCAAGACCGCCGGCATCATCGGGGCGGGCACCATGGGCGGCGGCATCGCCATGAACTTCGCCAATGCCGGCATTCCCGTCACGGTGCTGGAGAACGACCAGGCGGCACTGGACCGCGGCATGCAGACCATCCGCACCAACTACGAGAACACCGCCAAGCGCGGCGGCATGAAGCCGGAGGACGTCGAGAAGCGCCTGGCGCTGATCAAGCCGACGCTCTCGTATGACGATCTGAAGGACGCCGACATCGTCATCGAGGCGGTGTTCGAGACCATGGAGATCAAGGAGCAGGTGTTCAAGAAGCTGGACCAGATCGCCAAGCCGGGCGCCATCCTGGCCACCAACACCTCCGGCCTCGACGTCAACCAGATCGCCTCCTATACCGGCCGGCCGCAGGACGTGATCGGCATGCATTTCTTCTCGCCGGCCAACGTCATGAAGCTGTTGGAGAACGTGCGCGGGGCCAAGACCGGCAAGGACGTGATCGCCACCGTCATGAACCTGTCGAAGAAGATCGGCAAGGTGCCGGTGCTGGTCGGCGTCTGCGAGGGCTTCGTCGGCAACCGCATGCTGCGCCAGCGCAGCGTGCAGGCCTCCTACCTGATCGAGGAAGGCGCCACGCCGCAGCAGGTCGACAAGGTGCTGTACGATTTCGGCTTCCCGATGGGCCCCTTCGCCATGTCGGACCTGGCGGGCAACGACGTGAGCTGGCGCATCCGCCAGGGCAACAAGGAGAAGGACAAGCGCAACCAGCGCTATTCCGGCTACGTCGCCGACGCCATCTGCGAACTGGGCCGCTTCGGCCAGAAGACCGGCAAGGGCTGGTTCCTCTACAACCTGCCCGACCGCACGCCGGTCCCCGACCCGGAAGTGCAGAAGATCATCGAGGAGACCTCGAAGAAGCTGGGCATCGCGCGGCGCGAGGTTTCCGACCAGGAAATCCTGGAGCGCACCCTCTATCCGATGGTCAACGAGGGCGCCAAGATCCTGGAAGAAGGCATGGCGCAGCGCGCGCTCGACATCGACGTGATCTGGGTCAACGGCTATGGCTGGCCTGTCTATCGCGGCGGGCCGATGTTCTGGGCCGACCAGATTGGCGTGAAGAAAATCTACGACGCGCTGAACAAATACCACGAGCAGACCGGCGATTCGTTCTGGAAGCCGGCGCCGCTGCTGAAGAAGCTGGCCGAGACCGGCGGCACCTTCGGCAGTCTCTAGAGACTGGTCATGGCGGAACGCGGCAGGCGGGCAGCAACCAGAGGCTGGCTTGCCGCCGCCCTGCTCGCCTTCGCCCTGTGCCTGCCGGCGCTGGCGCAGGAGCGCGACTGGCAGCCGGTGCAGGACAGCACCGGCCTTTACCGCGCCCTGCTGCCCGGCAAGGCCGACGGCTACGACGATGTCACGGCCAGCCGGCCGGCGGCCGGCCACAACGTCGAGCTGGATGGCGGTTCGCATTATTTCGAGGTCCATCGCCTCGAAGCGCGCGATGCGCCTGCCGACCGCTCCGCGCATGGCGCCTATCTGAGATCGAGGATCGAAGCGTCGGTGGCGGCCGCCAGCGGCACGCTCATGTCCCTGGAACCTGTTGCGGCGGACGGCTTCGTCGGCAGCGAGGCCATCGTCGACTTCCCCGCCATGGGCGGCCGCGTGCGACAGCGGCATTTCGTCGTCGGCCGGCACATCGTGCAGCAGACCTGGTCGGGCCCGCCGGGCGAAGAGCGCTCGCCCGACGTCGAGCAGTTCTTCGCCTCCCTGAAACTGCTGCCCTGAACGATCGCCGGGAACGGGCGGCGGCCGGACTCGTTGCAGCCGACGGACGCTCCCAGGCGACGGACCTGCCCGCCGCCGGTCGCGGCCTGCCGTGCCCGAGGCTGCCCGATGGTTCGTTCGCTGGCCGATTCAAACACGAAAATTCAACGGCGCATCTGGAAAGCCGAACGGATCGGCTGGGGCGTGCTGGCCGTCCTGCTGCTCTGGGCGCTGGCCGGCGGCGCCGGCAACGGGCTGCTGGCGGACAGCCGGCTGGGCGCGGCTGGCATGGAAATGACCTACGACCGTTTCACGCGGCGGGGCGTCGAAACGCCGCTCGTGCTGCAATGGCCGCCGGTGCAGGGCGAGATCGTGATTTCACTGGAGGCCGGATTCGTCGATGCCATGGGCGTCGATTTCGGCAATCACGGCCTGGCCGTGCGGCGGCAGGGCAACGCGGTGCTGCTGAGCCTGGACGGCAGCAATGCCGCCGGCCGGCTCGCCCTCACCGCCTATCCGAGAAGGGTCGGCGCGCTGCGGACCATTGTCGAGATGAACGGCGTGCCGCTGGGCCGGGCGGCGATCTTCGTCTTTCCCTAGGAGAGCGGCATGGACAGCGTAGTGAAGGCGGCGATCCTGTATCTCGTCCTGCTGGCGCTGTTCCGCATCGTGGCCGGACGGCGGACCCTGGGCGAAATGACGGTGTTCGACCTGCTAGTGCTGCTGATCGTCGGCGATGTGGTCCAGGAATTCCTGATCGGCAGCGACGCCTCGCTGACCGGCGTCGTGCTGGTCATCGGCACGCTGCTGCTGGCCGATGTCGGGCTGTCGATCCTGAAGAGCCGTTTCAGGACCGTCGCCCAGTGGGTCGAAGGCGTGCCCACCATCCTGTGCCGGCAGGGCGAACTGGATCGGGAGGCCTTGCGCAAGGCTCGCGTGCGCGAGGAGGACATCCTGGCCTCGGCGCGTCAGCATCAGGGCATCGCGCGGCTGGAGGATATCGGCCTGGCGACCTTGGAGACCAACGGCAGCATTTCCATCGTGCCGCGGGACAGGGTCTGAACGGCACCGCCGGTTGTGGCCGGGACCGTCCATTTCCACTGGGCAGAACAGCCGATTCCGCAGATGCAAAGCCCGCCTGCCTCGCCTAGATTGAGGCCGGGAGCCGCCAGAAGTTCGCCCCGCGCAATTCGCTTTGAGGAGGAATGGCCCATGGCCGACGCAGTTATCGTCTCAACCGCCCGCACCCCGATCGGCAAGGCCTTTCGCGGCGCCTTCAACGACACCCATGGCGCCGAGCTGGGCGCCCATGTGATCTCCCACGCCGCCCAGCGCGCCAAACTCGACCTGGCGGAGATCGAGGACGTGATCATGGGCTGCGGCACGCCCGAAGGCGCCACCGGCATGAACATCGCCCGCCAGGCCGCGATCCGCGCCGGCTGCCCGGTCAGCACCTCCGGCGTCACCGTCAACCGCTTCTGCTCCTCCGGCCTGCAGACCATCGCCATGGCCGCCCAGCGCGTGCTGGTCGACAAGGTGCCGGTCGCCATCGGCGCCGGGCTGGAGTCGATCTCCCTCACCCAGGGCAACAGCAACCGCTACCGGCTGATCAACGACTGGATCATGGAACACAAGCCGGGCATCTACCACTCGATGATCCAGACCGCCGACACCGTCGCCGGCCGCTACGGCGTCAGCCGCGAGAAGCAGGACGAATATTCGCTGCAGAGCCAGATGCGCACCGCCGCCGCCCAGCAGGCCGGCAAGTTCGACGACGAGATCGTGCCGATGAAGAGCACTATGGTCGTCACCGACAAGAACACCGGCGAAACCTCCAAGAAGGAGGTCACGCTGGCCAAGGACGAGGGCAACCGTCCCGACACCAATCTCGAAGGTCTCACCAAGCTGCAGCCGGTGATGGGACCGGACAAGTGGATCACCGCCGGCAATGCCAGCCAGCTCTCCGACGGCGCTTCCGCCGCCGTCGTCATGAGCGACGCCGAAGCGGCGAAGCGCGGGCTGACGCCGCTGGGCATCTACAAGGGCCTGGTGGTGGCCGGCTGCGAGCCGGACGAAATGGGCATCGGCCCGGTCTATGCCGTGCCGCCGCTGCTGAAGCGGTTCGGCCTGACCATGGACGACATCGACCTGTGGGAGCTGAACGAGGCCTTCGCCGTGCAGGTGCTGTACTGCCGCGACAAGCTGGGCATTCCCAACGACAAGCTGAACGTCAATGGCGGCTCGATCTCGATCGGCCATCCCTTCGGCATGTCCGGCGCGCGCATGGTCGGCCACGCCCTGATCGAGGGCCGCCGCCGCAAGGCCAAGAACGTGGTGGTCACCATGTGCATCGGCGGCGGCATGGGCGCGGCCGGCCTGTTCGAGGTCGTGCACTGAATTTTCGCTACGGCGAAAAGCGAACGGCCCGTCCGCGATGACGGGCCGTTTCGTTTCAGTCAGTAGCCCGGCGGCGCCGGCGCGGGACCGATCAGCTTCTCGATCGCTTCCGCCAGCGCCAGGATCTCCATCTCACCCCAGCGCCGGCCGACGATCTGCACGCCGATCGGCAGGCCCTCCGGCGAGAAGCCGGCGGGCACGACCACGCAGGGCTGGCCGGTGAAGTTGGCCAGGAAGGAATAGCAGGTCGCCGTCTGCCAGTAGTAATGGCGGCGATCGTCGATCTGCAGCGTGCCGCCCGGGCGCTGGCGCACGAAGGCAGGGATCGGCGCCACCGGCGTGATCCAGGCGTCGTAGCCGGCCATGAAAGCGTCCATCGCCTGGATCGTCTGGTCGCGCAGGCTCAGCACCCGGGCGAACTCGGCCATGTCCAGCCGCGAGGCGCGGCCGGTGGCGCGCCGGCTGGGATCCTCCGAATCGACATAGGCGAAGTATTTCTGCCGCTCCTCCAGCGGCTGCAGGGTGCGGCCCATATAGGCGATCAACTCGGCCCAGCCGCTCCAGGCGGCGGCATAGTCGATCCCCGGCGCCGCCTCCCGCAGCTTCGCTCCGGCCTTGCCCAGCCGCTTCGCCAGATCCCGCACCGTCGCCTCGGTCGCGGCCGACGGCGCAACGAAGGGAAAGCCGGCGGCGAAGGCGATCCTGTACTGCGACAGCGGCCTGGATTTCACGGGTACCAGCGGCGCCGGCGGCACCTCGGTATCGATCCCGTCCGGCCCGGCGCAGATCTGCAATCCCAGCCGCAGGTCGGCGACGCTGCGGGCCAGAAACCCGAACGTGCCCATGTAGCGGGTCACGCGCGGCAGGCCGGGCAGGTCGGGCACGTGGCCGGTGGCCGGAACGCGCCATTCGCTGGTCTTCAGCCCGTAGAGGCCGCAGAAATGGCTGGGGATGCGGACCGAGCCGCCGATGTCGCTGCCCAGTTCCAGCGGCGTCAGGCGGGCGGCGACCGCCGCCGCGCCGCCGCCTGTCGAGCCGCCGGGGGTGCGCGCCGGATCCCATGGATTGGCCGCCTCCCCGAACAGCGGCGAGTTGGACTGCACGTCCATGCACAGTTCGGGCACGTTGGTCTTGCCGAGAAACACCGCCCCGGCCCGGCGCAGCCGCGCCACGGCGGTTGCATCGCGGGACGCTACATTGTCGCGCAGCGGCGCGAAGCTGGAGGTGGTCTTCCAGCCGGCAATGTCGAACGCCTCCTTGATGGTCATGGGCACGCCGTGCAGGGGACCCCAGCTCTGCCCCTTCGCCAGCGCGCGGTCGGCGGCGCGGGCCCGGGCCAGCGCGCCCTTTTCGTCGACCACGACCAGCGCCCGCAGGGCGGCGTTGCGCTCTGCGATACGCGCCAGATGGGCCCTGGTGGCTTCCAGGGAGCTGAGCTTTCCGGTGCGGATGGCGCGCGCCAGCGCGGTGGCGGAAAGAGCTGTGGGATCGGTCATCGCGGCGTTGCTCCCGGGCTTCAGTTGTTCATTTCATGCAAGCCTACCTTGTCGCAATGTCGGTATGAAGCCCGGGCGCTGCGATTGCCGCCATGCTCCATGCGCGCTACAAGCGAAACAAGGACGGACGACAGGGGAACGAGATGGGCCTCGCGGGCAAAACGCTTTTCGTCACCGGCGCCAGCCGCGGCATCGGCCTGGCGATCGCGCTGCGCGCCGCGCGCGACGGCGCCAACATCGTGATCGCCGCCAAGACCGCCCTGCCCGATCCGCGCCTGCCCGGCACCATCTACACCGCCGCCGAGGAGATCGAAGCGGCCGGCGGCAAGGCGCTGCCGACGATCTGCGACATCCGCGACGAGCAGTCCGTTACCGATGCGGTCGAAGCCGCAGTGAGAAAGTTCGGCGGCATCGACATCCTGGTCAACAACGCCAGCGCCATCAGCCTGACCGGCACGCTCGCCACGCCGATGAAGCGCTACGACCTGATGCACCAGATCAACCTGCGCGGCACGTTCCTGGTGTCGCAGAAATGCATCCCGCATTTGCAGAAGGCGGTCAATCCGCACGTGCTGAACCTGTCGCCGCCGCTCGACATGGAGGTGAAGTGGTTCGCCCCGCACGTCGCGTACACCATGGCCAAGTTCGGCATGAGCATGTGCGCCTGGGCGATGGCGGAGGAGTTCAAGGACCAGGGCATCGCCTTCAACTGCCTGTGGCCGCGCACCACCATCGCCACCGCCGCGATCAGGAACCTGCTGGGCGGCGACGAGATGATGAAGCACAGCCGCACGCCCGAGATCATGGGCGACGCCGCCTACGCCATCTTCAACCGGCCCAGCCGCGACTGCACCGGCAATTTCTTCATCGACGACGACGTGCTGAAAAGCGAGGGCGTAACCGACTTCGAGCGGTACGCCGCGGTTCCCGGCAACACGCTGGCGCCGGATCTTTTCGTTCCCGGCCATCCGTACGGTCGTTTCAAGTAGCCGAAGAGGAGCGCGCCATGGCGCATTTCATCCTGATTCACGGCGCCAGCCATGGCGGCTGGTGCTGGGAGAAAGTGGTGCCCCTGCTGCAGCAGCACGGGCATACGGTGGCGGCGCCGGACATGCCCGGCGGCGGCGTGGACCAGACGCCGCCGCACCAGATCGACCTGCCGCTCTACGCCAAGCGCGTCATCGACCAAGTCGATGCCGCGCCGTCGAAGCCGGTGCTGGTCGGCCACAGCATGGGCGGCATCAGCATCACCGAAGCGGCCGAAGCGCGCTCCGACAAAATCGCCTGCCTCGTCTTCCTCTGCGCCCTGATGCCGGTCAACGGCCAGTACGCGCGCGAGATCACCGCGCGCGAGCCGGGCTCGCTGGTGGCGCGCTCGCTGGAGATCGCCAATGACGGGCTGACCTATACCTACAAGAAAGCCAACATTCCGACCCTGTTCTACAACGACTGCACGCCGGAAGACATCTACCGGGCGACCGAACGGCTGCGGCCGATGCCGCGCTCGATCTCGATGACGCCGGTGCATCATTCGCCCGAACGCTACGGCAAGGTGAAGCGCGCCTATATCGAATGCACGCGCGACCAGGCCATCACCATCGACCTGCAGCGCTACATGATCAAGACGCTGCCGCCGGACAAGGTGGTGACCATGGAGACCAGCCACTCCCCCTTCATCTCCGCGCCCGAGGCGCTGGCCGGGCACCTGGAAGAGATCGCCCGCTGGGCCGGCGCCTGAGCGAGGAAATTAACGGATAAAAAAGAAGCCGCCCGAAGGCGGCTTCTTCGCTTGCAGACCGGGCAGAACCTGCTTGGACAGCAACGCCTGCACGCCACTGCGAAGGGTTTCTACCGCCCCTTGAACGCCGGCTTGCGCTTCTCGACGAAGGCGCTGACCCCTTCGAGGTGATCGGCGGAAGCGGCGCAACGGGCGATGGCCTCGGCCTCGCGATGGAGCTGGGCGTCGAAGCCGGTCTCCAGCGAGTCGTGGATCAGGTGCTTGACCTCGCCATAGGCGAAGGTCGGCCCGTTGGCCAGGCGCTGCACCAGCTTGGCCGTTTCCGCCTCCAGGCTGACGCGCGGCACCACGAAATTGACGATGCCCAGCTCCTTGGCCTTGCCGGCGTCGAAACGCTCGGCCAGGTAGGTGATCTCCAGCGCCTTGCGGGTGCCGACCAGGCGCGGCAGCCAGAACGTGGCGCCGCCATCGGCCGAGAAGCCGATATTGGCGTAGGCCAGGGTGAAGAAGGCGTCGTCGGAGGCGATGGCCAGGTCGGTCGACATCATCAGGCTGAGGCCGAACCCAGCCGCCGCGCCCTGCACCGAGACCACGGTCGGCTTCTTCATGCGGCGGAAGGAATAGACGATGGCGTGCATCATGTTGACGCGCCACTCCAGCCCGGCGGCGTGCTCGGCCTGGTTGGCCTTCAGACGCTCGTGGAAGCCCTTGACGTCGCCGCCAGCCATGAAGTGATCGCCCGCGCCCTTGAGCAGCACGCAGCGTACCGAAGCGTCGCGCTCGAACCGGCCGGTCGCGTCGATCATGCCTTTGGTCATTTCCTCCGACAGCGCGTTCAGCGCTTCGGGGCGGTTGAGGGTGATGGTGCCGACGCCATCCTTAACCTCGGCGATAACCTGAGCCATGGGTTCCTCCAGTTCCTCCTGAGGGGCGGATACGAAAACGGCGCCCGCCGGCGCCGCTTCCCGTTATCCGATGCCTAGAACGCTTCGGCGCTCAACGCCATCAACGGCTCCACCCCGCTTTGCAGGGCGGAATAATGGGCGTCGGCCTGCGGCAGGATGCGTCTGACGAAGAAGCGGGCGGTGGCCAGCTTGGCGTCGTAGAACTCGGCGTCGCCGCCCTTCTCCTTGCCGGCCAGGGCCGCCTTGGCAATGCGCGCCCACATATAGGCCATGACGGTCAGCGCCATGATCTTGAGGAAATCGGTGGCAGCCCCGCCGGCCTCCTCGTGATTGCGCATGGCGTTCTGCATCAGCCACATCACCGCGCCCTGCATCTGGTTGACCGCCTTCTCCAGCGGCCCGACGAACTCCGCCAGGGCGGCATTGCCCTTGTTCTCGGCCACGAAACCGTGCAGCAGCGCCAGCATCTTCTGCATCGGCCGGCCGCCCTGCATCGGCAGCTTGCGGCCGACCAGGTCCAGCGCCTGGATGCCGTTGGCGCCTTCGTAGAGCATGGTGATGCGCGCATCGCGCACCAGTTGCTCGACGCCATGCTCGCGGATATAGCCGTGGCCGCCATAGATCTGGACGGCGAGATTGGCCGCCTCGAAACCGGTGTCGGTGAAATAGGCCTTGATCACCGGCGTCAGAAGCTGCAGCAGGTCGTCGGCTTCCTCGCGTTTGACTGCATCGCCGCTGTGGCGCGCCACGTCGATCAGCATGCCGACCCAGTAAGCCAGGGCGCGGGCGCCTTCGGAGAACGACTTCTGCGTCAGCAGCATGCGGCGCACGTCGGGATGCACGATGATGGGATCGGCCGGCTTGTCCGGCGCCTTGGGACCGGAGAGCGAACGGCCCTGGATGCGCTCGCGGGCATAGGCCACGGCGCTCTGATAGGCAGTCTCGGCCAAGCCCAGCCCCTGCATGCCGACGCCGAGGCGGGCGGCGTTCATCATGGTGAACATGGCGTTCAGGCCCTTGTTCTCCTCGCCGACCAGCCAGCCCTTAGCGCCGTCGAAATTCATCACGCAGGTGGCCGAGGCCTTGATGCCCATCTTGTGCTCGATGGCGCCGCAGGCCAGCCCGTTGCGCTGGCCCGGCTTGCCGCTAGCGTCGGGCAGGAACTTGGGCACCACGAACAGGCTGATGCCCTTGGTGCCGCCCGGCGCGTCCGGCAGGCGCGCCAGCACCAGATGAATGATGTTCTCGGTCAGATCGTGCTCGCCGGCCGAGATGAAAATCTTGGTGCCGGTGATGGCGTAGGAGCCGTCGGCCTGCGGCTCGGCGCGGGTGCGCAGCATGCCCAAATCGGTGCCGCAATGCGGCTCGGTCAGGCACATCGTGCCCGACCAGGTGCCCTCGCCCAGTCTGTGCAGATAGGCTTCCTTGATCGCATCGGTGGCGTGATGGCGGATCGCCTCGTAGGCGCCATGCGACAGGCCCGGATACATGCCGAAGGCCAGGTTGGCCGAGCAGATCATCTCCTCGACCACGAAGCCGACGGTTGCCGGCAGGCCCTGGCCGCCGTAATTGGGATCGGTCGAGAGATTGGTCCAGCCGCCATCGACGAAGGTCTTGTACGCTTCCTTGAAGCCGGCCGGCGTGCGCACCACGCCGTTCTCGAAGCTGCAGCCTTCCTCGTCGCCGGAGCGGTTGATCGGGAACAGCACCTGCTCGCAGATCTTGGCCGCCTCTTCCAGCACCGCGTCGATCAAATCGGGCGTGACCTCGCCGAACTTGGGCAGCGAGGCGATGGTCTGCACGTCCAGCACTTCGTTGAGGACGAAGCGCATGTCGCGCAGCGGGGCTTTGTAGGTGGCCATGGGTTTCCTCCGACAGAAACGGTCAACGCGAAGATGAAAGCGGCCGGACGGCCGCGACGGAATTATTCGGAATCGGGATCGACGCCGCGCTCGCGCAGCATGGCGATGGCGCCCTGCTCCAGTTCGCGCAGCTCGGCGATCTGCGCCTGCAAATCGCGCGCCTGCCGCTCCAGCCCGGCGACATGCTCGCGCGCCCGCTGCAGGGCGGCCTTGAGCTGCGACACGCGGCTGCGGTCGCCCTCGTAGAGGTCGAGCAGTTCCCTGATGTCGGTGAGGCTGAAACCCAGCCGCTTGCCGCGCAGGATCCAGCCGAGGCGGAAACGGTCGCCATGGCTGTAGATGCGGTTCATGCCCTGCCGCGCCGGCGCGATCAGCCCCTGGTCCTCGTAGAAGCGGATGGTGCGGGGCGTGACGGCGAATTCCTTCGCCAGCTCGGCAATGGTGTAGGTGCGCCGCCGCTCGCCGGCGCTCTTCTCCGGCTTGTCGGCGGGCGCCAGATGGCGGGCCAGGGCATTGGCGGCAGTCATGGGATTTTCATACTTCACGTTTACGTAAACGTCAAGTAGCCTCGCTCCGGTTTCGCCGGCATCCGTGTCCGTGGCACGATGCGGCCAAAGCGCAACGAGGGGGGAAGTTGCCCATGCACGACCATGGTTACGACTACATCATCGTCGGCGCCGGCTCGGCCGGCTGCACGCTGGCCAACCGGCTGAGCGAGAACGCCGATGCCAGGGTGCTGGTGCTGGAAGCGGGTGGCCCCGACAAGAGCCTGCTGCTGCACATGCCGGCCGGCTTCGCCAGCCTGGGCGAGAAGAGTCCCTACAACTGGCGATTCGACACCGAGCCGCAACCCCATTGCAACAACCGGCGCATGTACTGGCCGCGCGGCAAGACGCTGGGCGGGTCGAGCTCGATCAACGCCATGCTCTATATCCGCGGCGCCGCCTACGACTACGATCTGTGGCGCCAGCTCGGCAACGAGGGCTGGAGCTATGCCGACGTGCTGCCCTATTTCAGGAAGGCGCAGAACAACGAGCGCGGCGCCTCGCAGTATCACGGCGCCGGCGGCCCCCTTAACGTCGCCGACCAGGTCGACCCCTCGCCGCTCAACCGCGTCATGCTGGACGCCGCGCAGGCCGCCGGCCACCGGCTGAACAACGATTTCAACGGGCCGAGCCAGGAAGGCTTCGGCATGTTCCAGGTGACGCAGCTCGACGCCAAGCGCTGCAGCACCGCGGTGGCCTATCTGCGCCCGGCCATGGCGCGGCCCAACGTGACGGTCGAAACCGGTGCGCTGAGCCTGAACGTGATCGTCGAGAATGGCCGCGCCGTCGGCGTGCGCTATGCCAAGAACGGCCAGACGCTGGAAGCGCGCGCCAGCCGCGAAGTGATCCTCTCCGGCGGCGCGGTGAACTCGCCGCAGCTCCTGCTGCTGTCGGGCATCGGCCCGGCCGACGAGCTGCGCCGGCTGGGCATCGAGGTGAAAGCCGACCTGCCCGGCGTCGGCCGCAACCTGCAGGACCATCTCGACGCCGCTGTCGTCAGCCTCTGCACCCAGAACGTGACCTACGACAAGGCCAATCCATTGGTGTCGCTGTTCAAGTACATGGTGTGGAAGACCGGACCGGGCACCTCCTGCATCGCCGAATCGGGCGGCTTCGCCGCGACGAAATCGGGTCTGGCGGCACCCGACATCCAGTTCCACTTCCTGCCCGCCATCGTCCTCGACCATGGCCGCACGCGGCTGAAGAAGAGCGGCTTCACCATGCACGCCTGCCTGCTGCGGCCGCAGAGCAGCGGCCGCATCTTCCTGAAATCGGCCGATCCGCGCGACTATCCCGCCATCGATCCCAACTATCTCGCCGAAGCCAGCGACCTTGAGGCGCTGGTCGCCGCCACCCGGATGGCGCGCGATATCTTCGCCCAGAAACCGTTCGATCCCTATCGCGGCGAGGAGCTGGAACCGGGCAAGGCCAGGCAGAGCGACGCCGAGATCGCCGAATGGATCCGCCAGCGCAGCGAGACGATCTATCACCCGGTCGGCACCTGCAAGATGGGCAGCGATCCCATGGCCGTGGTCGACAGCCAGCTCCGGGTGCGCGGCGTCGAAGGCCTGCGCGTGATCGACGCCTCGATCATGCCGACCCTGATCGGCGGCAACACCAACGCCCCCACCATCATGATCGCAGAGAAGGCCGCCGACATGATCAAGGGCCAAGCCCTGCAACGGGCCGCGGCGTGAACCGCAGTCAGAGCCCGGTGCGACGGCAATAACACCTGTCATCCCGGCTCTGCGCGCCTGCGGCGCTTGGCCGGGATGACGGTTTTTAACGCATCACCGCCCGATCATGAATTTCAGCAGCCGCTCGATCCGGGGCCCGTAGGGCGGGCGCAGCAGGGCGGCGGCGTTCCACTTCGACTGGTAGAACGTGCCCTTGGCGTGGCTGAAGGTGCGGAACCCTTCCCAGCCGTGATAGGCGCCCGTGCCGCTGGGGCCGACGCCGCCGAACGGCAGGTCTTCGGCCGCCACATGGTAGAGCGTATCGTTGACGGTGGCGCCGCCGGACGTGGTGCGACCAAGCACGCGCTCGACCTGCTGTTCGTCGTTGGAGAACATGTAGAGCGCCAGCGGCCGGTCGTGGCTGTTGACGTAGTCGATCACTTCGTTGAGATCGTCGTAGCTCTTGACCGGCAGGGCGGGACCGAAAATCTCCTCCTGCATGATGCGGGCATTGTCGTCGGGATCGAGCACCAGGGTCGGCGCGATCTTGCGCTGGTTCGACAGCGACTCGCCGCCGGGATTGAGCGGCACCACCTCGAAGCCGCGCTTCGCCGCATCGGCGATCAGCCCCTGGATGCGCTCGTAATGGCGGTCGGCGACGATGGCGGTGTAGTCGGGATTGGCCGCCAGGGTGGGATAGAGACGCGCCACCGCCTTGCCGGCCAGATCGACGAAGAGCTGCCGCTTGCGGCGCGGCACGAAGACGTAATCCGGCGCGATGCAGGTCTGGCCGGCATTGAGCAGCTTGCCGGCCATGATGCTGTCCACCGCCTTGTCGAGCGGATAGTCGTCGGCAACGATGGTCGGCGACTTGCCGCCCAGTTCCAGCGTCACCGGCGTCATGTTGGCCGCCGCCGCCTGCATCACCTTGCGGCCGACCGCGGTGGAGCCGGTGAACAGCAAATGGTCGAACGGCAGGCGGCTGAAGCCGTCGCCGACGCTGGCGTCGCCGGTGACGACCGCGACCTCCACCGGATCGAAATTCTCCGCCATCATGCGCGCCAGCAGCGCTGCGCTGCGCGGCGTCAGCTCCGACGGCTTCAGCATCACCCGGTTGCCGGCCGCCAGCGCCGCCGCCAGCGGCGACAAGGCGAGATAGAACGGGTAGTTCCAGGGCGAGATGATGCCGACCACGCCCAGCGGCTGGTGATGCACCCGCGCCCGCGCGAGCGCGAACTTGGTGCGATCGACCGGCCGGCGCTGCGGCCGCATCCAGCGCTTCAGGTGCTTGCGCGCGTGCTTGACCGTGTCGAGCGAGGTCATCACCTCCGCCACCATGGTCTCGTGCCAGGAACGGTTGCCGAAGTCCTCGGACACGGCCTTGGCGATGTCGTCGCGGAAGGCCAGGATGGCCCGCTTCAGCCGGTCCAGCGAGGCCAGGCGCTGCTCGTAGGACGGCGCGCCCTGGCGCTGGAAGGCCTGGCGCTGGCGGTCGAACAGGCCCCGTATCGCCTCGACGGGCGACGCCTCGGCAGCGGCACTGGCGGCAAGAGACATGCGCATTCCCCTCCAAACAAGGACCGGCCGGGCGTCGCTGGCGCCCGCCTTCCTTGACCCCCCAAATCGCACAACACATAGTATCTCAAGCACATTGCGAGCGTCTTGGGCCAAAAAACCGACGCTAGGGAGGGGAAATGGCTGGCTACGTCTGGGAAAAGAGCTATCCGCCGGGGGTGAAGTGGGAGATCGAGGTCCCGCGCAAGGGGCTGCAGGACATCCTGAGCGAGAGCGCGGCCACCTATGGCGACCGCCCCCTGCTCGACTTCTTCGACAAGATCCTGAGCTTCCGCCAGATCGAGCAGCTTTCCAGCCAGTGCGCCCACGGGCTGCAGAAGCTGGGCGTCGGGCCGGGCGTCCATGTCGGGCTCTATTTGCCCAACTCGCCGCACTACCTGGTCGGCTTTTTCGGCATCCTGAAGGCCGGCGGCACGGTGGTGAACTACAGCCCCCTCGATGCCGAGCGCGAGCTGGAGCACAAGATCGAGGACAGCCAGACCGACATCCTGATCACGCTCGACGTCAGCGCGCTCTATCCCAAGATGGCGAAGATCATGGGCAAGACTCGGCTGAAGAAGCTGGTGGTCGGCTCGATCGCCGATTACCTGCCCTGGCCCAAGAACTGGCTCTACCCCATCGCCAAGAAGAAGGAGATTTCCTCCTGGCCGCGCGATGACAAGCACATGAGCTTCAAGGACCTGATCTCCGGTCCGGCCGAGTATAAGAAGCATCCGGTGCCGCAGGACATCTGGGATGCGGTCTGCGTGCTGCAATATACCGGCGGCACCACCGGCCTGCCCAAGGCGGCGATGCTGACGCATGGCTCGATCATGTCGGCCATGACGCAGGGCGTTGAGTGGACCAAACCCTACACCACGCCGGGCACGGAGAAGATCGTCTGCGTGCTGCCGCTGTTCCACATCTACGCCCTGTCCGGCATCATGCTGACCGCGGTGCGCAACGGCAACCAGCTCATCCTCTATCCGCGCCCCGACATCGACATGCTGATCAAGGACCTCGACAAGAAGAAACCGACCTTCCTGCCCGGCGTGCCGACCCTCTATACGGCGATCACCAACCACCCCAAGGCCAAGGAGCTCGATCTCTCGTCGCTGAAGATCTGCATGTCGGGCGGCGCGCCGCTGCCGGTCGAGGTGCAGCAGAAATTCGAGGCGCTGACCGGCGCGACGCTGATCGAAGGCTACGGCCTGACCGAGACCTCGCCGACCGGCTGCATCTGTCCGGTCGACAAGAGCGTGCGCCGCGTCGGCTCCTGCGGCGTGCCGATGCCCGGCACCATCGTCGAAATCCGTGATCTGGAGAATCCCGACAAGATCCTGCCGATGGGCAAGGACAATATCGGCGAGGTCTGCATCATCGGCCCGCAGGTGATGAAGGGCTACTGGAAGAAGCCGGAGGAAACCGAGCAGGTGCTGTATTCCACCCAGGCCAGCAACTGGAAAGGGTTGCGCACCGGCGATACCGGCTACATGGACGAGGACGGCTGGGTCTATCTGGTCGACCGCAAGAAGGACCTGATCATCTCCTCCGGCTTCAACGTCTATCCGCGCGTCATCGAGGAGGCGGTCTACGAGCATCCCGCCGTCGACGAGGTGATCTGCATCGGCATCAAGGACCAGTATCGCGGCGAGGCGCCCAAGGTCTTCATCAAGCTGAAGCCCGGCAAGTCGCTGACCTTCGACGAACTGAAGCAGCACCTGGACGGCAAGATCGGCAAGCACGAGATACCGGTGGCGATGGAAATCCGCCCCGAACTGCCCAAGACGCCGGTCGGCAAGCTGTCGAAGAAGGAGCTGAAAGCCGAAGAGGCCGAGAAGGCGAAAGCGAAGGTGGCCTAACCACAAAACCTTTTACTTATCGTCATGTCGAGCGGAGCGAGACATCTTCCCCAACTTCTTGCCGATAAGTCCGGCCAGGGTGGCCCGGACCACGCGGCGAAGATTCCTCGCTCCTGAGCTTGTCGAAGGGGCTCGGAATGACAAAGAAAAGAAATAAAAAGGGGGCCTGCGGCCCCCTTCTCTTTTCCGGTGCAGAGAGCGCGCCTAGAGCCGATCACGATTAGACGGAAGCGGATCCGCTTCCGTCTAATCGTGTGAATCGGCTCTATTTCTTAATGTTTAGAGCAAATTCACACAT
>JBBCJW010000049.1:0-4423 GCA_037190765.1 Alphaproteobacteria bacterium
CTCGGGCGCCGACGATGGCCAGGGTCGGCCGATGGAGCAGGCCGCAATCGCCGATGGCGCTCAGGACCGGCGGGGCATCCGGCAGGGTGGCCAGAGCTTCAGGATAGGCTCCCTCGCCGACCACGATGAAACGGCCATCAACCTTCGCCAGCGCTTCTTCCTCGCGGGTGATGGTGGCGTCGGAGACCGTGGCCAGTCTGGCGCAGGCCGTATGGGCGGAGCCGAAATGCGCCAGCGCCTCGTGAAAGGTTACGGGGCCGATGCGGGCGCTGCGGGCCAGCCGCAGCCGGGCGCGGCGTTCACGCAGGTCGAGGTCGAGTTGTAACGGGCCGTCGAACATGCACTGACGCTACGCGAGCAAATAATATTTGTAAAACAACCCCAAGTAGAAATTAGCGTAAGCGCGGGTTGAGGGCGTCGCGCAGCCAGTCGCCCAATAGATTGACCGACAGTGACAGGATCACCAGCGCCACGACGGGGAAGATCACGATCCACCATTCGCCGGAAAACAAGAAGGCATTGCCGATGCGGATGAGCGTGCCGAGCGACGGCTGGGTGGCCGGCATGCCGACGCCGAGATAGGACAGCGAGGCTTCGGCGATGATGGCCAGCGCCAGTTCGATGGTGGCGATCACCAGCACCGGCCCCCAGGCGTTGGGCAGCACATGCTGGAGCGCAATGCGCGCGCCCGGCACGCCGATGATGCGGGCGGCGTTGACGTAATCCTTGTTCTTCTCGGCCAGGGTCGTGGCGCGGGTCACGCGCGCGAACTGCGGCCAGTAGGCAAAGCCGATGGAGAAGACCAGCACCCAGATCGCCACGCTGTCGTGGACGTTCTTGGGCAGCACCACGCGCGTGACGCCATCCAGGGTCAGCGCGATCAGGATGGCGGGCACGGTGAGCTGGATGTCGGCCAGCCGCATGATGACCGCCTCGACCCAGCCGCCGCGGAAACCCGCCAGCAGGCCCAGCAACACGCCGGTCGTGACCGAGAGCAGGATGGCGGCCAGGCCGATCATCAGCGAGACGCGCGAGCCATAGAGGATGGCCGACAGCACGTCGCGGCCCTGGTTGTCGGTGCCCAGCAGATGCTTGGCGCTGCCGCCTTCGGCCCAGGCTGGCGGCGTGAAGGCATCCATCAGGTTGAGCGCCTTCACGTCGAACGGATCGTAGGGCGCGATCCACGGCGCCAGCACGGCTCCCACGAAATAGAGGAGGGTAATGACCGAGGCGGCCACGACCAGCGGCGAGCGGCGGAAGCTCCACCACATGTCGCTGTCGCGCAGCCGCGCCAGGGTCCCCGTTTCGCTCAAGCCGGTTTTACCGATGAAGGATTGCTCATGTCGCCGCACTCCGCCGGCTGAGCAGCGCGCCGCCCGCGCCGAGCAGGGACAATAGCGCAGCCAGCGGACCGAAGCCCTCGAAACCGACCGAGCCGATCATCATGGCGCCGAGCGCGGCGGCGCCGATCCAGCCGACGCTGGCCGAAGTGCCGTTGAGGCCGAGCACGGTGCCGCGCACATCCTCCGGCACGGCGGCGAGCGAGGCCATGAAGGAGGGCCGGCCGAGCGCATTCAGCAGCACATAGACGAAGCCGACCGCGATCGAGACGACGGGGCCGGGGTGCCACAGGAAGAGCAGGAGGGCCGCGATCCCCGACAGCGCCATGGCCACGGCGAAGGTGAGCAGCCGGTCGCGCAGCCGGTCGGCGAGCTGGCCGCCCAGCACCGTGCCCGCGACATTGCCCAGCGCGAACACCGCCAGCGGGATGGCCAGTTCGAGCAGGGTCATGTGATAGGTCACCTGCATGAAGGTGGCGAAATAGACGGCCGCGAGGCCGTAGCAGATGCGCTCGGCGACGCCGGTGCTCAACAAGCCCAGCACCCGGGGCGAGAGCGCGGCTTTCAACGACGGCCGCGCCGCGTCGCCGCGCGTGTGGCCCGCGCTGCCGCGTCCTACGGTGAAATAGAGGCTGAGGCAGGCGGCCAATGAAAGGCCGCCGACGCAGACCAGCCAGCCGCGCCAGCCGATGATCGAGCCGACCGCGGCGGCCATCGGCACGCCGACCACCAGGGTGAGGGACTGGCCGCTCATCACCCAGCCGAGCGCGCGGCCGCGCGGGCTGTCGGGCACGCGGCCCGAGACCTCGGCGAAGATCACGCCGGTGAAGGCGCCGGCGCAGCCGCCACCCACGGCGGCCCAGACCGCGACCCAGAAGAACGAGCCGGCCCTGGCTTGGGCCACCATCGCCAGCGCCAGCGCGAAGGGGGCGGCGATCAGGAGCGGCCGCCGGCCGATCACGTCCGACAGCCAGCCGCCCAGGGCCGAGGTGATGCCCCAGGCCGTGGCCGTCAGCGACACGAGGTTGGCGACCAGCGGCATGGCGACGTCGAGATCGTGCGCCATGTCGAGCAGGAAGGGCGCGCGTGTCGTGCCACTCGAGGTCGCGGCGAACGAACCGAGGCAGGCGGCACCGATCAGCGCCCACGGCAGGACCGCAGGCAGGTCGCTCGAAGATTTAGAACTCATCCGCCGGCCGTTCCCAGCCGGGCACGGTCCAGGCGCAGCCGCGGATCGATCGCGGCATAGAGCAGATCGACGAAGAAATTGATGGTGACGAAGATGAGGGAGACCATGACGAGATACGCGGCCATGACAGGTATGTCGGCGAATTGCACCGACTGGATGAAGAGCTGGCCCATGCCGGGCCATTGGAACACCGTCTCGGTGATGATCGAGAAGGCGATCAGGCCACCGACCTGAATGCCTATCACGGTAATGACCGGCAGCAGGGTGTTCTTCAACGCATGGCGGAAATGCACGGCGCGGTCGGTGAGGCCGCGGGCCCGCGCGAACTTGATGTAGTCGGTGCGCAGCACTTCGAGCATCTGCGAGCGCACGAGCCGCAACACCAGCGTCATCTGGAACAGCGAGAGGGTGAAGGCCGGCAGCACGATCGCCTTCAGGCCGGAGTCGGTCAGCAGGCCGGTCTTCCACCAGCCGAGGCTCACCGTCTCGCCGCGGCCGAAGGAGGGGAAACACCAATCGGCCGGCAGGCCGAGCCCCGGCGCCCAGGATTTGCACTCCACGGAGAAGACATAGATCAGCAGGATGCCGATCACGAAGGTCGGCATGGCGACGCCGGCGAGAGAGAAGGTCATCACCGCGCCGCTGTCGAGCGTATTGCGGCGAAGCGCCGTCAGCACACCGAGCGGAATGCCCATTGCCAGCGCGAGCAGGGCCGCCACCAGGACGAGCTCAAGCGTCGCCGGCATGCGCTCGACGATCAGGTCGGAGACCGGTCGGGCAAGACGGTAGCTCTTGCCGAAGTTGCCGGTCGCGGCGTTGCCCAGGAAGCGCAGGAACTGGATGCCGACGGAATCCTCCAGCCCCAGCTCGTGGCGCATCTCGGCCCGTTCGGCCGGCGATGCCTCCTGGCCCACCATGTTGTTCACCGGGTCGCCCACGAAGTTGAACAGCACGAAGCACAGGAACGACACCGCCAGCATCACGCCCAGTGACTGCAAAAGGCGGGAGACGATGAAAGCCAGCACGCGCCGGCTTTCAACCCAGGTTGGTCAATGCGCCCTCACTTCATCTTGCCGTATTTGAAGTTGGGCGAGTCGTTGGCGAAGATCGGCATCGTCACCTTGTCGCTCATCGACCAGACGATGAGCTGGTGATGCAGCGGCAGGTAGGGCATGTCGGCGACGGCGAGCGCCCAGGCGTCGGCGATCATCTTGTCGCGCTTGGCCTGATCGACCTCCTTCAGCATGCCGTCGGCCAGCTCGTCCAGCTTGGCGCTGGAATAGCCGGTGAAGTTCCAGCTGCCTACCTTCTTGGCCGCGTCGCTGGTCTGGTACAGGAAGGTGAAGACATAGTGCGAGTCGAGCGTCGGCACGCCCCAGCCCAGCAGGAAGAAGCTCGAATCCTTCTTCTGCAGTTTGGGGAAGTGCAAGGTCTTGGAGCGGGCCTGCAGATCGACCTTGATGCCGATCTGCGCCAGCATGCCGGTGACGGCCTGGCAGATCTGCTCGTCGTTGTTGTAGCGGTCGTTCGGGCAGTCCAGCGAGACGCTGAAGCCGTTGGGATAACCGGCCTCGGCCATCAGCTTCTTGGCCGAGGCCACGTCGTACTTCAGGCGCTGGTCGAGCTGCGGCGTGTGGCCGTGCACGCCGGGTGAAGTGATGAGGCCCGCTGGCGCGGAGAAGTTCCGCATCACCTTGGCCTTGATCGCATTGACGTCGATGGCCTGATACATCGCCTGGCGCACGCGCTTGTCGGCGAACGGGTTCTTGCCCTTGACGTCGGAATATTTGAGTTCTGCCGAACCCATGTCGAGCCCGAGGAAGATCGAGCGCACCTGCGCCGTCTCCTCCGTCTTGAGGCCCGGCGTCTGCTTGATGCGCGCGATGTCCTGCAG
>JBBCJW010000050.1:0-45993 GCA_037190765.1 Alphaproteobacteria bacterium
CTGCCCCCGCCCCCCGCTCAAGGCGGGGGCAGGCTTTGAGCGGGGAGCGGGGTGACGACTTTTGAATTTCGATGACGGGTTGAATGGTCGGCGGTGACATCTGTTGCGTCCGGCGTTTGCCCCTCACCCTAACCCTCTCCCCGCAGGCGGGGAGAGGGAATCAGAAGAGCATTCAGGAACCTAACCATAGAGGCACAGAGGAGGATTCGTCTCCGTGTCTCCGTGCCTCTGTGGTTAGGTTTCGAAGTCTTTGCTTGCGGGCAGGGCGAGGGAAGAAAAGGCGCGGCTGGTCTACTTCGTCAGGGCCGAGGCCATGGCGTGCAGGAGGGGGCGGCCGTGCTGGTCTTTCTGCTCGTGCGAGATGGCGAAATCGCTGCGCAGGCCGGTGGGCGAGACCAGCGAGACGATGCGCGCGTTGCGCTCGGGCACGTCGTTGACCAGGAACTTGGCCACCAGTTGCGCCGCACCGACGCCGGTGAAGTCGTCGTCCTTGTCTAGCGCCAGGCGGCGCTGGGCGATATCGACGCCGGCCTGATTCAAGAGATGCGCCAGCGCGCCCAGCTCGCGCCACGGCAACGCGATGTGGCCCGTCACGCCCTGCGGGTCCACCACCTGGAACACCACGTGCTCGCCATCCTCGGTGATCTCGTAATGGCGGAAGGCGACCAGATAGGCCTGGCTGTCGGATGGCGGGCCGTCGGATGTCGGGCTGTCGGCGCTGGCGGGCGGTGGTGTGGGCATTGGGGTGGGTCCTGCCGGTGGGGGCGTGCGGAGATTCGAGCCCGGCGGATTGGTTGCGTCAAGAAACTTATTATGGGGATTGGGGTTTTTATCGGTGGTGGCGGGCAAGGCTTAACCACAGAGACACAGGGGCACAGAGACGAATCCTCCTCTGTGCCTCTGTGGTTCGCTTCCGGCGCCGCCCCTCACCCTGACCCTCTCCCCGCACGCGGGGAGAGGGAAAAAATCGCGCATGGGCGCGGTCGCTTGCCTGACGATCAACGGAGAGCACATGAGCAACACGATACTGGCGCCGGGGCGGATGCGGCCGGCGGAGGCGTCCTGGCGCACCCATGCGGTGCTGGTCGAAAGCGGCACGCCGCGCACCGCATTGCTGGCGCCGGCCTACTGGAGCGCGGTGGCCGGGCGGCTGCGGGTGCTGGACCGCATCGAGGCGATGGACGATGCCGCCACCTGGGTCGGGGTCTATCTGGTGCGGGCGGTGGGGCCGGGCGAGGCGGTGGTGGTGCCGCTGTGGAGTGCCGAGCTGGAGGGCGGGGCGGCGATGTCGCCGCCGGCCGCCGCCCGCTTCGAGCCGCGCTGGCGCGGGCACAAGAACCGCTGGGCGGTGATGGAGGGCGAGGCGGTGCTGCGCGAGGGCATGGCCTCGCGCGAGGAGGCGGAGATCTGGATCGCCTCGCACGTCAAAGCGCTGGCGGCCTGAGATGAGCGACCGACTGGGCCTCTACAACGAGGCGCTGCGCGAGTGCGGCCAGCGCAAGCTGGCCAGCCTCGCCGAGGACACCCCGCCGCGCCACTATCTCGACGACGTGTGGGACGGCGGCGGCGTCGATCACTGCCTGCAGCAGGGACTGTGGAACTTCGCCATCCGCACCGTGAAGTTCAGCTACGAGGCGGCGATCGAGCCGGATTTCGGCTACGCGCACGCCTTCGCCAAGCCGGGCGATTTCATCCGCCTGGTGCAGATCTCGGCCAATGGCGGCTTCAGCCCGCCGCTCAACGCCTACGAGGACGAGCGCGGCTTCTGGTGGGCCGACTGCCAGGAGCTTTACGTGCGCTACGTGTCGAACGACGAGATCTATGGCGGCGACATGGCGCTGTGGACGCGCGCCTTCACCAAGTACGTGGCGCTGCATTTCGCCTTCGAGATCGCCCCGCGCCTGACCGCGGTGCGCGCCGATCTCGACCGGCTGGAACGCCGCCTGCGCCGGGCCCGCACCGAGGCGCGCTCGATCGACGCCCAGGAGGAGCCGACCCGCTTCGCGCCTGCCGGCGACTGGCTGGCGGCGCGCTATGGCGGGGCCAACGGGCGGCGCAACCGGCGCGGTTACTGAAATGCGGGTGCGGGCGGCGTCGTGTCCGGCGCGCCCGCACCCTTTGGATCAACTGCCGTAGCGGTCGATGAGGTCGGCCAGTTCGACATGGCCCTTGCAGGTGCGGCTGCCGGTCGATGCCTCGCCGCTCTCCAGCGCGGTGGCGTGAATGACGGCAGGGTCGGCTTCCAGCCGGGCGCGTAGCGTGTCGAGTTTCGGCCAGCGCCGGCGGTCGGCGACCTGGTGCAGGTCGAGCCAGCGGGCGACGCCGATCAGCACGCCGTCGGCCAGGGTCGGATAATCGCCGACGAGATAGGGCGTGTCGCCGATCATCTCCTCCAGCCGGTCGTGGCGCTCGATCACGTTGGCGCCGCCCCAGCGCCGCAGCGCCTCCTGCAGCGGCGGGTCGGGCGGTTCCATTTCCAGCGCCGCCCACAGCGGGGCGAAGGCGGCGGTGAACCCGGTGTTGATAAAGGCCATGAGCTGGCGCATGCGGTCGGCCTGCGGCGTCAAGGGATCGAAGCTGATGCGGCGGTCGGGATCGCGCGCCGCCAGCCAGGCGGCGATGGCCATGGTCTCGGTCAGTACCGCGCCCTGGTCGGTGATGAAGACCGGCGTTTCCACGCGCGGGTTCAGCCGGCGATAGGGCGGTTGGCGCATCTGCCCCAGCATATCGACGCGGCACAGGCGGTAGGGCAGGTGCTGCCATTCGAGGGCGGCGAGCAGGCCCATGGAGCTGCCGGCGGGGAAGCCGTATAACAGGATCGGGTCCATGATGTCGTTCTCCGGTGGTGGTCGGTGAGGATCACGCTGCGCAGCGGAGAGCCGGACCATGCGGGTGCGGCGGCGGGCTGTAAATTACGCACATTTCTGTAACCGCGATGCGCCGCCCGCCCCGAACCTGAACACGGCCCTGAACCCGAACCCAACGAGGCCGCCATGAAGGATCTGGTATCGCGCTGTCCGATCGAGGAAGCCATGCAGGTGCTGGGCGGGCGCTGGCCCGCGCTGCTGGTCTATTACCTGAAGGATGGCAGCCGCCGCTTTTCCGAATTGCAGCGCGACAATCCCGCCATCTCGCACCGCATGCTGAGCCTGGAGCTGCGCAAGCTGGAGGAGGCGGGCATCGTGGCGCGGCGCGAGTTCGCCGGCTATCCGCTGCGGGTCGAATACGCGCTGACCGCGGCGGGGCGGGAACTGGTGCCGCTGATGGACGCCCTGGGCGACTGGTGGGAGCGGACCGACGCGGCGCGCCAGCCGGGGGTGGCGGCGGGCGGGTAGAGCGGATCGTGATTTGATGGAAGCGTTTCCGCTTCAGTCGCCGCGGCGGCGCAGTTTCGGGATCAGGCGGATGTAGACGAGTTCGGCCGTCAGCTCGACCAGCGTCTGCGTCACGATGACGGCGGGCAGCACCGGCATGGCGCCGGGCACCGCCAGCGCCAGCGGCAGCACCACCAGCGAGTTGCGGGTCGCGGTCGAGAAGGCGACGGCGCGGGCGGCGTCGCTGCGCAGGCCGAAGGTGACGGCGACGGCCCAGCCGATGAGTGGGGCGACGATGGCGAAGGCGAGGTAGAGCGGCAGGGCGGCAAGCGCCTGTGCCGTTGCCGCGCCCAGCACCGGCACGGTCGCCGCCACCACCAGGAACAGCACCAGCGCGGTGGCGGGCACCGGCAGCAGGCCGAGCCGGGCTAATGCTGTCTGGCCGCTGCGTTGGCGCGCGGCCCAGAACTGCACCGCGGCGGCGGCGGCCAGCGGCACGACGATCAGCCACAGGAAGGCGTGCAGGAAGGGGCCGATGCTGACCAGGCCGGCGGCATCGCCGCCCAGGAACAGCGCCAGGTAGAGCGGCAGCAGCGCCATCTGCACCAGCAGCAGCAAGGGTGTGGAGGCCAGCAGCAGGCGGGCATCGGCGCGGCCGAGATGGGCGAAGGTGATGACGTAGTCGATGCACGGCGTCAGCAGCACCAGCAGCAGGCCCAGCCGCAGCAGCGCATCGTCGGGCGCGAAGAACAGCAGCAGGAACACCAGCGCCGGGATGGCAAGGAAATTGGCCGCCAGCAGGGCGGCGAGGAAACGGCCCTGGCGGAAGCCGTGGCCGATCGCCGCCAGCGGCACCTGCAGGAAGGTGACGAACAGCATCAGCGCCAGCGCTGGCTCGATGGCGCTTTCCAGCGCCGCCGTGCCGGCAATGAACAGGCCGGCCAGCGCGCCCAATGCGACGCAGGCGAAGTAGATCCAGACCTGCTGTCGCTCCAATACGTCCCGCATGGCTCCCGACCGCGCCCGTCCTGCGCTCTGTTCATTAATGTTCAGAGCAAATTCACACGTTCTGTATGGCCGAAGACGGGCGGCTTGAACACCCTTGCCGCCGACGATGGCCGGCGGGTGCGGTCCCGTTGCAACACATCGGTGGAAGAAGACGCAAGATGCAGCAGCTTGTCCTGATGACCTTCAATCGCGGCATCATCTCGCCGCTGGCGCTGGGGCGGGTCGATCTCGAGCGCACCCGGCTGTCGGCCGAGGAGCAGACCAACTGGATGCCGCGCACCCTGGGCTCGATGAGCCTGCGGCCGGGCCTGCAATATGTCGGCGCCACGCGCGACAATCTGAAGGCGGTGCACATCCCCTTCGTGTTCTCGGTCGAGGACACCGCGCTGGTGGAAGTCACCGACCTCACCTTGCGGGTGCTGGTGGACGATGCGCCGATCTCGCGGGTCGCGGTTGCCACCAGCGTCGCCAATGGCGGCTTCACCAGCAACCTCAACAGCTGGAGCGACGAGGACGAGGCGGGCGCCACCTCGCAATGGGTGTCGGGCGGCTACATGAGCCTGGCCGGCTCACGCTTCAATGCCGCGATCCGGCGGCAGACGCTGAGCGTGGCGGGCGGCGACCAGGGCAAGGAGCACGCGCTGCGCATCGTGGTGGCGCGCGGGCCGGTGCTGTTCCGGCTCGGCAGCACGCCGGGCGGCGACCAGTACATCACCGAGACCACCCTGGGCACCGGCACCCACAGCCTGGCCTTCACCCCGACCGGCGCCTCGGTCTACGTGCAGTTCGCCAACCGCAACCGGCGGTCGGCGCTGGTCGATTCGGTGGCGATCGAGGGCGCGGGCGAGCTGAGCCTGCCGGCGCCATGGGCCGAGAGCGCGCTGCCGCTGCTGCGCTGGGACCAGAGCAACGACGTGATCTTCGTCGCCTGCGAGGGCGATCGCCAGCGGCGCATCGAGCGGCGGGCGCAGCGCTCGTGGTCGATCGTCGCCTACGAGCCGACCGACGGGCCGTTCCGGCTGGAGAACACCAGCGCCATCCGGCTGACGCCCAGCGCGCTGTCGGGCGACATCACGCTGACGGCGTCGGCGCCGCTGTTCCGCCCCGGCCACGACGGCGCGCTGTTCCGCATCCGCTCGGTCGGCCAGCGGGTCGAGGCGGCGATCTCGGGCGAGAACCAGTGGTCCGACCCGATCCGCGTCACCGGCGTCGGCAGCAGCCGGCGCTATTACTTGAGCGTGTCCGGCACCTGGAGCGGGCGCGTCCTGGTGCAGCGTTCGGTCGGCGAGCCCGGCGTCTGGGTCGATACCGGCCTCGACCGCGCCAGCAACGGCAGCAGCTCGGACAACGACAATCTCGACAACCAGATCGTCTATTACCGCGCCGGCATCAAGGCCGGCGACTACAACAGCGGCACCGCCAACGTGACGCTGGAGTTCGGCGGCGGTTCGATCGTCGGCGTGGTGCGCATCAACGCGGTGGACAGCCAGACCACCGCCCAGGCCGGCGTCATCACCGAGCTGGGCGGCACGCAGGGCAGCGAGATCTGGAGCGAGGGCTCGTGGAGCGGTTTCCGCGGCTGGCCCTCGGCGGTGGCGTTCTACGAGGGCCGGCTGGGCTGGTTCGGCAAGTCGGGCGTGTGGCAGAGCATTTCCGACACCGTCGATGCTTTCAACCCCGAGACGGTGGGCGATGCCGGCCCCATCAACCGCACCATCCGCTACGGCAGCGCCGATGCGGTGGCCTGGGCGCAGGCCGCCCAGCGGCTGCTGGTCGGCACCGCCGCGGCCGAGCTGTCGATCCGTTCGACCAGCTTCGACGAGCCGCTGACGCCGACCAACTACAACGTCAAGCCGGCCTCGACGCAGGGCGCGCTGCGCACCGTGCCGGCCGCTCTGATGGATGGATCGGTGGTGTTCGTGCAGGCCGGCGGCCTGCGCGTCTACGAATTGCGGCTGGAGGGCGGCGGCACCCTCGACTACACGCCGATCGACCTGACGACCCTGGCGCCGGAGATCGGCAGCCCCGGCATCGTGGCGATGGCGATCCAGCGCCAGCCCGACACCCGCATCCACTGCGTGCGCGCGGACGGCAAGGTGGCGGTGGCGGTGATCGACCGCGGCGAGAACGTGCTGGCCTGGGTGCTGGTCGAGACCGACGGGGCGGTGGAGAGCGTGCTGCGCCTGCCCGGCGCCGTCGAGGACCGCGTCTACTACGTGGTGCGGCGGGTGATCGGCGGCCAGACGCGGCGCTACCTGGAGCGCTGGGCGCTGGAGCGCGACTGCCTGCCGGGGCCGGCGGTGCGGCTGGCCGACAGCCACCGGGTCTACGCGGCCAACAATTCGGCGCTGCTGACCGGGCTGTCGCATCTGGAGGGCAAGAGCGTGGTGGTGTGGGCCGACGGCTCCTACCGCGGCGCCTTCACCGTCAGTTCCGGCCAGGTCAATGTCGGCGCCACCGTGCAGCAGGCGGTGGCCGGGCTGCCCTACACCGCGTCCTACCGCAGCGCCAAGCTGGTCTATGCCGGCCCGTTCGGCCCCAACCTGATGCAGCGCAAGACCTTCAAGCGGCTGGGCATCCTGGCGCGCAACCTGCATGCCGCCTCGCTGCGCTACGGCGAGGGCAGCGGCCCGCTCTACGCGCTGCCGGCGGTGGAGGACGGCAAGGTGACGGCGGCGGGCACGGTGTACCAGGAGTACGACCGCGATTCACTGCCGGTCGATAATGTGTGGACCACCGATGCACGCATCCGCCTGACGGCGCAGGCGCCGTTGCCGGCCACGGTGCTGGCGCTGGTGGCGCCGGTGGAGGCCAGTGACACGGTGTAGGGGAGGGGGAGGGCGAAGGCAAAGGCAAAGGCAAAGGCAAAGGCAAAGGTTAACCACAGAGGCACGGAGACACAGAGACACAGAGAAGGATTTGCCTCTGTGCCTCTGTGTCTTTCTGGGTGGTTTTCCTGGTGTGCCGTTTGAGGGGCTGTTGCGATTCCGGTCGCGGGCGGATTTGCCCCTCACCCTCCCATCGCTGACGCGATGGGCCCCTCCCTCTCCCCGTTGCACGGGGCGAGGGAAGTTGGCGCGGGGCTTCTCCTGCGCCTGTCTCCGTTTCGCGGGAGTGAGGGAAGTTGAGGCGGGGGTTTTCCTGCTCCTCTCCCCGCTTGCGGGGAGAGGCTGGGTGAGGGGCCTCATGGGTTACGGCGGCCGGGGGCGGGACACTTATATATAGGTGTGGGGCGCGTGGCCGCGGCGGGCGTTCCGGGATGCGGGACCGTGTGAGGCAAAACGGCAACGGCTGTGGCGGGAAAAGTCCGGGTGCGGCCCTTTTGTTGCCGCCTGTCCGGGGCCGGATATGGTATTGAGGGCGCCGGGAAACTCGATACCTTGGGGGAAGACGTGGCCTATCTGCGACCGCCGGTGGCGTCGCCGTATCGCCTGATCTGGGCGCTGCTGCGCCGCCACGACCGGCCGGTGGACTATATCTATTACGCCTACGCCAATTACGCCTGGCGCACCGTCAGCCTGCGCAACTATGCGGTGCTGCTGACGGTGCTGCTGGTGTGGCCCGTCATCTTCCTCGGCGCCTGGGCGCGGTTCACCCTGGTCAAGTCCGGCTTCAAGGTGCAGAAGCTGACCGGCAAGAACGTGCTGCGCCAGAGCTGGGAGCAGCTCTGCGTCGCCGTCGCCCATTCGGTGTCGCCGGAGAAATACTACAATTTCGACCTCTACGAGGACGTGCGGCGCAAGACGGCGGACGAGCTGATCATCCGCTACGTCTTCAAGGGCGGCGTGCATTCGATCATCGCCGAGCACCAGAAGCGCACCGGCCGCACCGCCGGCAAGCGGCTGATGAACCACAAGCTGGACTTCGACGATTTCTGCCACCAGCACGGGCTGAAGAGCATCGGCTCGATCTGCGGTTACGCGCCCGGTGGTGTGCTGCGCTGGGCCAAGGGGCAGGAAGAGCGGCTGCCGCCGATCGACCTCTTCATCAAGCCGACCAAGGGCAAGGGCGGGCGCGGCTGCGAGCGCTGGGACTGGGCCGGCGAGGGCCGCTGGCGGCGCTTCCCCTCGGGCGAGACGCATGACGAGGCCGGGCTGCTGGCGCATGTCAAGGCGCTGGCGCACACCAGGGAGTTCCTGGTCCAGAAGCGGGCCGTCAACCATCCCGAACTACGCGATTTGTGCGGGGCGGCGCTGTCGTCGATGCGCATGATGTCGGTGCTGCGGCCGGACGGCGAGGTCGAGGTGCTGTTCGCGGTGTTCAAGATCTCCGGCCAGGGCGACAGCGTGGTGGACAATTTCCATGCCGGCGGCAACGTGTGCAAGGTGGACATGGCGAGCGGCGAGCTGGGGCCGGCCACCGACTGGGGCATCAAGGAGCCGGGGCGCTGGCTGAACCACCATCCCGTCACCGGCGCGCCGATCACCGGCCGCATCCTGCCGCAGTGGCGGGAGACGGTCGAGGTGGTGCGCCAGGCGCATCTGGCGATCAACGACCGCGTCGCGGTGGGCTGGGACGTGGCCATCACCGACCAGGGCCCGCGCATCATCGAGGGCAACGGCCAGTTCGGGCTCGACATGGTGCAGCGGACGCATCGCGAGGCGGTGGGCAATTCGCGCTTCTGCGAGCTCTACGCCTGGCACATCGCGCAGGCGGCCAACGCGCTGTGGGGCCTGCCGGCGCGGCCCGCACCGGCCAATCCGCCGGCTGCTGCTGCTACCGCTGCCGGTATCGCCGGTGGCGCGGTTGCCGCTGCCACTGGTGCTGCCACTGGCGCCGCGGCTGGCGCGGGCTGAGGCGGGCGCGATGGGCACGCTGAAGCTGAAGCTGAAACAGGGCCGGCCGTGCCTGGGCGCCTGGGTGCTGACCTCCTCGCCGGACGCGACCGAGATCCTGGCGCTGGCCGGCTTCGACTTCGTGCTGCTCGACCACGAGCACGGCCAGGGCAGCATCGAGACGGCGATCGCCCAACTGCGCTCGCTCAAGGGCAGCGACTGCGCCGGGCTGCTGCGCGTGCCGTCCAACGATCCGATCTACATCAAGCGGGCGCTGGACGCGGGGGTCGAGGGCATCATGGTGCCCAACGTCTCCAGCGCCGAGGACGCGCGCAAGGCGATCGCCGCCTGCCACTATCCGCCCGACGGCATGCGCGGCGCCTTCGCCGGCATGCGGGCGATGAAATACGGCTTCGACGGCGGCTATCACGGCGCGGTGGCCGACCGGCTGGTGGTGGCGCTGCAGATCGAGAACGCGGCCGCCATCGCGCGCATCCCGGAGATCGCCTCGGTGCCGGGCAGCGACGTGCTGTTCATCGGCCCGCGCGATCTTTCCGCCAGCCTCGGCAAGCTCAACCGCTTCGACGATGCGGCGGTGAAGGAAGCGATCGCCCAGGCCGAGACGGCGATCCTGAAGACCGGCAAGGTGCTGGGCAGCACCGCCGCCTCGCCCGCGGTGGCCAAGGCGATGGCGCAGCGGCGCTACGGCTTCCTGATCGCCGGCTCCGACGCGGTGCTGCTGGCGCAGGCGGCTTCCGGCGCGGTGCGGGAGTTCCGCTCCTAGAGCGGATCGCGGGCGCGCCTGTCGCGAAGGCGTGCGTGGGACGATAACCACAGAGGCACAGAGACACAGAGGCAAGACGGCTCTGTGCCTCTGTGTCGATTCATTCTCTCCTTCATCATTTTCGTTCCCGCTCAAGGCGGGGACAAGCCTGCGAGCGGGATCCGTCGTGATTGCCGTCGTGATTGCCGGGATGTCGCGCGCCGGCGTGGCTGCGCGTGGGACGATAACCACAGAGGCGCAGAGACACAGAGGTGAGGCGGCTCTGTGTCTCTGTGTCTCTGTGTCTCCGTGTCTCCGTGTCTCTGTGTCTCCGCGTCTCTGTGCCTCTGTGTCTCTGTGGTTGGCGTTCGCCTGGCGGGGCGAAGCGGAAGGGAGCGTCGATGACGGAAAGGAAGATCGAGGTGCGGCCGGCCAGCCTGGCCGACCTGCGCGCCTATTACGGCGGCGATCCGCCGGCGACGGTGAAGGCGTGGGCGGTGCTGCTCGACGGCGAGGTGATGGGCGTGATGGGCATCGCCTATGGCGGCCTCTCGCGCGCGCTGCCGGCGCCGGAAGTGTTCAGCGAGAGCCGTCCCGAACTGGCGCCGTACCGCAGCTCGATGGCGGTGATCGGCGGCATCAAGGAAGTCATGCGTGTCGTGCGGCGCACCAAACCGGCGCCGGTCGCCATCGCCGACAAACGCTACCCGCAATCGGAACAGGTGCTGCGGCGGCTGGGCGCGGTGCGCATCTGTTCGTGCGAACAGGGAGAGGTGTACCAATGGCAGAGATAGCGATGCTCACCATGATGGCGGCCGGCGCGGCCATCAGTGCGGGTTCGTCGGTGATGGGCGGGCTGGCCGCCAACGAGGCCGGCAAGGCGCAGCAGAAACAGTACCGGGCGCAGGCCAACACCACGCGCGCGCTGGCGCAGCGGCGCATGATCGAGGAGAAGCGGCAGGGCGAACACGCGCTGTCGCGCGCCCTGGCGGTCGGCGCGGCCTCGGGTGGCGGCGGGCTGGAGACGGAAGGCTTCTCCAACCTCGCCGGCGGCATCGTCGCCGAAAGCCACATGCGCGCCATGATGGAGCTGTGGCAGGGCGAGGACCAGGCGCGGGGCCAGGAATACGCCGGCAAGATCGCGCGCTGGGAAGGCAAGCAGAAGAAGACGGCGGGCTTCCTCAACGCCGCCACCACCCTGCTGCAGGCCGGCGCGTCGATCGCCGGCGGCATGGGTGGACCGCCGAAGCCGGCGGGCAATACTGGCTTCAACCATTTCGGTTCCGCCAAGAGCGGCAGCAATTACGGCACATGGCAATGAACGCGATTCCGGGCGGAGCATCCTGATGGCCAAGCTTCCCGACAAGTTCTCTCTCGGCGCGCGGCCGGTGCCGCAAGGCGGTCGCGGCGTGGTGGGGATTTCGATGGACAGCCCGGTGGCGGCGGCGGGCGAGCGGCTGGGCAAGGCGGTGGCCGGTTTTGGCGCGGCGCTGGAGCGGCGCGCGGCGGCCGACGAGCGGCTGAAAGTGGCGGAAGCGACCTCCGCCTTCCTGCAGCGCAAGATCGGCATCGAGCGCGAATTCGACGGCGATGCCGAGCACGATACGGCCGTCGCGCGCTTCCAGACCCGGATCGAGCAGGCGCGCGCCGAAAGCATCGCGGAGCTGTCGCCGCGGCAACTGGCGCAGTTCGACGCGCGGATGAAGCCGCTGGCGCTGCTGGGTTACGCGCGGGTGCAGGAGAAGGCGGCGGAACGACGGCGGCAGGCCGAAGAGACGGCGCTGACGGGTGCGGTGGAGACCACGCTGGAGACGATGAAGGGCGCCGAGCTGTCCGACCAGACGGTCGGGCTGCTCAACATCCGCACGCAGCTCGACGCGGCGGTGACCAAGGGGACGATCACGGCGGAACGGGCGAAGGCGATCAGCGCCGACTTCGCGCAGCGGCTGGACGTGGAGAATTTCGACCGGCTGCCGCCGGACCAGCGCCTGGCGCGGCTGCAGGCGCTGGAGGCGGGCAAGGGCGGGGTCGGGCCGGGCGTGACCTTCGATGCGGCATTGCGCGCGAAGAAGCGCGACGAGGCGGCGGCGGACCGCGAGCGCCAGGAGAGCCAGGCGCGGTCGAAGGCGGAGCGCGAGCGGGCGGAGGGCGCGGCGCGCTCGATGCTGGACCGTTACGGCAGTTCGCCGGTGGGCGAGCGGCAGGCGCGGGCAGCACTTGAGGCGCAGTTCGGCGGCAATGCGGTGCGGGCGGAGCGTCTCTACGACGGCCTGCTGCAGGCGCGGCGCGGCCAGGAGCGGCGCGGCGAGGCGCAGGCGGCGGTCAATACCTACGGGCTGGCGCTGGCGGGCCGCGAGGACGAGATCGCGGCGGCCGACCGCAAGCGGCTGCACGATGCGGGCCAGCTCGACGCCATCCTGGAGGCGGCGCAGTTGTCGCGCGCCGCACCGCAGCCGGGCGAGCTGCTGTTCAGGGAGCGATGGCTGGCGATGACGCCGCAGCAGCGGGCGGGCTACGGGCTGGGCGAGTTGGCGAAGCGTCTGTCGCCGCAGGACTTCGCCGACGTGGCGAAGATAACGGCCGAAGGCAATGAGAACGAGGCGGAGCGGGCGCGGATGGAGGGGTTCGCGCAGCAGGTGCGGCGCATGCTGCCGTCGGTCGCGCTGGGCGGAGGCGCAGGCGATCATGAGCGCGAGCGCGACCGCAGCCTGCTGGCGGCGATCCGCGACGAGGTCGGGGCGCAGGTCGCCGACGAGGAGAAGAAGAAGGGGCGGAAGCTGACCGCGGCGGAATACCAGCCGGTGATGCGGCAGGCGGCGAACAGCGCCTTCCTGCGCTTTGAGCGCCTGCGCTACGAGCGCCAGGCGGCGGCGTTCATGGAGGGAATGAGCATGTTCCCGGAGGTGGCGTGATGGGTGGCGGTGTTCTGGGCGGTACGTTCGGCCGCGATTCCTATTGGCGCGACAACCCGCTGTCCGAGATCGCGCCGCCGGAGGCGATGCCGCCAGATCCGCCTGCAATCGAGGACGAGGCGCTGTCGAACGTTGCCGACCCGCAGGATGACGTGCAGACGGTACCTCTGGCGGACCTTTCGACACCCGAGGCGGTGCCGCCTGCCGCGTCGCCGCCGCCGGACGGACAGGCGCCGGCTGCCGACATGCCGCCGGTGCTGCAGCCGGATGAACTGGCGACGGTCGCCGCTCCTTCGCACGAGCAGATGCTGCGCACCTGGACGGATCAGGAAAGGGGAATGGCTCTGGCGGAGGCGGAGCAACTCGGCGGCGAGGATGCCGAAGCCTTGCAGGTGGCGAAGGAACGGGCGCCGAGTGTTCTCGATCAAGTCATTGACATTCACTCAAGGCCAGGCCGCGCGGCAGTGGAACTGAGTAAGGGACTCGTTACCGGCGTCGGCGACGGTATCAGCGGCGTTGCCACGTTTCTCGCCGTTGCGGAGAAAAGTGGCGAAGATGCAGATCTGAAGCGAATGAAAGAAATCGATGCCGGGGGCCGACCGCGCCATGACGACAGTGACCGTGTGAGATTTTATTTTGCCAGACCGGAAAAGCGGGTTGAGGAGCGGAAAAGGCTCGAACGTGCCGCTGCTGTCCCGCTTGAAGAACGCTGGCTCTACAAAAACGGGAAAGTGGTGGGAAACTGGCTTGAGATAAAACCCGGCGACCCGCGCTACCAACTGTTCTATGAAATCGGTATCGAAGGCGGCAAGCTCGCCGTGACGGCGCCAATCATGTATGTCAACCCGACTCTTGGCACTGTCGTCATGGTGGGATTGGCCGCTGGTGGCGAGACCAACGTAGCCATCGATGAGATCAAAGATAAAAAGAGTGGGCAAGATCAATACTTAACCGATGAAGAAGCGCGCCAGATCGTCGAGTTCAATCAGCGTGGCGTTCTGCGCAACGCCGTTACAGGCCTCCCCGTTCTGAAGCTGGTCGGTGCTGTCGGCGGCAACTACGTGGTGCGAGTGATCCAGCGGAAAACCGGCCCCGGCGGGATGCGTGCCATAGGTGCGGGAGCCGACTTCTTCGAAGGTGCAGCCAGCGGAGCGGCGTCAAAGTTGTGGGAAAATGCTGATGCGAGGGATACGTTCAATTCCGCGCGGGATTTGAACGAAGGGGTTCTTGATGAGGCGTTAACCCAGGGTTTCCTTGGCGGGGCGAAGTCGGCTGGAAGGGTGGCAATGGATGCCTCGCGTGCGGATGCCCAGCATCAGATTCGGTTGTATTCGAATCGCTATGTCGAGCCGGAGACGGTGAACGCGGAAAGAGCTTTGACGCTGGCTGAAGGGGCATCTTCTCTGACCGAGACTATTAGCAAGCGTCAGTCACTGGCCAGCAAAAGCGACATCGATCGGCTCATCGACGAGAGGATCGGGGGTGAGACCAAGGCGTACATTTCTCCGCACGAACTGACGGAAATGATCAGGGCAGGCTACTTCTTCGACAGGAAGGTCGAGGAGCTCGGCCTGCGTGAAAAGATCGAGCAGGCGGCAATCGAGGGCACAAATGTCGAGCTGCGGCTGAGCGATCTTGTGAAGGGCAACAATATTAAACGGACAAAAATCGACGAGGTTATGCAGGCTTTGAAATTCGACGAGAACGGTCCGACTGCGCTGGACGCAGCCAAATTCCTCGCTGGACGCGATGAGCAGTTGAAGGCGATTGAAAGGCGATTGAGCGCCGGCGACCCTGGAATCGAAGGAAGTCATGCATTCGCCAGTATTCGTCACGATCTGAAACGGTACGAGAACTTTGGTAATACCGAGGCATCGCGTCAGGCCGCCCGCCGCGTTGAAGTCCTCGAAGAGCGCGCGCGAGTCTTGTCAATGAACGGACGGCGTGAAACTGCCGACACGGTCTATCTGCGTGACGAATATCGCCGAACCCAGAATCCCCGGCTTGATTTGTCGCCGAAGGAGGTTCAGCGTCTGGAAGACCAGTATGTTGCCACCCGGCTGCGCGAACTTGGCATCGCGGTGCCGTAGGTGCCATGGCGCATTAAGATGCTGGCACATCTTAAGATTGCAAAATAATCGAGGAACCTCGAAAGTGTTTTCCAACGCTATCGAGTGGCGCTAGAATTTGGCATTCATTGCTGGGGGGATTGCGTGCCGTTCATCAGTCGCATTGCTGCTAGCGTTGCACTGGGGCTTGGTGTTGCTATGCAGGCCCAGGCCCAACCAATGAGTGTCAGGGAGTACGAGGACATTTTGAACGCTGTCGAAGGCACGACAGCGGAGAATGCATTGAACATGAGCTGGTATGTCGCCGGGTTGAACAATGGTCTGTTTTATGTCGGTGGTGCGTTCGAGACCAACGGCGCTCCCCCGCTGGCATGCCTTCCTTCGGATAGAGTTGTAAGCACGCGGGAATACATTGTCCTGATCGGGCGCGAGCTGGACGAACGGCCAGATCAGTGGCGCAAGGATGCCGGCATGCCGGTAGCGCGCATCATGTTGGAAGCCTTGCGTCGGGAGTTTCCATGCCGATAGCAGCAGACTCGTGCAGGCTGGCATTGTGGCGGCACCGGCCCGGTTTCCGCCCGGCGGCACTCTCTTTCGTACTTCTCGTCGTTGGCGCGATCCAGTGCGCGATGGCGACGTCGGCGCAAGCATCGATGTCCGTGAAAACCTATCAAGAGCACGTCCAGGCTCTGGCGAAGGATCGCGGCAGGGTGCAACCGCTGCAGTTCTATGTGCGAGGTTTTGTCGATTCGATTGAAGAGACGCATGCTGCCTATGTCAGGGCCGGGGCTAGGCCCTTCATCTGCATGCCGCAGAACCCGCCACCTCGGCTATTTGACGTGTTGATGGCAATAGAAGTTGAGTTGAAGCTGACCCGATCCGAGTGGGAGAAAGATCCGCTCCAGCCGGTGGAGCCGTTCATCCTGTTGAGTCTGGTGCGAACCTGGCCGTGCAGATAGGGCGATGAGCGCGATGACAGCGATCGCGGGGATCGGCAGGATCAGCGGTGCGGTCGTCCTGGCGCTGGGAGTGGCGATTGCGGCGCTGCCGTCAATGGCAGATGGAAATCGTGTTCCACGTGTGGATGACTATGACGATTCTCTTTCAAAGGTTTCCGTCGGCAACGAATCGCCCAATGGACAATTCTGGTTCCATGCCGGGCTGCTGACCGGGCTTCACTGGGCCAACCATGAATACGTGAAGGCGAGAGCGGAACCGCGTTTCTGTCTGCCGAAGAGTTTCCAGCCGATCGATCTGCGCGATCTGGTCGTCGCTCAACTAAGCAAGAATGGAGCGACGTGGCGCGAAGCCAGGGCTCCGGTCGCGTTGGTGGCTCTTTTTGCCGTGACCGAGAAATTCCCATGCTGAGTCAGCTGAGCAAAACGGCCTCGTGGCTGACAAGGGCCGGTTGCGGAGCCGCTGTGGCATTGTCGGTTTTAGGTGCTGCTGGTCCTGCAATCGCGCAGTCCAATAAAATACTGCCGGTAACGCCGGAGTTGACCCTGGCTGTAAGGGAATTCGACGTTTTTTATTCAATGGCCACGATGGATAACAAGCGCGGTGCCGAACTCCTCTATTATTTCTTCGCTGGGCTTCGTACGGCATTGATGACTACTAGTGCAGGCTTTGTCGCCAAGGGCGAGAAGCGGCGTTTCTGTATCCCGCCTGATGCGGAACTCCATGAACTGGTGAACGCGACGCACGAAGAGCTAGAGCGCGATCGGGCCCATTGGGAGGTGCGGAAGGACGAGAGCGTCGTACCGCTGGCATTGCAGGCTTTTGCAAGGAACTGGCCGTGCCCGTGAGTGACTGATCCCACCGCCGGCTTCCGCGCCGGTGCCGGTTTCCTAAACCGCCGGGAACATCCCGACCACCCACCCCGCCCGGGCGACCGCGGCGGGGTTTTCGTTTTTCACCTTCATGTCTGACCTGGAGAGAGACTGCATGAGCACCATCGACCGTCTGAACGGGTCGCCGGGTTCGGTGGCGATCAAGGCGCCGGTGCGGGTCGCGGGCGCGCCGGTGGCGAGGAACCTCTAGATGGCCAAACTTCCCGACAAGTTCTCTCTCGGCGCGCGGCCGGTGCCGCAAGGCGGCCGTGGCGTGGTGGGGATCTCGATGGACAGCCCGGTGGCGGCGGCGGGCGAGCGGCTGGGCAAGGCGGTGGCCGGTTTCGGCGAGACGCTGCACAAGCGTTCCGAGGCGGCGGACCGGCTGAAAGTGGCGGAAGCGACCTCGGCGTTCCTGCAGCGCAAGATCGGCCTGGAGGCCGAGTTCGCCAAGGACACCGATTACGACACCGCCGAGCCGCGCTTCCAGTCGAGGATCGAGGCGGCGCGCGCCGAGAGCACGGCAGGGTTGTCGGCGCGGCAGCTTGCGACGTTCGATGCGCAGATGCAGCCGCTGGCGTTGCAGGGTTTCGCGCGGCTGCGGGCGCGGGTGGAGGAGGGCCGGCGGCAGGCCGAGGCCAATGCGCTGGCCGGCACGCTCGACAGCACGCTGGAGGCGGTGAAGAACACCGACCTGCCCGACCAGATTGCGGGGCTGACCAGTGCGGCGGCGTTGCTGGACGCGGCGGTGGCGAAAGGCACGCTGAAGCCGGACCAGGCCGCGACGCTGCGGCAGGACTTCGCGCAGCGGCTGGACGTGGAGAATTTCGACCGGCTGTCGCCGGACCAGCGCCTGGCGCGGCTGCAGGCGCTGGAGGCGGGCAAGGGCGGCGTCGGGCCGGGCGTGACCTTCGACGCAGCATTGCGCGCGAAGAAGCGCGACGAGGCGGCGGCGGACCGCGAGCGCCAGGAGAGCCAGGCGCGGTCGAAGGCGGAGCGCGAGCGGATCGAGGGCGCGGCGCGCTCGATGCTGGACCGGTACGGCAGTTCGGCCGAGGGCGAGCGGCAGGCGCGGGCAGCGCTGCAGGCGCAGTTCGGTGGCAATGCGGTGCGGGCGGAGCGTCTCTACGACGGCCTGCTGCAGACGCGGCGCGGCCAGGAGCGGCGCGGCGAGGCGCGGGCGGCGGCCAGCGTCTACGGGCTGGCGCTGGCGGGCCGCGAGGACGAGATCCCGGAAGCCGACCGCAAGCGGCTGCACGATGCGGGCCAGCTCGACGGGCTGCTGGAGGCGGCGCAGGTGTCGCGCGCCGCACCGCAGCCGGGCGAGCTGCTGTTCAAGGAGCGATGGCTGGCGATGACGCCGCAGCAGCGGGCGGGCATCCCGATGGCGGAACTGGCGCAGCGTCTGTCGGCGCAGGACTTCGCCGAGCTGGTGAAGATGGCGGCCGAGGGCAAGGAGAACGAGGCGGAGCGGGCGCGGATGGAGGGGGTGGTGCAGGAGGTGCGGCCGGTATTGCGCTCGGTGACGCTGGGTGAATACGCAACGCCGCAGGAACAGGAGCGTGACCGGCGGTTGCTGGCGCTGATCCATGACGAGGTGCGGACGCAGATCGCAGACGAGGAAAAGAAAAGGGCGCGCGCGCTTTCCGCCTGGGAGTACGAACGCCTGATGCGCCAGGCGGTCGGGATCTCGATGTTGCGTCATGAGCGATCCGAATTGGAGCGGCGTGGAGCGGCGTGGCCGCAGGAAAGCGGGGAGGTGCAGTGATGTCGCAGCTTGGTCGCCCGTTCGGATTGTCATTTGGAGAAAAGGAGAAACCGGAAGATGTCTCTCCGGTGCCGCCGCAGATGGGAGCCGGGATCGGCCAGGCTTTTGGCCTGACCTTCGGAAGCGCCATGCAGAATGGCGAGGCTGTCGATCCGGCATCAGGCGCGCCGGCGCCAGTGATGTCATCGCCGGCCCGGCCTGCGTCGGCGGAAACCGTACAGTTTGCCGGCGGTATTGCTAACCAGCCGCCAACGACGCAGGGCGCTCCCGGATCGAACGGGGCGGCAGCCCCGGCTGACGCGGCCGAACGTGACCGGCGGCAGGTTCGGGCAGATGCTGACTACCAGCGCAAGCTGCATCAGGCGATGTTCGCCGCCGGTGCGCTGGCCAGCGACGACGGGCGTGCGGGTCTCATCGAGGAGATCGCCCGGTACCGGGGCTGGACGAGGGAGGAAGCGGTCGAACGGGTCAACCGGGATTATGTCAGGGAAGAACGCGATTATCGGATATCGCAACCGTATGACGGCAATCAGCGCCAGCGTTACATGATCCAAGGGGACAGAGGCACGGCATGGCAAGTCCACGGCGATGAAGCCGCGATGAACGATGCGGATGCCAAGCTGAAGAAAGCAGGACTACTACTTGAACGCGATCCCTTTGGAGAGCCAGTGAAGAGCGCCATCAACAGGTTGCGTGGCTCGTGGGGTGGCGTTGGCGAAGCCCCAGCCGGTGGCATCAAATTTCACGCCGGTGCGGAAGTCGCCCAAGAGCGTCGTGTCCTTGACGATATGCAAGCTGTAATAGAGGGCACTACTCGGCCCGATCCAAATGCCGCTCTCAATGTGAGACAATCCAAGGAGGCAGCGCCACAAAGGCAAAAGGTACCTTTTCGACTCGATGCACATACCCATTTCAAGGTGCGGGAGTTCATGCAAGCAACGCCCCAGCGACAGGCGGAGATGTATGAAGAGCAGCGACTTCTCGTCGAAAGACCGATTGCGGAAAATTCGAGCTACAGATCAGCTAAAGAAGTGGAAGCATGGTTCTACGAACCGGCTGATCCCGGATTTGAACAAGAGCATCGCAAAGGGAGGGAGTTGGGGAGAGGGTTAGTCCAAGCGGCGGCCGGGTTGAGCATTCTGGGCATTCCTTTCGTCGTCGCCTCGGAGTCTGGCCATCGTATGGGGGAGGCGGTCGAGTTGGGGGCGAACCAGGACCAGTATCTCGAAGTCAGAGATCGCGCTGCCATGCTGGGTATGTTCATGTCGCTTCCATTCGGCAAAGCCATTGGCAAGATTCCCGGCGTCAAGCGTTTCGGCGACCGTGTCGAAACGGGTGTAGGGTCTGGCGGGAAAATCCTTCTGAAGATCGGGGAGAAAGGCTCGGAAGGCGTAATATCCGGTATACTGGAAGGGCACCTCCAAGACCAAATCATAAAAGACGTATTCGATCCCGAGCGCGAAACCAGTGACGGTGCGCTGCAAGCCGCGATCCGGAGCTTTGCGAACGAACCCGCTCTCAGAAGCCCGCAAACACAGATTCTGACCGCGACCGAAGTGAGTACGGCGCACGCCCGGGCCGCGAACGCGCTCGTCAGTGATTTTGCGGACTCAATGCGTGCCGTACAGTATGGCATGCGTATCTCGGCCAATGGTGATGCGCTGTCGCAATATGTCGATATTTCGGTACCGAACCGGGCTGTTGCAATGCCGATCGCCGAGGTGACACGACTGCTCGAGTCGGGAAAGATCACGCCGGAGATCGTCAAACAATGGGGCGTAGAGGGCCAGGTTGCCAACGGCGGCACTGCCGGCGACGTTGTCATTCCCCTGCGTCGCCTGATGAAGGCCCGGCTTGCGCCCGAGCATATCGACGACATTGCCCGCAGCGTGCGTTTTGGTGAGAAAACATTAACTGGCCACGAGGCTGCCGATTTCCTGAAGCAACGCGATGTGACGCTCGCCGAGCTGGCAACAAGAATGAAAGTGGCGAAACCGGTCCCTGACGAAGGCGCGTTCATCTTCGCTGATGCCAGCGACAGGTTACGCAAGGCAGGCTGGTCCAATGAAGAGGCCGAGCGTGGCGCCGCGCGCATTGTCGAAGCTTTCATCGACAAGGCGCGGGAAGACGAGAACAAGGCGGCGAAACGGGGCGCCGACTATCTCTATTTTCGTGAAGTGTCACGGTCGGAAGGGGCGCCCGGCCGGACGCGAATCGATAACAGGCTGAAACAGGAGTTTGAGACTTTCTCTGAAGCGCGGGCGAACAAGTCTGTGGGGTCGCGCTATGACTCAACGGCACACTCGAAAGGTCATTTACAACCATAGATGGTATTTGGTGATTCTCCCATGGCGTTGCAGAGAAAGCGATTTTCTATCATGTCAGATCAAGGTAAGATTGTAGCGCTGGTTTGGGGGGCGATGGTGTCTATCGGCAACCGTTTGGTCAGTCTGGCGTTGGCGCTTTGCGTCGCGGTGGTGCCGTTGCCGGCGCTGGCGCAGATGAAATGGACGATGACGGTACAACGTTTCCAGAAAATGGCGGAGCGTGGAGAGTCCGGCGAGCTGCTGATCGGCTATTACCTGCATTCTTTCTGGCACGCAGCTCACCAGACCCATCTGGATTTTACCCAGAGAGGATACCGTCAGAAGCCTCTCTATTGTATTCCGGCCGGTGCCAGAATAGTGCCGAGTGATATTCGCGACGAACTTTTGCGCGAGTTCGCCGCGCAGCCTGAGCTTTACAAGCCGGATACGCCGCTAGGTCCTGTCGTGCTCAAAACGTTGCAGCGGAAATATCCATGTTCCTGAACCCTTTCGCCACGCGGTTGCGCCGGCTGGCCGCCGGGCTGGCGATGACGTTCTGCCTGACGCTGGCGGCGGGCGAAGCATTGTCCGACACCGTGAAGCCGGTGATCAGCCTTGAGTTCTATGTCAATCTGTTGCAGGCCGCCAAGCAGGACAAAGACCACAGGATCGAGCTCCTGATAGTCAACGAAGGTTTACTCGACGGTGTGTTGACGGTCCATCAAGCCTACAACAGCATGCGCGTGCCGCGGCGCATCTGCCCGGAATGGGGGACGGACTTCAACTATGCCGGGCCATTTTTCCGGGCGATCGCCGAGGAAATGAAGGCGAACGCCAAGTACTACGATCCGATGAATGCCGCCGATATGGGCGAGGTCGCGCTGTTCGCCCTGCAGCGGCGGTTTCCCTGCAATTGAAGGGAAACTGATGGGAGCTGTGAGGGCCGGGGAGCATCGAATGGCCGGGGTGCGCGGCATCGGCAGCGCGATCGTGCTGGTGCTGGGCATTGCCGTGGCGGCGCTGCCGGCGCGGGCGGAGATGACGGTGCAGCGTTTCCAGGAACTGGTCGAACGAGGGCAAGCCGCCGAAACCCTAGTAGGACTCTATCTGCATTCGTTCCTGCAGGCGGCGTATTGGATGCACGCCGACTTTACTGAGGACAGTCCCTACCGCCAGAAGCCACTCACCTGCATGCCGATCGACCGGCAGATCGTCCCGGGCGACCTTCGCGACGAACTCATTCGTGAATTCGAGACGCGGCCAGAGCTTTACAAACCGCAGACGCGGGTCGGACCCGTCCTGTTCGAACTGTTGCAGCGGAGATATCCATGTCCCTGAGCTGTTCCAGTCATCAGTTGCGCCGGTTGGCAGCGGGCGTGGCAGTGGCGCTTTGTCTCACGTTGGCGGCCGGCCAGGCGTTTTCCGAGCAAAGAAGTCCGGCGATCAATTTCGAGCACTATAAGAAGCTGCTCGACAACATGAGAAAAGACAACAACCAGAGGATTGAGATTTTGACGATCAACGAAGGTCTGCTCGACGGCGTGCAGGCAGTCAACGCGGCCTTCAGAGAGAGGGGTGTGCGACCACGCATCTGCAGGACGTGGGATTCTGATTTCAATTTTGCAGGCCCGTTCTTCAAGGTGATCGGCGATGAGTTGATGGCGAACTCCAGATATTACACGGAACGCTATGTGACTTTCGACAGGATCGATATGGGGATGGTGGCGGTGTTCGCGATGAAGCGGCGTTTTCCCTGCAACTGAGGGGAAACTGATGGGGCTGTGATGGCCGGGGAGCATCGAATGGCCGGGGCGCGCGGCATCGGCAGCACGATCGTGCTGGCGCTGGGCATTGCCGTGGCGGCGCAGGACTACAACCGCGGCTGCAAGAGGGGGCTGTGCAGTTCATGGATCGGATCGCTATGGTTGTCATCTTGGCGATTAGTTTCGCGAGTCTGATAACCCCGCGACAGGTAGCTGCACAGCAGTCAGTGACCACGGGCGGCCTCCTTTCAGTTGAAGGATATGAAGAGCTTCTGGCAGGAAAGGGAGAGAGCGCAGCCCAGGCATTGTTCCAGCCCTATATGCTGGGATTGCTGGCCGGATTCGAATGGACGATCAAGGATCAGCGCGAGCGGGGGGTGGATCTGAGGTTCTGCCCGCCAGCAGACATGGTTTTCAGCGTTGCCGAATTGCATGCGACGATCCAGGCAGGCGTAAGAAGCGATCCGCGATTCTATGCGGCAAAATCCGAACGTGCCGTCGGCTGGGCGGCATTTACCGGCTATCAACAGCGGTTTCCCTGTCCTGCCGGTGTGTCCAGCGCGGCTCCGGGTAAGCAGACAGCCAATGATATACTGTCCATCGCGGAGTTTACGGCGCAATACAAGCGATGGTGGCGTTATATTATCCTTCAATCGCCTCTGAAAGTGCTTGCAGGCTTTGCTTGGGGATTCCGCGACGGCGTTGATGGAATGCAGCATCTCATTCCCGATAGAATCTGCGTACCGCGCCAAGGTACCGACGTTTACGGCGAGATAATCGCGGGCATCAGAGACGAACTGGAAGCGCGTCCTGATTACTGGGCCGACAAGCAGGACGAGTCAATCGGACAGGTGGCAATCATCGTGGTCAAGAAGCGCTACGCCTGCACGAAGTAGCGCGGCTTAGGTGTCGGTTCGAGCATTGCATTGCACCTTCGTCTGATGCTGGCCCTGCAGATAATCCCCCCATGCTGACAGCATAGCCGATAGGGACATTCCCACCCTCACCCACCCCGCCCGGGCGACCGCGGCGGGGTTTTTTTCGTTTCCACCCTGAATTCGGAGAGAGACTGCATGAGCACCATCGACCGTCTGAGCGGGTCGCTGAGTTCGGTGGCGATCAAGGCGCCGGTGCGGGTCGCCACCACCGGGCCGGTGACGCTGGCGGGGCTGCAGACCATCGACGGCGTGGCGCTGGGCGCCGGCGACCGGGTGCTGGCGCGGAACCAGGCCAATGCGGTGGAGAACGGCATCTGGATCGTCCGCGCCACCGCCTGGCAGCGCGCCACCGACTTCAACGGCAGCCGCGATGCGGTGACCGGCACCGAGATCGGCGTCGTCGCCGGCGTCACCTGGGCCGGGCAGCGCTTCCAGATCGCCGCGCCCGATCCGGTGGTGATCGGCGTCTCGCCGCTGAGCTTCGTCGTCATGGGGCAAGGGCCGGTGGGGGCGGTGGGGCCGACCGGGCCTCTGGGACCGACCGGACCGCAGGGCGCGCCGGGCACCACCACGGTGACCGGCGGCGTGCTGGGGCCGGTGTCGTCCACCATCGGCAACGTGGCGCGCTGGAACGATGCGCTGGGCGGGGCGCTGAACGACGGCGGCGTGGCGGTGTCCAATCTGGTGACCCTGTCGGGCAGCCAGACGGTGAGCGGCAACAAGACCTTCTCCGGCGCGGTGCAGTTCGAGGGCAGCACCGTGGTCTATGCCAGCGACTCGGGCGCCTCGGCCGCGCCGCACCTGACCTTGCGCCGCCAGTCGGCCAGCCCGGCGGCCAACGACGTCATGGCCAGTGTGGAATTCGTCGGCAACGACAACGGCGGCAACCTCACCGCCTATGCCCAGCTTCAGGGCATGATCGTCAGCCCGATCAACGGCAGCGAGGCGGGCGGGCTGGACGTGTTCACCCTGGTGGGCGGCAGTCCGGTGCGGCAGGGCCGCTTCGGCAGCGGGCTGCTGCTGGGGACGGCAACGGGCAGCTTCCAGGGCACCGGCACGGTCAACGCCACGGCCTATTACGTCAACGGCGTGGCGCTGGGAACGTCCGCGGGACTGCCGGCGTGGCACCTGCACGGGCTGGCGCTGGCCAATAATGGTTCCGACGCCAACAACGACATCGACGTCGCCGCCGGCGCCTGCCGCTCCGACGACGACACCACCGACATCGTGCGCTCGGGCGCCATCACCAAGCGGCTGGACGCGACCTGGACCGCCGGCAACAACAATGGCGGGCGCGACGGCGGCTCGAAGACCTCCAACACCACCTATCATGTCTTCGCCATCTGCAAGAACGGCGGCGCCGATCCCGACGTGCTGTTCTCGACCAGTCTTTCCAGCCCGACCATGCCCAGCCTCTACACCAAGAAGCGGCGCATCGGCTCGATCCTGACCGACGGCTCGGGCAACATCCGCGGCTTCGTGCAGACGGGCGATTTCTTCCAGTGGAAGAGCCGCATCACGGCGAGCTGGGACGACACCAGCAGCCGCACCCCGGTCGCCATCGGCGTGCCGACGGGGCTGAAGTTCGCGGTGCTGTTCACCGCCCGCATGCGCGAGGATTCCGGCGGCGGCGGCGGCACGAGCTATCGCCACGTGGTGTTCACCAGCCTGGACGAGAACGACGTGGCGCCCTCGTCCTCGCCGTCGCTGGCCATTTTGCCGGCCCTGGGGATCGACGAATTCGGCAGTCCGATCTCGGCCAAGATGCAGGTGGCGGGGCAGTTCGAGATCATGACCGACACCGCGGGCCAGATCGGCTACCGCACGGCGGGCTCCAACGCCTTCTTCATCGACGTCGCCACCATCGGCTGGCGCGACACGCGCGGCCGGCTGGGATGAGCGGGGCGAGGGTGTCACCCAAGGACGATCGGGCGAAGCACAGGGAGATGCAGATGAACGCTGACGGGTTTGATGGCCGGCCGGGCTCGGAGGCGATCAAGCCGCGGCTGGCGCTGGTGCGGCGATGAGCGCGGCGCTGGTGCGCTGGGGGGCGACGGCGGGCGCGGGGCAGCGTGCGTCGGGTGCGGCGCAGGATGGCGGTGGGCAGACGGCAGCGGCGCCGGGCATGGGCGATGGGGTTGCCGCGGCGATTTCGGAAGCGGCGACGCTGCTGACGCGCGACGCGGCGGCCGATTCGCCGGTGGCGGTCGCCCTGCGGGCGGCGCAGCGCACACGCCTGGCGCAGGAAGAGAAACGCCGTGCGGCGGTGGCGGCCGAAGCGCAGGCGGAAGCGACGGCGGAAGCGGCGGCCAGCGCTGCGCCGTCCCGGCCGGCGATGGCTTCCGGCCAACCACACGGCATTGCCGGGATGGTGCGCGAGCAGCAGCGCTGGCGGCAGGACCATGGCGGCGAGCCGCCCAGGGCGGCGCCGTCGGACCGGCCGCATGGCGTGCTGGGCATGTCGCGGGAGAAGGCGCAGCGCAGGGCGCAGGGAGAAGCCGAGCGGCGCCGGATTGCGGATGAGCAGTATCAGCTGGCGCGGAACGAGGCTGTCATTGCCGCGGGGATGATGGCGAGCGACGACGGCCGGTCCGCTCTCGTCCACAGGATCGTCCGCGATCTGGGCATGGGGACGGAACCGGGAAGCGAGCGGGTCAACCGCAACTTCATCGCCGAACGCGACGCCTATTACCAGCGACGGGCACGGGCGACGGAGGAGCAGAGGAAAGCCAACGAGAAAAGGCAGCAGGAGGAGCAACGGCTTCGCGACGAAGCGCAACTGGGTGTCATTGACGAGGGGTCGAGCACGTTCGGCGTCGCGCCGCAGGTTCTAGCGCCGGGCTTCAAGCCGCTCCGGGATAGAGATGCTGCCGAACAGAAGGCCATCCGAAACCAACTGAACGACCAGGAGCATGAGAAACTTCATCTGTGGGAGAAAACATGGAACCACATGAAGAGGGAGTGGTTCGGTAGCGTGTCGGGAAGTTCGTTGAACCAGCTTCGTATTATTCAGGAATTCAACGATAGGACGCAGGCTGTCCTTGAAAAAGTGAGGAAAGGCGAAGATCTTTCGCGAGTTGAGTATCAGCTCTGGATTGATAGGCACAACATCAGGTCGATTCTGGTCAAGGAAACACGGGAAGCCCTGAGCGATCTGGCCGCCGCGCAGGCCAAGCTGACGCAGATCCCCAATTCGACAGCGCTGCGGAAACTGAATGAAGCAAGGACCGTTGGGGATTTTTTCAAGGTGCTGAACGAAAATTTCGAGGAAATTGTCGTTCTCGGCGCGGCGGGAGTCGCGCCAACAATTGCTGCGGCTGGGGCGGCGAGTATCTTTACCGGGCCGCTGGGAGGCATCCTGGCTGCGGCAGCCGTGGCATTCGGATCCGGGTTTCCGGAAGCGATTCTCGATGCGTTCGAGCGGCGCGGGATTGATCTGGCGAATGAAAAAACACTTCTCGCCATAATCAGCGATCCAAACAGGATGAAAGAGATATATGGCGATGCCCTCATGAGCGCCGGTATCGATGCGGGTCTCGAAGTTCTTGGAGGCGTTGGCGGGCCGCTGCTCAAAACGGTTCGGCGCCGGTTTGGCGGGATAGCTGCATCGGGTGCCGAATCACTGGCGCAAGGGGCGGTCAATGCCGGAGGAGAAGTCGCGAAATACTATGCGATCGAGAAGGGCCATGACGAGGATGGGGGATCGTCTTTGACGGTCGGCCGCATCGGCAAGGCAATGTTTGATGGCATTCTCACGGACCGGATTACCAAGACGCTTCCCGCGGTGGGGGCGGGAGCACAGGTGGCGGTGACGGGAGCGCAAACCGGCATCGGACGTGTCGGGAAGGCAGTCAAACCATTCTATGAGGCTTATCGGGACAGGAACATAAAGGGCGGTGAACCAGTCGATTACAACCGCAGCATTGCCCATTTTGCGGAGAAGGCGAAGAAGTCGGAGCAATCGTCAAAGGCGCTTGCGAGCCTCATTTCTCGTGAACAGGAGAACCGTCGCCGGATTGGCGACGAGAAGATGACAAAACGTCTGGAAACCGCCTATTTCAGAGACCAGAAACTTCATCTCTCCTGGGAGGCCGCGGACCGTCTCCGAAAGGCCGGTATCCTTACAGATGGGCTGGCAAGTGAACTGGGAATTTCGAAAGCCTGGCTGGACACGCCGAACGCAAAGCAAGATGCCGTGGTCGGGCTGGTTCCTTTGCTGAGAAGCAGGTTGGATACTGCTGCTGTCCACGAATTTTCGCGTAACGTGCGGACGGAATCCGACAGTATGTCCGCGTATGAAGCATCCGCCTATCTCAGGTGGCGCGAACAGCAGCTCGACGCCGTCTCCAACATATATCGAAATCCGGGGAACCCAGTACCAGACGGATGGTCAATCTATCAGCATGTTTTCAATGTCGCGAGGAACAAAGGGCGATTGACGAGGGACGAAGCACATAGGAAGGCAGCAGAAGTCACGGAGTATTTTATCAATCTCGCGCTCGTGCGCGGTCCGGGTGTGACTGCTGATATACTCTTCGTGCAGGACTACGATCCGCGCAATTTCGGATTGCCATCGTCTTTCTAAGCGGGATGTTTTTCGTCGCCAACAGCTTGAAACTGTATGGGTGTTGTTCATGGAAAATTTGTGAGAAATGATGGAAATCTTATGAAGTATGCTAAAACTTTTCCAAGAATAGGGAGGGTTTGACAAGTTGCGAGTGATGGGCCTGAAACTGGCGTTCGGGTTAATTGTAGCGATTCTGCTGGCGTCGCCCCTTCGGGCAAGTGCAGAAGATTTCAATCGCGGCTTCAGCATCGAAGTGTATGAAGCCTTGTCGGTACGGCAGCCGTATATTGGCGTTGATCCTAGGGCCTCGACGTATCTTGATGGCATCATGATTGGACTCCATGCTGCGAAGCAGGAATACGTCAAGGCTGGGCAGGCTCCCCTGTTCTGTACATCGTCCGACTTTCGAGTTGTTGATCTATACGAGCAAATGGCCGACGAGCTCGCGGCCGAAGGCCACACTTGGCGGCGCGCGTCGGATGCGACTGCATCAAGGCTCGCCCTTTATGTTATGCGTCGTCACTATCCCTGCGCGGCATCTGCCGATACGTCTGGGAAATTGTGGGAGGACATGTCGGTGTTCGGTTTTCGTCTGCTCATCATGCGGGCGAATGCCGGGGATCAGGAAGCGATCGGAAGCATAATGATACTCTTCACCGGGATGCGTGAAGGCATGATGGCGGCGAGTGATGCCCATGTTGCCGGTGGAGCAAGGCGGCAAATTTGCATTCCGCCCGATGTGGAAACCGTCGAACTGATCCACGCGATCGACGAGGATATAGATCGCAATTTCGCACACTGGGACGATCATCCCGACGAACCCGTTGCTTCGGTCGCGCTGCAGGTCTTCGCCCGCAAATGGCCGTGCCCGTGAGCGGGTGAAGCCGGCTTCATAGCACCACCATCCCCAACAGCAACCCCGCCCGGGCGACCGCGGCGGGGTTTTCGATGGTGGCCGTCTCGCGTGGGAGGAGGCGGCAATCGTGGGTTGCGGGGGCTGTACTGGCGGGCGGGAAAGGGTTTGTCACGGCGGCGGGCGGCGGTAGGATTGTGCCTCGGACCGTTGGGGGACTCGATGATGGCGGGGGGACGTGTCGTTGGCGCGATCGTGCTGGCGCTGGCTGCTGTACTGGCAGCGGTGCCGGCATCGGCGCAGCCTGACCGGGTGTCTCTCGCATTCTACGAAGAAACCCTGCTGGACGAGATTTCGACCGGGGAACGTTATGTCGAGTTCCGCCGCTATCTGCGCGGCATGGCGACGGGATTCGAAGCGGTCATGGTGGAGTACCGGAACCGGGAGCAGCCGCTGGCGTTCTGCCTGCCCGCGTACCGGCGGCTCGACGCGGCCGAGTTGCAGGCGACGATCAACTGGGAACTGGCGGCACGGGGAGCGGTGTGGGACCAGACGCCGGGAGTGTTGCTGGACGAGTTCGCGCTCGAAGCATTGCGGCGGCGGTATCCATGTTCATAGGCAGGGGCAGGCAGATCGCGCCGGTCACCGGGCGGCTGGCCAGTTGGATGCCGGTCAGGGCGATGCTGGTCGTGTCGATGCTGGCAGCGGCGCCGGTCGCGGTGCCGCGTCCCGCCGCGGCGCAGATGGCGATCGCGACATATGGCGAGATACTGGAGATCGCCGGGCGTGGCGATCGCGATGCGGCGTTGGCGGAAAAGGCCAGCAAGGCGCTGGCGCAGTTCCATGCCGGCATGGATGCTGCCATCGGCCTGGCCAATGCCGCTTTCGTGCAGGCCGGCGCCCAGCCGTCCTTCTGTCTGCCGGCCGGCATGGAGACCGGCCTGCAGCTCAGGCCGAAAGTCGCAAAGGAAATGCTTGAGCGCAAGGAGGAGTGGGCGGTGCAGTCGAGAGCGTCGGTCGGCCTCGTGGCGATCGCGGTGCTCCGGGCGGAGTATCCCTGCCGATGAAGCGTGGCCCCTGCCGCAGCGACGCGCTTTCCCGCTGGCGGCGGGCGGGCCGGTTGCTCCCGGCCTGTCTGGCGGCAGGCCTGGCGGTCGCGATGCCGCCGGTGCTGGCCCAGCCGGCGCCGGGGCAGGCCGAGCCTCGGCTGGGCTTTTCGCTGGCGCATTACGAGCGCACGCTGCAACGGCAGGACCCGACCGCGACGAAGATGCTGTACTGGTATCTCGACGGGGTGCTGACGGGGTTCATGTGGCACTTCGCCGATCATCGCGTCAGGGCGCAGCCGGCTTTCTTCTGTCTGCCGGACGGGGTGGGAATGACTGTGGAAGAAATTCAGGCGTCGATCGCGGCCGAACTCGCGGCGCGCGGCGCGTTCTGGCGCCGTACGCCCGACGTGCCGGTCGAGCGCATCGCGCTGCATGGCATGAAAAGGCGGTTCCCATGTCCGCTGCCGTGACGGCGGGAGCAAGGCTGCGGCGCGCGTGCGTGCGCGGGCTGGCTGGCATTGCGACGCTTGTCGCCCTCGCCGCCGGAGCGGCAGCGACGCCGCCAGGGGCGCCGTTCCTGTCGGTTGCCGAGTATCGCGACATGTACCGGATGGCGGTGGCCGGGCATTTCGGCGCGCAGCAGACGCTCACCCTGTTCGCCACCGGTCTGCTGAACGCGGCGGCGGCGTTCGACGATTTCGCGACGCAGGCGGACGCCAAACCCTCGACCTGCCTGTCGGTGGACGTGCAGCCGGTGGCGCTGCTGCAGGCCATCGACGCGGAGCTGGAGGCCAATGCAGGTTTCTGGCAGGGGAAGGATGACAACGACATTGGCTTTGCCGCCCTTGCCGCCATGAAGCGGCGCTGGCCCTGTCGGTGAGCGGGTGATATGGGCGGCGCCTTCCCGAGGCAGAGCGGCAATCGTGGGTTGCAGAAAGCTGGCGGCCTGCCGGAAAGGGTTTTTCACGGCTCGAAGGAGCTTTAGGATTGCGCATCGGGGGCAGGGAGCTTCGATGGCATCGACAGGTCGGATCGTTGGCGCGGCGGCGCTGGTGCTGGGCATCGCTCTGATCGCGTTGCCGGCGGTGGCGCAGAATTGGAATGAAGGGCTCGGACCAAAGGAGTACCGGGATTTCATTTCCGGGATGAACGTGGGCGGTACGGGTCCGCTCGATCGCCAGTTCTGGTTCCAGGCCGGCATTATGGTAGGGTTGCAGGCGGCGAAAGAGGAATACGCCACGGCAGGAGCGAAGCCGCTGTTTTGTCTGCCGGTCGATCTGCAGCCGGTCGATCTGCGCGACCTCATCCTCACCGAACTGGACAGCAACGGTGCTGCCTGGGGCGCGCCGGATGCAACCTCCGAGAAGATCGTCCTGCATGTCGTGCGGCGGCAGTTTCCATGTTGAGCCGGTGGAAGGGCCATACGGCCAGCCTGACGGGTGCTCTGGCCGGGATCATGTTGATGTCGGGCATCGCCGGCCTGTCGGGGCCGGCATGGGCGCAACCCGCAGGCATGAAGAAGCTGACGCCGGACCTGGTGCTGTCGGTCAAAGGCTATCGCACTTTGGACAATCTGGTCATTCTGGGAGACAAGTCCAGCGCCGAGGCCCTGATCTTCTTCGCGTTCGGTCTGCGCACGACGCTGACGGCTGCAAGCGAAGCCTATGTCGCCGACGGCACGAAGCGGCGCGTCTGCCTTCCTTCCGATGTGCCGCACGGCGATCTGCTCGACGCGATCAACGAGGAAATCGAGCGCGACCCGTCACATTGGGACGCTCGCGAGGACGAGAGCATCGTGCCGCTGGTGTTGCAGGCTCTCGCGAGGAAATGGCCGTGCCCGTGAGCGGCTGATGCCCTTCGCATAGCACCACTATCCCCAACAGCAACCCCGCCCGGGGCGACCGCGGCGGGGTTTTGGTTTTTTCACCTTCATGTTTGATCTGGAGAGAGACTGGATGAGCACCATCGACCGTTTGCGCGGCTTGCTGAGTTCGGTGGCGATCAAGCCGCCGGTGGGGGCGGCGACGGATGCCTGAGTTGCCGCGCAAGCCTGGATTGCCGGTAGAGCCGGAGGAGGAGCGCGATCCGATAGCGCCGCCGCTGGAGGGCGCGCCTTTCTCCAATCCGGGCGGGGGCGAGGCCGAGCCCGCGATGCCGCCGCCCGCGATGCCGCCGCCCGTGACGCCGCCGCCCGTGACGCCGCCTCGTGCAACGACGATGCCGCCGCTGCCGCCGCCGCCACTTTCCGATGTGCCGGGCGACGATGCCAGGGCGCAACCCGGTGACGTGACGGATGGGGCGGCTGATGACGGGAGGGGTGACGCGGAGGGTGACGCGACGGATGACACGGCTGGTGCCGTCCCGGAGCCGGGCGAGACGGCGCCAATCGACGCGATGTTGGCGGCGAAGTCAGCGGCGGAGGCTGCAGCGCGGCAACGGGCGGAAGCCGATTACCAGAGCGCGATCGACGATGCGATCCGCGCCGCCGCGTGGAGAGCAGACGACGCTTCGTATGTGGCGCTGGTCGATGAGTTCGTTCGCCTTCGGGGGCTGCGCGCCGCCGGAAGCGGTGCGCCGTCATCGGCCTCGCGCGCGCATGGCGATTTCGGCGGGTCGTGGCAGCGCGGCGGCGGAGATGGCACTGCGAGCGGGACGCGGGATGGATATGGCGTCGCAGCGTATGGAGCGTTGGGCGAGGCCGATGCCTCCAGAGCCGGGCCGCGCCTGCGCCCTGCCGTCTATGGCAGTGGCGACGAACCGGTGCGCGCCGAGCGAGCGCAGTTTGCCGTTCCTCTGCCGCTGCCGCCGCCGCCAGCGGGTGCGCCGCCGCGACCAGGCGATCCCGATTACGCGGGGGCGTGGAAGGAGCTCAGGAAACTGTGGGGACAGCTGCCGGAGTTCGACGATCTACCGGAGGTAGAAAAGCCGTTCTTCATGCAACTGTTGTCAGCCATCCAGAATTTGCTCTATAACAAGCCGCCTCATGATGCGAAGGATAAGGAAGGGGCAAAGGCGCCGGGCAAACCGAGTGAGAAAAACGGATTCAAGGATCCCAAGGACGGAGAACGATGGGTCAAGAATCCGAATCGAAGGCGAGGTGGAGCTAGTCACGGCTGGCTCGACGACAAGGGGCGAGTGTGGGTGCCGACTGGGAAAGGCGGACGGGCCCATGGCGGTAAACATTGGGATGTTCAGATTGGTAAAGATAGAATTAATGTATATCCGGACGACAATATCGATGACTTGCTCGGTAAGAGGCGCTGACATATGTCGAACTTCATAATTCGCGAACCAATATGGTTTTTTTCGCAACTTGATGAAGACAATTTTTTCGGATGGCTTCAGCGCATTCCAGTTGTGTCGGGAGTAAAGGGTGGCCCGGGTCTAAAGATCGCCCTTAAAGAAGAAAAAATCGACAATCAAAGCGTGCAAGAATTTGCGGCGCTTTTCGTACGCTACAATTTGAATGCCGAGGTGCTGGGATCGGTGCATAAGGGCAAGGTTTCATTGGATGAGAAAGTCAACCCCCAGTCGGTGATCCTGACGGACAGGCCATCGAATGGGTTTTCGCTTTCTCTTAATCCTGTGTTCGTTTCCCCATTGGATGAGCGCGGCTTCGACAACTGGCTAAAGGAAATTCGACCGAACTATGCCGGTCTGGATAGCAGAAAAACTGCCGTTCTGGAATTGAGCTCGGATGATGTGGATATCATGAACGTCAGCGACCTGATCGCAGTTTGTCGTCGATATCGTTTGTATCTTCCGAAACTTAGACGGCTATGTGAGGTTGCTGACTACGATTATTTTCGTGAGAAGTGGGACGAAGAGATCTTCGGACCGCAGAGCTCTTCGTAGGATCGTCGGCTTGTAAAGAGACGTTGAGCATGGTCGCCGTTCCGTTTCCTGAGCCGGGATTTTATTCCTATCTCGATGAAGAGAACTTCTTCGAATGGCTGGGGCGCATCCCGGTTGTGTCGAGCATTGGCCATGATAAAGGTCTGCGCATCGATCTCAGGACCGAGGAAATCGACGACCAGAGCGCGCATGAATTCGCATCGCTTGCCGTCCGCTACGATTTCGACGCCGAGCTGCCAGCAGCGATGCGCAAGGGCAAGGTCGTTTGGTTGGAAGAGAAGGCCGATCCTGCTGCGGTGACCGTAATGGAGCGGCCGTCGAACGGGTTTGCGCTTTCTCTCAGACCTGTGTTCATTTCTCCGCTGGACGAACGTGGCTTCGACGACTGGCTGAGGGAATGCTATGCCCCCTATGTCGGCCTGGACGAAAGCAGGACGGCTATTCTGGAGCTTGGTCCGGAAGAGGTCACGGTCATGAATGTTTCCGACCTGATTTCTATTTTCGATCGATATCGCCTGCATCATGCAAAACTCAGGCGGCTGTGTGACGTCGCCGATCACGACTATTTTTGCGACGAGGAAGCGCATTGGTACGAACAGATCTACGGAACGCCGCGTTCTTCCTAGGATTGTCAAGGTCGGAGAGATAGAGCTTAAGCATGGTCACCGTTCCATTTCCCGAACCGCAGTACTATTACGCGTATCTCGACGAAGAAACCTTCTTCGGGTGGCTTCAGCGCATCCCGGTCGTGTCGGTTGCCACTCTCGAAACTCTCGACCTCAAGACCGCAGAGATCGACGATGCAAGTGCCGGGGAATTCGCCGCGATCGTCGCCCGCTACGACCTGGACGCCGAGCTGACCGAATCGTTGCGCAAGGGCAGGATCGTGTTGGCGGAAAAGAAGCCGGCTCCCGATTCCGTGATCCTGACGGAGAGGGCATCGAACGGGTTTTCGCTTTCCTTCAGTCCCAGCTTCGTCTCGCCGCTGGACAGGCGCGGGTTCGACGACTGGCTGAAGAGAAGCTATCCGCGCTATGCCGGGCTGGACGGCACCGGGACAGCCGTGCTGGAACTGACTGCCGATGAAGTGGATGTCCCGACCGTCGTCGAGCTGCTCGGGCTTTGCCGTCGCTACAGCCTGAATCTCTCGAGGCTCAGGCCGCTCTGCGAGATTACCGACCATGACTACTTTTGCGACAGGGACGGGCACTGGTACGAAGAGATCTACGGAACGTCGCATTCTTCGTAGGAGCGGCGGCCTAGAAAGAGACGCTGAGCATGGTTGAAGTTCCCTTTCCTGAACCGGGGTATTTTTTCTCCTATCTCGACGAAGAAAACCTTTTCGAGTGGCTTCTGCGTGTGCCGGTGGTATCGCGCATAGGCGATAGCGATAAAGAGTTGAGCATCGTCCTCAGAACAACGGAGATAGACGACCAGAGCGCGGAAGAGTTCGTGGCACTTGCCGCCCGCTATGGTTTGGATGCCGAACTGCCTGCCTCGATGCGCAAGGGGAGGGTCGCTTCGCGGAAAAAGAAGGCGGGTCCCGAGTCGGTGATCCTGACGGACGCGCCATCGAACGGGTTTTCGCTTTCTCTCCGTCCGGTGTTCCTTTCCCCACTGGACGAGCGTGGCTTCGACGACTGGCTGAAACGAATTCAGCCGCGCTATGCCGGTCTGGACGAAAGCAAAACTGCCATCCTGGAGTTGGGTTCGGACGATGTTACTGTCGGAAACTTCCACGACTTGAGGGCGGTCTTTCGTCGATATGACTTGAATCTCGCAAAACTTAAACCACTGCGAAAAATTAGCGGTTACGATCAACACTGGATCAACTGGCGCAAAGAGGTATTCGGATCGCAGAGCTCTTCGTAGGATTGTTAAGGTCGGAGAGATAGAGCTTAAGCATGGTCGTCGTTCCATTTCCTGAACCCGGGTTTTATTCCTATCTCGATGAAGAGAACTTCGTCGAATGGCTTGGACGTATCCCGGTTGTGTCCAGTATTGGCGGCGATACAGATCTGAGCATCGATCTCAAGACAGATGAGATCGATGACCAGAGTGCGCAAGAATTCGCTGCAATTGCTGCCCGCTATGATTTTGAAGTCGAGCTTCCCGCAGCGCTGCGCAAGGGTAAAGGCATCTCGCTCGAAAGGACGGCGAATCCGGCAGTGGTGACTCTGACGGGCAGGCCTTTTAATGGGTTTTCCCTTTCTCTCAGCCCCGCATTCGTTTCCCCCCTGGACGAACGTGGCTTCGATGACTGGCTGAAGGAAAGTTATCCGCGCTATATCGGCCTGGATAGAAACAAGACTGCTCTTCTGGAGCTGAATTCGGAAGAGGTTACGGTCCCGAACGTCTTTGACCTGATTGCTCTTTTCAATAGATATCGTTTGAATCTCTCGAGACTCAGACGGCTCTGTGAAATCGCCGACCGCGATTACTTTGACGACAAGGAAGCGCATTGGTACGAAGAAATCTTCGGAACGCCGCGTTCTTCGTAGGATCGTTCGAGCAGACCGGATAGACGGCTCTCGTTTCCCCAACCCCGCCCGGGCGACCGCGGCGGGGTTTTCGTTTTTCACCTTCATGTTTGATCTGGAGAGAGACTGGATGAGCACCATCGACCGTTTGCGCGGCTCGCTGAGTTCGGTGGCGATCAAGCCGCCGGTGCGGGTCGCCACCACCACCGCCATCGCGCTTTACGGCTTGCAGACCATCGACGGCGTGGCGCTGGCGGCGGGCGACCGGGTGCTGGTGAAGAACCAGGCCGATGCGCGGCAGAACGGCATCTGGAACGCGTCGGCCTCGGACTGGAAGCGCGCCGCCGACTGCAACGACAACCGCGACCTGGTGCAGGGCACGCAGGTGGTGGTCAACCAGGGCTCGCAGGCGGAGGCCAAGTACAAGATCGCCTCGGCCGATCCGGTGATCGTCGGCAGCAGCGCCATCGCCTGGGCGCTGATCAGCGACGGGCCTACGGGGCCGACCGGCGCCACCGGACCGACCGGGCCCGCGGGGCCGGCGGGCAATACCGGCGCCACCGGACCGACCGGCGGGCTGGGGCCGACCGGCTCGCAGGGACCGACGGGACCGACCGGGCCGCAGGGCGGGCAGGGCATCCAGGGCGCGACCGGGCCGAGCGGGGCGATGGGGCCGACGGGGGCGCAGGGCGTTCAGGGGCCGACCGGGCCGCAGGGCGCGACGGGACCGCAGGGCAATGCCGGCGCCACCGGACCGACCGGGCCGCAGGGCATCCAGGGGCCGACCGGCGCTTCGGGTTCGGGCACCGGCGATCTGCTGGCGAGCCAGAACCTGGCCGACCTCGCCGATGCGGCGACGGCGCGGGGCAATCTGGGGCTGGGCGAGATGGCGCTGCAGGATGCCGACGACGTGACGATCGGCGGCGGCGCGATCGGCGGGGTGACGGTGAGCGGCAGCACGGTGTCGGGCAGCGCGGTTAGCGGTGGCACGATCGGCGGCGCGACCATCAGCGGCAACACGATCAGCGGCAACACTATCAGTGGCGGTGCGGTCAGCGGCGCAACGGTGAGCGGCGGCACGATTTCGGGCGGTACGATCGACGGGACGGTGATCGGCGGCAGCACGCCGGCGGCTACTGCGGTGACGTCGTTGCATGTCGGCGCGGCGCAAACCGGTGTCGCCATCGATCTGTCGAGTGGCAGCACTATCGACTGCGCGGCGGGCAACTACTTCCTGCGCACGGTGGCGGGCAACGTGACCTTCACCGTCGCCAACGTGCCGTCCGGCGTCGCCTATGGCTTCGTGCTGGAGCTGGCCTACACCTCGGGCACCATCACCTGGTTCGCCAATGTCGAGTGGCCGGGCGACGAGGCGCCGACGCTCGACACCGGCAAGCGGCATTTGGTCATGTTCGCGACCCGCAACGGCGGCGCGCGCTGGCACGGCGCGGCGCTGCGCAACTACGAGAGCTGAGCCATGGATGCCTTGACGCGGAACCTGATGATGGCGGTAGCGGCACAGGGCAGCGCGCCGACGATGCCAACGCTGCGAAACGTGACCCGTGGCGCCAATCTAGTAGGTGAGGCGAACCCCGTCGTCGCCGTCTCGCTCAGCGCCGGAACGGGCGGGCGGCTGATCGTCGCCATCACCTCCCTGCTTTATTTCGGCGGTTCTCCTAACTATGCTAGCGCGCTGACCTGCAGCGGGAATGCCATGACGGAGATATCGGCTTGTCGTGCCTCGTATAACTTCTTCGTCGGACAGGTCCATACACAGGCGTGGTGGCGTATCGATACCACCTCAAGCGGTTCGACCAACTTTGCCTTCACGGCGAATGCCGGTGCGTATGCTTGTGTCGGTGCGTTCGATCTTGTCGGCGTCGATACCGTTTCGCCAATCGGCGCAACCGCCATAAAGCAGGGCAGTGGAACCAACCAGACATTCTCACTGATCACCGGTCAGGACGATTCCTATGCGATCTGTGCGCTCGGCGGAGTGGGATATCCAGGCACCGCCGCGAGTGGCGTGATGGAGGATTTCGACAGCGATCTTGATGGAAGTAACATAATCATCCATTGGGGCGGCTCTCGTGCCGCGCCGACGGCAGGGGGCTACACAATGGGCGCAACCGTGGCCGCTCTCGACGGCATCGAGGGAGCTGCCGGCGCGGGCATCGAGGTGAAGGGGGCGTAGTATGCTGCTTGCGAAGATCAGCAATGGCGAGATCGTCGCCTATCTTTACACGCTGGCGCAGTTGCGTGCCGATCATCTGTTTGCGTCCTTCCCTCAGGCAGCCGACAGGCGATGACCTGGCGCAGGGCGTCGTAGCCGTGACGCCGATCGAATGGCCGACCGCTGCCATCGGGCAGGATGTCGTCAAACTCGACCCGATGTTCTCCGACGGGGCGTGGTGGGTCGAAGAGGTGCCGCCAGAGGTGCTGGCATAGCGTATCGCAGCGAGGCGAGCACTGATGGTGATGAGCGCGCGGCAGATCCGGCTGGCGTCGATCGAGGCTGGGCCGCTTGCTGTGGTCGTGGCGCCATTGCCCCAAGTCTGGTCCGGCGATCGCTGATGAAACCGCTATCGAAGCGCTGTTTGCGCGCGCGCGGTAGCACTGTGAGGAGAGTGGCAATGAAAACGAGAAATCGTATCCGCATCCGGAACAGGGCGGGAGGGGACCTTTCTGGGATCCCGATGCGCACGCGTGGTTCGATGCGGTGTCGTGGGGTAACGCAGATCTGCCGCAGAAACAGGCGATCAACCGTTTCGTCGTCGCCGGAAAGGATCACGGCTGGTGGGCGACAAGAGACCGGATCGGGCTCCTCGCCAATCGCGACATCGCTGCAGCGATGACCTGCCTGAAGTCACGGACGGTCGGCACGCCAGTGAACTTGCCTACCTTCACGCAATGGCAGGATGTCGTGGGTAACGGAACCAGCAGCTACATAAATACGGGCTACAACCCCGCTGTTCATGGCGTGAACTGGACGTTGAACGCCGCTTCAATGGGATGCTTTGTAAGAACGGTGTCTGGTTCCGCTGAAGTGCGGCAGATCGCAGCATCAGGCTCTGACGGCGGTACGTCGATCAACATATGGTGGGGAAACAATATGACATATGCGTCGCTCAACACCAACGATGGCGGAGCTGGTCGCGAGGTGTACTGGCCAGCAGGATTGGCATGTTCACGGTGAATAGGTCAGCTAGTAACGCCTCCCAGCTATACCAAGATGGCGTTCAACGTTTCGCCGACCCACAAAACTCGCTGTCGATCCCGAACTTGATCATTGCTCTTCTTGCATCAAACGGCGGCAGTCCCGCTCAGTTCTCGAATGCTGGGCTTTCGCTCTGGCACACTGGAGGGTCGATGACGGCGATCGAAAACGCCGACTTCGCTGCCGATGTATCGATCCTTCGGACTGCGATTGGATGGTGAATGTGCAAAAAATCACTACGTGAACAAGAAACTGCTCGCATGTGTCGCAATAGAGGAGAGTTCAGCGCGTCCGGCATTAGAGGTTGATAGGGGCGTATGCCTGCAGTGCGAGATCACCATTGGAAAGTGCGCGCTAATGACACGTCCGGGCTCGCGCCATGCCGCACTGCCCCTGCCGTGCCGGCAATCAGCCGGAAACGAGCGAAGTTTTCTCCTCCGGCACCAGCACCACCATTTCGCCGCGGCCCGCCATCGCGGCCGGCCGCAGTCGCGGGCGCTCCGGTCCGGTCAGATCGAAGGTGAGGTACGAGGCGGGCAGGGCCTGGCGCAGGTCGCCGATTTCCTTCCGGGTGCGTTCGGAGAATTCGCACAGGATGATCGGCCGGGCACGGACAAGAGTGGCGGCGAGGCCGCGCAGCACTTCGGCTTCGTATCCCTCGACGTCGATCTTCATTATCGAAGGTGGCGGCGCGTCGATATCGTCGCCACGGCGGATCGGCAGGACGAGGCTGCCTTCCGCGTCGAAATGGCCGGTGCCCCGGTTCTCGTTCGAGGGCGGCGTGAAGCGGCGGTCCTCGTTGCTTGCGCCCAGCCCGTGGGGATGGATCGCGATGGCGAGCGAGGGATTGCGGCTGGCGTTCTTGCGCAGTTGCTCGAGGACCGCGCCATAGGGTTCGAAGGCGTGCACCTGCGCGCCCAGGCTGGCGGCGAACACGCTGTGCTGGCCGGCATTGGCGCCGACGTCCCAGAACACGACCGGTCGGTCGAGGCGTGCGAAGACACGCGTCAGGAAACGCAGCACGTGGCGTTCGTACTGGCCGTAAAAGTAGATCGACCAGTCGATGTAGCTGTCAAATCGCCCGCCATAGACGCCCTCGCCCAGCGGCACGACGAACCGTTGGTCGGGCATGCGTTGGGTTGGGAACAGCAGGCGCAGCAGGCGGTCCCGCACCCCGAAAGGCAGGAACCGGGCATGGCCGATCAGGCGTCCAAGCGAGCGCATGGCGGGGATTGGTAGCAGAGAGGCGGACGGCCAACAATCGCCGGCTGCTGGCCGCGCCTGCCGGATCGCTTATGCGCAACCGGTATCCGCCGGGCATTGGCCGCCGCGGCTGTGATGATTGCCAGAGCCCGGGCTGGCACTGGGAGGAAAAGAGCGATGACTAGGGCGACATGAAAACAATGGGCAGGGTGTCCGCACAGAGAGAGCGAGCATGAGCGGCGGACGGCGAGGCTGGTCGCGCTGGCGTCGAAGGGGCTGGAAGACGCCGGAAGACGCCGTCTATGACCTTCTTCTGGAGAGGATGGAATGCAGAGAAGCCGACACCTGAAAAGAGTCCGGGGGCAGAGGATGAGGAGCGATGGTTCCTCCTACGACCCGGATGTCGCTGCCTATATCGCCGCGACCGGAGAGCTGTTCCCAGACGCCTTGAATGCGCTGGTGGTGGGATTAAAGAATGCCGGCCTGTGGCACACCAAGCTGGGCTCGCTGAAAAAGGCCATCGGCGTTCCCGATATGACGGCGTCGCTGGTCGATCTGCGCAATCCGGCTCTGGTTGGAACGGCGCATGAAGCAGTTAGCCACAGCCCTACGCAAGGATGGTCATTCAATCCCTTTGGCGGGGCCTATCTGGATACCGGATGGAACCCGGTCGCCGAAAACAGCGAGGCATCGTCTACCAGCGGCCATATCGGCCTGCACATACTCGACCTTTCCTTCGCCGGTTCCGTCGCCGCGGCATTCGAAGCCGCTGGTGCGATAGGCTTCTCCTATTTCACGAATGGAAGCCAAAGTTTCCTGTGGGGCGAAAATTCAGCGATCGAGGCCACGGAAGATCCGGCCACGCCAGGCTACTGGATCGGCACCAGAACCAGCGCGACAGACCTGGCCATCTATTTCAACGGCGCGCCGGCGGCGGCTGGCAATACCTCCAGCACCGGCCTCCCGGATCTGAACGTCTACGTCGGTGCCGTTAACTATATGGGCACCGCCTTCAATGTGACGGGATGCAAGGTTGCCATTTTCCATGCCGGCGCCGGTCTTTCCGAGGGTGAGGCGGCCATCCTTACTTCGCTTCTGGACGACTACGCTGTCGCGACCGGGAATCCTTCTGTCCTGGGCTAACATGATCGCGCAGATACGTTCTCGAAGGTAATTCAGTCGGCCGTCAGTAGCTGTCGAGGCCAGCAACGACCGACCATCACCCCGACCCCCGCGGCCGGGTCCACTTCGAGCCGACGGTGAGCTTGGGCCATCTGATCGAGGTGGTTGGCGTGCTCGTCCCGCCGTTCGTCCGAGGCATACGCGTCGAGACGGCGCAGTCGAAGATGGAAAAGCACGCCACCGCCATGCAGCGCGAGATCGACCGCAGCGGGGCTGCTGTCGAGCAGGCGGTCGTGAGGTTGGCGATTGGAGGCACGCCGGTGGTTTTGACTCGTCGGCTGTCGGCGATGGCGGCGCCGACGATGCGCACGTTGGAGCTGGTTCATCGCCACATGCCAGCGCAGAGCGGCGATACCGTGAGGAGGGAAATGATGCGGATGACCGGCGATCCAGCGAAGGGGCGGCGGGAATGACGACGAGAAATCACACCCGCTCGAGGAACCGGGCGGCGGGCGGACCGCCGGGACCGGCGGCGTATGCCGGCCCGCTCGACAGCGTCGGCGGCCTCGTGCAGGCGGCCTATTCCTGCCGCCGGTTGCGCGGCGGGTACGACGATCTCTGCCTGCGCCTGCGCAGGGGCAGCGATAATGCGCAGGCGGATTTCGGCTTCGCGCCCATAGGGCTTCTCGACAAGGATGCCATATCGACGTGGTTGAACGGGGCCGATGGGTTCGTTGTCGCCTGGTATGACCAGTCCGGCAACGGCCGGACCATGGAACAGTCCACCGCCGGCAACCAGCCGCTGCTCGAGCTGTCGGGAGCGCTGCCGCTGCTGGCTTTCGACGGCAGCAACGATGGGCTGCAATACGACGCCGGATCGGGCAACGCGGCGTTCTCGTCCGCCACCGCATGGCTGACGACGGTGATCAACACCCCGGCCGGCGATAACGACTATCGCCGCATCGGGTCGGTGGTGAAGGATGGCACCAACGACTACGACGATGCGGGTTCGTTCAACCTGTCGTTCAATGGCGCCAATCGCCAGTTGCTGGCGCAGCGCGACGCGGCCACGGGCTGCGACCTGTGGCAGGTCGATGTGCCCTACGTGGCGGCCGCCCGCTTCGAGGCGGTCAACCTGTACGCCACGGTCAACGGCCTCGACGGCATGGGCAACACACAAGCCGGCACGTTCGCGCCGCGCTGGATCGCCATTGCAAAGCCGGGCGGCAATTCCTTCTCGCATCTGCAAGGGTTGATCGGCGAGTGGATATTGTTTTCCGATCTGCCTGACAGCGGCGACCGCGCCGCGCTCACCGCCGATCAGGTCGCCTATTGGGACGTTCCGACCGTCGCGCCGTGAAGTCGCCATCGAACGGTTCCAATGGCGGCAGCAGGATCGGCAGCCATGACCGACCATCCATCGGACGGCCGCCGCACTTCGACCCGACTGTCGCGCTGGGCGATGTGATCCAGGTGGCCGGCGTGCTCGTCCCGCTATTCGTCCGGGGCGTTCGCGTCGAGACGGCGCAAGCCAAGACGGGAGGGCGTCGCCGCCATGCAGCGCGGGGTCGCTTGCAACGAAGCTACTGCCGAGCGAGCAGTCGTGACGTTGGCGGTTCGAGTCGCACCGGCGGTTTTGGCTCGTCGGCTGACCCGACTCCCGATCAGGTCTGGTCCGGCGCCGATTGCGGATCGTCGGCCGGGATCGCCCACAATGTGGCGATGTTCAGCATCTCCACGGCATAGCCGCGCTCCTCGAAGAAAGAACGGCAGGCGGTTTCCTGTTCCTCGCCGTGCACGGCGACCAGCAGGCGCGGGCGATGGCGCGCGATGGTGTCGGCGGCGCCCTGCAGCACCCGCGATTCGGCGCCCTCGACATCCATCTTCACGATCGAAGGCGGCGTGTGGCCGGTCGCGACCAGATGGTCGATGCTTTCGACCGGCACGCTTTCGCCCTCAGCCCCGATGCGGTTCTGGTAGCTGCTGCCGGAACCGCCGAAGGCGACGGCGCCGCCGTGGCTGTCGGCGATGGCGGCGCCGACGATGCGCACGTTCGACAAGCGATTCATGGTCACATGGCGGCGCAGGTTGGCGAGATTGGCCGGCAGCGCTTCGCAGGCGACAACCTCGCGACAGCGCGACGCGCAGGCGAGGGTGAAATAGCCGGCATGGGCGCCGATATCCCACACCACGTCTTCGGGCCGCAGCTGCGCCAGGAACCAGCCGATCTCCTGCCGCTCATAGCGCCCCAGCCAGCAGCCATGCGTGCCGGCCCCGACGATCCAGCGCCGGCCGCGATTGGGTCCGGATAGCACCGGCAGCATCGCGCCGCGCGGGATCAGCCGCAGCGGCAGGCGGATGGCGCGACCCAGCGGGGCGGTGGGGGCGAACATGGCAGCGGGAAAATCCGCAGTCGGGTTGGCTGTTGCCGGCCGACCTTAGCATTGCCGCAGCAACGCACAATCCCTTGCCGGTCGGGCCGGCACAGGTGGTGTGGCGGCGGCCCCATTCATGCCAATACAGGAAACGATTTCGATGACCGACCACCACCCCGATCCCCGCCGCCGGGTGCATTTCGAGCCGACGGTGACCTTGGGCCATCTGATCCAGGTGGTCGGCGTGCTCGTTCCGCTGTTCGTCTGGGGCGTTCGCGTCGAGACCGCGCAGGCCAAGATGGAAGAGCGCGCCGCTGCCATGCAGCGCGAGATCGACCGCAACGAGGCCGCACTGGCCGAGCGGTTGCGCGGCCTGCAGTCGAGCATGGACCGCATCGAGATCAAGCTCGACCAGAAGGCCGACAAGCCGGTGGGAGGAGCGAGATAGGGCGACTTCATTGTCGCCGTCGAGAACGCCGCTTTCCGTCCCCTCGCTTCGATTTTCCATCGTCGTCAACCGCCCGGCTTCGGCCGGGTTTTTTATTGGGAGAAAGCCAATGCGCAACACGATGCTTCTTCTCGCCGCCGGGCTGGCCGCGGCGCTGCTGGTGCTGATCGCGCCGGCGGCGGCGCAGGAGGCCGCGCCCGCGGTTCCTGTCGCGTCCGGCGGCGTCATCGACCTGCGGCCGGTCCTCGACCAGGTGCTGGCCGCCATCGCCGCCGCGCTGGGGGCCGGGCTGCTCTATCTGCTGAAGCTGGCGCGCGACTGGTTCAAGGCCCGCACCGGCGTGCAGTTGCAGATCTCCGACGAGCAGGTGCGCGAGGTGCTGGACAAGGCGATCCAGTACGGCATCGCGCTGGTGGTCGGCCGGCTGGGCGAGCGCGCGCAGTTCGCGGTCTCCAACACGCAGATCGCCGCCGTCGCCAACTACGTCATCGCCGCCACCCCCGACGCGCTGGCCCGCTTCGGCATCACGCCGGACCGGCTGCAGGACATGATCCGCGCCCGGCTGGTGGCGTGGAGCGACGGCGCGACGAGCGCCGAACCGGCCGCGCCCGTCCTGCCGGCCATCCCCGCCGCGCCGGCCGTGCCGTGAGGCGCGGCCATGCGCAGAGCGGTCATGTCGAGATCGGTCGTGCGGAGATCGGCCGTGCGGAGAATAGCTGTGCGGAGTGTGGCCGATGACGTGGCTGGCCACGATCCTGAAGGCGCTGGCCGAGGCGCTGCTCGACTTCGCCGGCCAGCGGCTGGAGCGGCGCGATGCCGATGCCGCCCAGCGCGAAGTTGGCGCGCGCCAGACGCAGGAAGCGCAGCATGAGCGGGCCATGGCGCACGCGCGCCAGGCGGCTTCCATGCGCGCCCGTCCTGCCGATGCTGATGCTGAGCTTGACGATCGCCTGCGCGCCCCGGCCGATCGAGGTCAAAACCGGGGCGACTGACTGCGCCTGGGCGCTGCCGCTGTGGCTGGGCGAGGACGCCATCGCCGCCCTGCGCCAGCGCGAGCAGGATCTGGCGGCAGCGGGCGAGTATGGCCGCGCTTTCCGCCTGCGCGCCGACCGCAAGGCGATCGCCGATCACAACACGCTGGTCGAGCGTAATTGCAGCACAAGCCTTTACGAGCGAAAGGAGTAGGCGATGCTGGAGCTTCTGTTGCTGGCGGCGGCCCGGATCACGCCGGGCGAGGCCACGGCGATCATGCTGTTGCTGCTGGTGCTGTGGCGGCAGCGCCGGCGCTGACCGTGTGGAACCGCTCTGAACATCATTGTGTAGAGCGGATTCACACGATTGGACGGAAGCGGGCCCGCGTCCGTCCAATCGTGATCCGC
>JBBCJW010000051.1:0-73989 GCA_037190765.1 Alphaproteobacteria bacterium
GCCGAACTCCTCCGGCATGGCGATGCCCAGCCAGCCCGCTTCCGCCATGGCGCCGTAGAACTCCTGCGGGAAGCCGCCGTACTTGTCCTTCTTCAGCCAGTAGGCGTCGTCGAACTGGCTGCACAGCCGCGCAACGTTCTCACGGATCTGTTCCTGCTCGTCGCTGAACGCGTAGTCCATGGCAATTCCTTGTTACTGCAGCCAGTCCGACAGGATGGCGTTGAAAGACGTCGGGTCTTCGATGTTGGGCAGGTGCCGGCATTTCTCGATCACCCGCAAACCGCTGCCGGCAATGCCGCGCTGGATCGCTTCGGCATCGGCCACCGTGGCGCTGGCGTCGTCGCGGCCGACCACGATCATGGTGCGCGCCTTGATCTTCGGCAATTCGGACGAGAAGTCGAACACCGAAATCGCCCGCCCGCAGCCGGCATAGCCTTCGACCGAGCAGCGACGCATCATGGCGCGCACCTCTTCGACCCGGGCCGGCGCGCGGGCCACGAAATCCTCGGAGAACCAGCGCGGGATGGTGCCGGCGATCACCGGCTCCAGGCTGCCCGCTTGCTGCACCATGGCGATGCGGTCCTCCCAGATCTGCGCCTGGCTGGCATCGGACAGGCAGCGCGTGTCGCACAGCAGCAGCGCGCCCACGCGCTCGCCATGGGCGAAGCCCAGCGCCTGGCCGATCATGCCGCCGATCGACAGGCCGACGAAATCGCTGCGCGCAATGCCCAGATGGTCCCACACCGCCACCACATCGGCAGCGAGCTGCTGCAGCGTGCACGGCCCGTTGGGCGCGCTGCTGGCGCCGTGCCCGCGCATGTCCAGGCGCAGCACGCGCCGATGCTTCAGCACCGGCATCTGCTCGTCCCACATGCCCGAATCGGCCGCCAGCGAGTGGCAGAAGGTGACGACCGGCGCGTCCTGCGGCCCGTCGAGATAATAGGCCAGCTCGAGACCGTTGATCTGCGCCTTCATGTCAGTACCCCTTGCTCCAGTCGACCACGTTCTGCAGCGGCGCGCCGGACGTCACCTGGCGCAGCATGTCGATCATGTTCAGCGCCACCCGCGCGCTGCCCATGCGGCCGGCGGTGTGCGGCGTCACCGTGATCCTGGGATGCCGCCACAGCGGGCTGTCGGCCGGCAGCGGCTCGGTCTCGAACACGTCCAGCGTCGCACCGGCCAGATGGCCGCCATCGATGGCGGCGATCAGGTCGGGCACCACGACATGACCGCCGCGCGCCACGTTGATGACGTAGGATTCCTTGGGCATGGCAGCGAAAGCGTGGAAATCGAGAATGCCCTGCGTCTCCTCGGTCAGCGGCAGCAGGCACACCACGACGTTGGAGGCGGCCAGGCAGTCGAGGAAGCCCTGCTCGCCCGCGGCGAACAGCTTCACCCCGTCGACCGGCCTGGCCGATTTGGCCCAGGCATTGACGGCAAAGCCCAGCGCCTGCAGGCGCTGCGCCAGATCCAGTCCCAGCACCCCCAGCCCCAGAATGCCGACGGCGGTGTCGGCCATGTCGCGCGGCAGCACCTGCTTCCACACGCCCCGCTGCTGGAACTCGGCATAGAGATCGAGCCGGTGATGGAAGCGCAGCACCTGGGCCACGCAATAGGCGCTCATGGTGTGCTTGCTGGCGTCGGACACGGCGCGCACCACCGGCACGTGCCGGGGCAGCAGCGGATCGGCCACCAGATGGTCGATGCCGGCGGCGAAGGAAAGGATGGCCTTAAGCTTCGGCAGCTTGGCCAGTTCGCCCTCCGGCGGCCGCCAGGCCAGCGCGTATTCGATGTCGTCGATGTTCCCCGCATCCGGCCAGACCCGGATGTCGAGTTCGGGAAGCTTGTCGCGGAACTGCGCGATCAGCTTCTCCGGCATGGGATCGCGCGAAATGACCAGAACGCTCACACAAGTCTCCCGCTACATGGCGCTGATGCCGCCGTCGATGACCAGCTCGGCGCCGGTCATGAAGCTCGATTCGTCAGAGGCGAGATAGACCAGGCCCCAGCCGACCTCGCTGGGCCGGCCCAGCCGGCCGATGGGAATCTGACGGCTGAATTTCTGCTCCATCACGTCCTGGCCCATGCGCTTGCGATGGCGGTCCAGGATCGGCGTGTCGATGAAGGTCGGATGCACCGAGTTGCAGCGGATGTTGTAGCCCGACTTGGCGCAATGCAAGGCCACCGATTTGCTCAGCAGCCGCACGCCGGCCTTGGCCGAGTTGTAGGCCGCCATGTTGGCGCCGGCGATGATGCCGGAGATCGACGAGATGTTGATGATCGAGCCGCCCAGCTTGCCGGTGTGCTTCTTGATCTCGGCGACGCCGTGCTTGCAGCCCAGGAACACGCCGTCGAGGTCGATGGCGTGCACCCTGCGCCATTCCTCCAGCTCGATCTCCTCCACCGTCTTGGTCAGGCCGATGCCGGCGGAGTTCAGCAGCACGTGCAGGGCGCCGAATCTGGCCACCGCAGCGGCAATGGCGGCCTTCCACTGTTCCTCGCTGGTCACGTCCAGCGGCACGACGTCGGCTGCCGCGCCAATCTTCGCCGCGACGACGCGGGCGCCCTCGACGTTGATGTCGGCCAACACGACCTTGGCGCCTTCCTGGGCCATCAGCTCGGCGGCATTGGCGCCCAGGCCGGAGGCGCCGCCGGTGATGAGCGCCACTTTGCCGGCGAGCCTGTCGGTCATGGATCGTCCTCTCAGTGGCCGGCGGCGAAGGGCGCGCCGGAGAAGAAGCGTTGCGGGTTGACGTCGAGAATATGGGCGATCTGCGCCTCGCTGATGTCCCGCTCGCGCAGCATCGGCAGAAAGGTCTCGAAAATGTAGGTCTGCAGGCCGGGCCACTCACCGGCCCGCTTCAGCGCCTCGATCTTGGGGATGATCTTCTCCGGATAGGGATGGAACGGCTTGCCGCGCGTCATGCAAACCCGGTCCTGGCTCATCAGCAGCCGGTCGATGAAACCGGCATCCAGCAGCTTCTTCACGTTGTCGGCGCGGACCGTGTCCTTCAGGAACACCGAGGCGCCGATGCGGTCGAAGCCGATATAGGCGCCCTTGTCGACGATGCGGCGGTGATAGGCGTGATCGGGATTGCCGCAGCTATGGCCGATCATGCAGCGATGCGGCTCGACGCCGCCGGCGACGAAGACGTCGACCTGCTCGGGTCCGCAATGCCCGTCCTCGGTATGGGTGAGGATCGGCAGGCCGGTATGGCGGCTGGCGATGGCGGCGGCGTGCAGGAATTTCCGCTCCCGCTCGCTGATCACCGGCTTGCCGGACGCCGCCTTGATCAGGCCGGGCCTGATGCCGGTATTGCCGATGCCCAGCTCGATCTCGCGGATATAGAACTCGGCGATCTCCTCGACGCTGCGGAAGCGCCAGTAGATCGGCAGGCCCAGCTCCTCGAAATAGAAACCGGTGGTGCAGACGATGTTGATGCCGGATTTCTCCGAGATTTCCGCCATCAGTTCCGGATCGCGGCCCAGCTCGACCGGACAGGGATCGACGAAGGTCCGCACGCCATGCGCCATCAGCGCCTGCATGCGCCATACCGCGTCGTTGACGAAGGCGCGGCGGTTGTAGCCGTCGACCTCCAGTTCCGCGCCAGGGAACGCGATATAGAGATGCTCGTGGATCAGGGTGCGGCCGAGCCGGTCGATCGGAATGGGGCCCCGCACGGTCTGGACGATGCTACGCATTTCGCTCCCGCATGAACGCTCGTTTATCAGCGGCGGAGTGTAGCAAATGCCCGCCCGCACTCAAGCCGCCGCGCCCAGATCGCCACATTCAGGCCGCCGCACTCAGGTCTCGGGCGGCGGCGGCACGGCCTTGCTTCGCATCGCCTCGCGCCGGGCGATGTAGCTGGTGCTGGCGATGATGACGCCAGCGCCGACGAAGGTCCAGAAATCGGGCGTGTCGGCGAACACCACCAGCCCCAGGATCGAGGCCCAGACGATGTTGAGGAACATCATGGGCTGCACGGCGGAGATTTCCGCCACCCTGAAGGCCTGCACCATCGACATGTTGGCGGCCGAGCCGACCAGCCCGCAGGCCAGCAGGATGACGAGCTGTTCCGGGGTTGGCATCTGCCATTGCAGCAGCGCCAGCGGTAAAAAGAGCAGGATCAGCAGGACCGTCTGCCAGCAGATGATGGTCTGGGTCGAATCGACCTTGGTCTGCGCCTTGGCGATGAGCTGCGAGGCGGCGATCACCGGCACCGAGGACAGCATCAGCCAGGTGCCGAACGTCACGGTGGCGAAACCGGGGCGCACGATGATCAGCACGCCGAGGAAGCCGATCACGATGGCGGCCCAGCGCCGCCAGCGCACCTCCTCGCGCAGGAACAGGGCGGCGCCGATGGTGATGAACAGCGGCCCGGCGAACATGATGGCGGTCATCTCCGCCAGCGGAATCATCGGCAGGGCGGTGTACCAGATGGCGAAGGCGGTGGCATGCACGACGTTGCGCGCCACCTGCATGCTGGGGCGGTTGGTGCGGAACACGGCGAAGCCCAGGCGCAGCACGATCGGCGCTATGAAGACCAGCCCGAACAGGAAGCGGAAGAAGGAGGTCACCATCGGCGGCAGGTCGAGCGAGACGTAGCGCAGCCCGGCATTGAGGACGGAGAACAGCAGCCCCGCCAGCGTGATCCAGCAGAGGCCCTGCAGCGTCGGCGACAGCCGGCTCCAGGCGGCGCGAATGGCGGCAATGCTCATGCCGCCGTTCCGGCCCGCCGCGCCGCCAGCGCCTCGCGCCGGGCGATGTAGGTGGCGGCGGCCAGGATGATCGCCGCGCCGATCCAGGTAGTGACGGCAGGCACGTCGGCAAACACCAGGTATCCCAGTGCGGCCGACCAGATCAACGCCAGGAAATTGATCGGCTGGATGGCGGAGATCTCGGCGACCTTGAAGCCCTGCACCATCGAGATGTGTCCGATCGAGCCCAGCACGCCGCACAGCAGCAGCCAGCCGAACTGTTCCGGATCCGGCCATTTCCAGAACCACAGCGCCAGCGGCAGGCTCATCGCCGTCACTAGCACGTTCTGCCACAGCACGATCGTCGCGGGCGAATCGTGGCGTGTCAGGACTTTCGCCAGCAGGAACGAGGTGGCCATGATCGGCGCCGAAGCCAGTATCACGATCATGTGCCAGTCGACCGACTGGCCGCCGGGCTGCAGCACCACGAGCACGCCCGAAAACCCCACGGCGACCGCCAGCCCGCGCCGTAGGCGCACCTTCTCGCGCAGGAATAGGGCGGCGCCGATGGTGACGAACAGCGGCGCGGTGAAGCTGATCGCCGTCATCTCGGCCAGCGGAACGTGCCCCAGCGCCGTGAACCAGACGGTGAGGCCCAGCGTGTGCACGACGTTGCGCAGCAATTGCAGGGGGAAATTGGCCGAGCGTGGCAGCACCGGACCGTGGCGGAACAGCAGCGCCAGCATGACGAGCATGCCGAAAAAGTTGCGCCAGAACTGCGTCAGATAGGGATCGTACTCGATCGACAGGCGGCGCATCAGCATGTTGAGCACGGCGAACACGACGCCGGCAAAGGCCAGCCATGCCATGCCTCGGAGGTTGGGGGCAGCCTCCGAAGTCCAACGGCCGGCAAGAGGCGGAAGTTTCATTCGTGCCCGACGTTTCTCGAATCTCCGGGCGGGCGCGCGAGGACCGATTGCCGCCGAGGAACCGCCCTGACTAGCATGGCGCCGCCGCCGTTGCAGCAGTGCCGCAGCGCGCCGCGGACATGACAGCCCTGACCGTTCCGCCTGACGAAGCAAGGACGCCGGACGGAAAGCCGCTCAGCGCGGGTGCTGCTCTTCGGACGTTCTTTCGGGCAGCGTTCCGGCCTGGGCGCGCAGGTCGATGACGCGCTGCCACAGTTGGCGCATCTCGCGGTCGGGAATCTTCAGATCGTGCAGATGCCTGACCGTATGGGCCAGGTAGTCGCGGCAGGGGCCGTTGGTGCCTTCGGCGAAGGCGATGTGATGCGCCGCGCGGTCCAGCGCCAGCCGCCCGGTGTAGAGCCGGTGCTGGCGGTTGATGACCAGGGCGATCGCCCGCACCGGCCCCTTCGGGGTGCGCACCGTTACCCAGAGCGGCCGGTAGATGCCGCTGACCATCTCGCGCCGCCAGAAGATCATGGTTTCGCTTTCGACCAGGTGCGGCGGAATGCGGTAGGCGACGCCATGGCACTGCCCGCCGCGCTCCAGCGCCAGCATCAGGCCTGGCAGTTTGGGACTGCCGCGCCCGAGCTGGGTCCAGAAGCAGAAGCTGCGCCGCCAGCCGCGCAGCAGCGCGGGCACCCGTTCGGCGTAGTGGAAGGCCGGCGCCCAGATCAGCGAGCCGTAGCCGAAGATCCAGACGCTCTCGTTGCGCCTGACCCGCGCCAGGGTGCGCCGGCGCTGAGTCTCGCGCTGTTCGCGCGTCAGGAAATGGTTGAAACCCTGACGCCGGCCTTCCGCGATCCAGGCGTTGACACGCTCTTCGGTTATGTCCTCGCGGCGCAGCACTTTCGCGTCAGGCGTACTGGATCGACATCACCTCGGCGACGCAGGCGGGACGGTCCTGGCCCTCGATCTCGATCGTGACCTCGGCGGTGAAGCGGATGCCGTTGCCCTGCACCGGATCGGCGGCGATCAGCTTCTGGCGCGCCCGGATGCGGGCGCCGGCCGGCACCGGGCTGGTGAAGCGCACCTTGTTGGAGCCGTAGTTGATGCCACGCGACACTTTCCTGACGCGGCCGATCTTCTTGGTCAGGAACGGCACCAGCGACAGGGTCAGGTAGCCATGCGCAATGGTCTTGCCGCCCGGCATGTCCTTCTTCGCCCGCTCGACGTCGACGTGGATCCACTGGTGGTCGCCGGTGGCGTCGGCGAACTTGTTGATGCGGTCCTGGTCGACCAGCAGCCAGTCGCTGACGCCGATCTCCTTGCCCACTTCTGCGGCATAGTCCTGGATCGTTTCGAATTCGCGCATTGTCTCCTCGCTTCACTTTGATTGCAGGTAGGAAATCGTCGTCGGCCGGTTCTGCAAGTTGTCCGCCCAGCGCCGCAGCACTTTTGCCATGCGTTCGGGTTGCACGCCAAGCTGCGACATCGCCACGCCGCCATTGACCGATTCCCAGTATTCCTCGATCAGCCCGTCGCGCAGGCGGAAGCGGCTGATGCCGTCGATGACGATGCGGTTGCCCTTGAACTCGGGAATCGTCGAGGTGAAGGAGGACAGCGACCAGGCGTAGCCGGTGCGCCCGTCGCACACGGGATCGAAGAACCGCCAGCGATAGTCGGTGGCGTCGCGGTGGAAATAGTTCTCCAGCATGTCGGCGATGGCGGCGCGGCCTTCGTGGTCGCCGTAGATGTAGTCGCGATAAACGCCGTCCGGCGTGAAACAGGCGGCGAACGCCTTGCCGTCGGCGGCCTCGGCGGCCGCGCTCAGGCGGCCCAGCAACTGCCCCAGATCCATGGCTTCCTCGGGAACGTTTTACTTTTTTCGGCAGCATAGCAGAATGCCGGCAAGCAAAAATCAACGGCGAATCGCCCCAGCGGGAGGAAAATCATGGGCTTCGAGACCATCACCTACGACGTCGCGGACGGGGTGGCGACCGTCACGCTGAACCGGCCCGACCGGCTGAATGCCTGGACCCGCCAGATGGAGGGCGAGGTCAGGCAGGCGATGGAGCGGGCCGGCGCCGACGCGGCGGTGCGCTGCATCATCCTGACCGGGGCTGGCCGCGGCTTCTGCGCCGGGGCCGACATGGACCTGCTGACTGGCATCCAGCAGGGCGGGCCGCGGGCCGGGACCGAGCATCGCCCCGGCGGATCGGCCGCCCAGGTGCGGCCCGATTTCCGCCTGACCTATTCCTACTTCCCCACCATCCCCAAGCTGATCGTCGGCGCCATCAACGGGCCCTGCGCCGGGCTGGGGCTGGTGATCGCGCTTTACTGCGACATCCGCTACGCCGCCGACAATGCGGTGTTCACCTCCGCCTTCGCCGCGCGCGGGCTGATCGCCGAACACGGCATCTCCTGGACGCTGCCACGGCTGGTCGGCATCGCCAACGCCCTGGACATACTGTGCTCGGCCCGCAAGTTCGGCGCCGAGGAGGCGCTGCGCATGGGCATGCTCAACCGGGTGCTGCCGGGCGACCAGCTCCTGCCGGCGGCGCGGGACTACGCCAGGACGATCGCCACCACCGTGTCGCCGCGCTCGGTCGGGGTGATGAAGCGGCAGATCTGGGACGCCCAGTTCCAGACCCTGGCCGAGGCCATCGTGGTGGGCGATGCCGAGATGAAGGAAAGCTTCCTCAGCGACGATTTCAGGGAAGGCGTCGCCCATTTCGTCGAGAAGCGGGCGCCGCGGTTCACCGGTCGCTGAAATATGCAGGCATCGTCTCGCATGTCGCGAGGCGATGCCCGCTGGTTCAGTTGAACTTGCGCTCCTGCCACCAGGGGAAGTAGGACGGCATGTCCTTGCTGACCTTCATGGGATAGACCGGCTTGCGCTTCTCCAGGAACGAGGTCACGCCCTCCTTCACGTCGGCCGACTTGCCCATCGAATAGATGCCCTTGGAATCGACCTTGTGCGCTTCCATCGGGTGGTCGGCGCCCAGCATCTTCCACATCATCTGCCGGTTCAGCGCCACCGACACCGCCGAGGTGTTGTCGGCGATCTCGCGCGCCAGCCCATAGGCCGCCGGCAGCAGCTCGTCGGGCTTGTGAACCGAGCGCACCAGCCCGCCTTTCAGCGCCTCTTCGGCGCCGAAGACGCGGCCGGTCAGGACCCATTCCTGCGCCTGCTGCACGCCGACCAGGCGCGGCAGGAACCAGCTCGAACAGGCCTCCATGACGATGCCGCGGCGGGTGAAGACGAACCCGTAGCGGGCTTCGGTCGAGGCCAGCCTTATGTCCATGGCAAGCTGCATGGTGACGCCGACGCCGACGGCGGGGCCGTTGCAGGCGGAGATGACCGGCTTCAGGCAATCGTACAGGCGCAAGGTCAGCTTGCCGCCGCCGTCGCGATGGCCGTCGAGGCCGGGATCGGCGCCGCCACGGCGCTCGCGGTTGAAGGTGTCGCCGCCGGCCGACAGGTCGGCGCCGGCGCAGAATCCCCGGCCCGCCCCGGTGAAGACGATGGCGCGCACCTCGTCGTCGCGGTCGGCCCGGTCCAGCGCGTCGAGCAGCTCGCTCAGCATCTGGCCGGTGAAGGCGTTGAGCTTGTCCGGCCGGTTCAGCGTGACGGTGAGGATGCCGTCGGCAACCTGGTATTTGATCTGCTCGTATTGCACGGACATCTCCCTGTGGTAAATCGGCATTCACTCTGGTGTATAGTTCGCGCCCGGCAACGGCAAGAGCCCGCCGGCCGCCTGTCGAAAACCGTCGCAAAAACAGGGGTACCGCCCGTGTCCTATCGCAGCGTCTTCAAGCCCGGCCTGTTCAAGGGCCAGACCATCATCGTCACCGGCGGCGGCAGCGGCCTGGGCCGCTGCATGGCGCACGAGCTTACCGCCCTGGGCGCGCATGTCGTCATCACCGGCCGCAACCAGGAAAAGCTGCAGCGCGTCGAAGCGGAGATCAGGGAGGATGGCGGCTCGGCCGACTGGTGGGCCTTCGACATCCGCGAGGAGGAGAAGGTCAAGGAGGCGGTCGCCGCGATCGTGGCCAGGCACGGCCGCATCCACGGGCTGGTCAACAACGCTGGCGGCCAGTTCCCGGCCCGGCTGGAGAGCATCAGCCAGCGCGGCTGGGACGCGGTGGTGCGCAACAACCTGACCGGCACGTTCCTGATGTCGCGCGAGGTGCTGAACCAGTCGATGAAGGAGCATGGCGGCTCGATCGTGAACATCACCGCCGACAACTGGCTGGGCATGCCGATCATGGGCCATTCCGGCGCCGCCCGCGCCGGCGTCACCAACTTCACCCAGACCGCGGCGCTGGAATGGAGCATCTACGGCGTGCGGGTCAACGCCGTGGCGCCCGGCGTCATCGCCTCCTCCGGCATGGACACCTACGAGGGCGAGGTCAAGGAACGCATGAAGCGGCGCCACCGCGACATTCCGTTCAACCGCATGGGCACGGAGGCGGAAATCTCCTCGCCAGTGGTGTTCCTGCTGTCGGACGGCGCCGCCTACGTCACCGGCGCCACCCTGCGCGTCGACGGCGGCTCGCCGCTGGCGCGGTCGAACTGGCCGATGCCGGACCACGACCGCGCCCCCGAATACCAGGGCTTCCACCGCTACGAGAAGCCCAAGGTCCTGCGCTAAAGATCCCAATCGGCAGTCGACAGCGACAGCTTCTCCGCCTTGCCGGCGATGGCGACGCTGCCGACCGGGCGCAGGCGCAATCCCTCGACCGGCGGCAGGCGCCTGGCGACCGCATCGGAAAGCAGGAAATCGACGCCCAGTTCGCGGGTGGCCTGCTCGATGCGGGCGGTGGTGTTCATGGCGTCGCCCGAGAAGGCGATCTCGTGCCGCTGGTCGCCGATCTCGCCCACCACCACCGGCCCCATGTGCAGCCCGGCGCGGAACTGCGGCGCCAGCCCGAACTGCCGGCGATAGGAATCGGCGCGGCGCGCCAGCTGGCGCTGCAGTTCGACGACGCAGCGCACCGCATTGGCCTGGCGCAGGCCGCGACGCGGCCGCCACAGCACGATGGCGGCATCGCCGTTGTACTTGTAGATCGTGCCGCCACTGACCAGCACCGCATGCGACACGTCGTGGAAGAAGCGGTTCAGCAGGTTGTGGAACTTCAGGTCGCCAAGCTGCTCGGCATGGCGCGTCGATTCCTTCAGGTCGAGGAACAGCACCATGCGCTCCTCGACCCGCGGCAGCATGTAGCGGCCGATCACCAGCCCCCACAGCACCTCCCCACCCAGCAGCCGCGCCACTTCCAGCAGCGAGTTGGCGACGAAGGACAACGCCAGCGAAATCCACACCGTGCGCCAGAAGAAGGCGTCGAACTCGAAGAGGCTCTCGTCGGGCGCCTGGGCGACGATGCGGCCGAACTCGTAGCCGACGATGATCAGCACCGTATAGATCACGCTGCGCAGCACCACCAGCAGGCCGACCGGCAGGTGGCGCACCGGCTGCAGCCAGCCGGACGCCAGGGCGAATTCGAAGCCGGTGACCAGCAGCGAGATGGCCGCGCCGGTGATGGCGCCGCGCAGGATGGAGAAGAACGGCGTCTCGGGGAAGGAGACGACGCCGTAGATCGCGCCGGCAACCGCCGAGATCAGTGCGACAAGCGCTATCACGCTGAGTCTGGCCGCAGCGCGCGGGCTGAGCTTCACCATCGCGGAGAGGCGGCGGCTAGCCCGCTCAGTCGCGGTAGGACGGATCGATGCGGTCGAGCTTGCGCATCAGCGCCGGCCATTCGAGCTGGCCCGCCTTGTCCATGCCGCGCTTGCCCTGGCCTTCCACCGTGTCGACCGCCGCCTGCGGCGGCCAGTTCAGGCGCTCGTAGCCGGCCGACAGCGCGGCGATCTGCATCTGGCAGGCGCGCTCGAGGAAGAACATGCGCGTGAAGGCGCCGGGCACGTCGCGGCCGACGGTCAGCGTGCCGTGGTTGCGCAGCATCATGATGTTGCGATCGCCCAGATCGGCGACCAGACGCTCGCGCTCGTCGAGATTGAGGGCGATGCCCTCGTAGTCGTGATAGGCGATCTGGTTGGTGAAGATCATAGCCGTCTGGGTGATCGGCAGCAGCCCGTGCTTCTGCGCCGAAACCGCGACGCCGGCATTGGTATGCAAGTGCAGCACGCAGCCGGCGTCCTCGCGCGCGGCATGGATGGCGCTGTGGATGGTGTAGCCGGCCGGGTTGATGGCGTAGCCATTGTCCAGCACCACATTGCCGTCGATATCGACCTTGACCAGGCTGGAGGCGGTGACCTCCTCGAACATCACGCCATAGGGGTTGATCAGGAAATGGTGATGCGGCCCGGGGACGCGGGCAGAGATGTGCGTATAAACCAGATCGTCCCAGCCGTAATGCGCCACCAGGCGGTAGCAGGCCGCCAGCTTGACGCGGACTTCCCATTCCTCCTTGCTGACGCGCTGGCGCACGTCGTCGACGGTCAGTTTCAGGGCCGCATTCATGGTCATGGCGCACTCCCTTGTGGCTGGCGCGAAGTGTGAAACCGGGTTCCGCCACTGTCAATCGAGGCCAGTATCAATCGAGACCAGATCAGGGCGCGCGCCGGTAGTGATAGGTATAGAGCGTGGTCTTCAGTCCCAGCCGGTCGTAGAGGGCGCGGCCGGCCTCGTTGGTCGCCTCGACCTGCAGGCAGACGCCGCGCGCGCCCAGCCCCGCCGCCCAGGCGTTCAGCGCCGCCAGCAGGCGGCGGGCATGGCCCTTGCCGCGATGGCGTTCGCCGGTGACCACCGATTCGAAGCACAGCAGCCCGTCATGCACCGCGCCCAGGGTCATGGCAGTGATTTCGCCGTTCTCGCGCAGGGCGGCGAAGGCGGCCGGCACCGCGATGGCGCTCATGATGCGCGCGAAGATGGCGTTCTGGGCCGGGCTGCGCTGCTGCAACGCGCCCATGGCCTCCAGCCATTCGCGGCTGGGCTGCGACAGCAGCTCTGCCGCCGCATCGGTCCTGCTGTCGACCTCGCCCAGGTCGCCGAACAGCGTCAGGGTCCGCCCTTCCGCCGCATAGCCCAGCCGCTCCAGCCGACCCTCCAGCCGCGCCTCGCAGATCTCGGGCACGCGGAAGATCGGGCGCTGGCCGCTGCGGGCGAAGAGGGCGGCGCAGGTTTCGATATCGGCATCCAGCGTTTCGATACGCGCCGCGCGCGGATTGATCGAGTTGGCGCGCCGCGTGAAACCGTCCGAGAAGCGCAGCAGCCAGTCGCGATAGACGATCTGCCGCAGCGAGGGGAAGGCGTTGAGCGTGGTCTCCTCGACCCGCCAGGACAGCGACCGCTCCACTCTCACGCCTGCGACAGCACGAAGACGCCGGCGCAGATCAGCGCCAGGCCGGCGATCTGGGTCAGGCCGAACGGCTCGTTCCACAGGAAATGGCCGGCCACGGCGACCACGACATAGGACAGCGACACGCTGGGAAAGGCGACCGAGACCGGGATCTTGCGCAGCGCCACGATGTAGAGCAGCGCGGCCAGGGCATAGAAGCCCAGGCCGACGATGGTGGTGGGGCGAAAGAGCTGCGACAGGAAATCGGCCGCCGCCGCCCCTTCCTTCAGCAGCAACTGGCCGGCGACGCCGCAGAGAATGGCCGCGCCCAGGGCGGCATGGAACCAGGTCATGACCGCTCTCCGCCTTGTCTGGCCTCAATCTGTCCGTCGCCGCCATGCCATGTCTGGCGCACGATGAACTGCGGCTTGCGGTTGATGGTCAGGTACAGCCTTCCCAGGTATTCGCCCATCAGGCCGAGGATGATGAGCTGCACCCCGGCCAGCAGCAGGAAGGCCGACATCAGCGACGCCCAGCCCGACGGCGTATCGCCGAAGATCGCCTCCAGCAGCACGAAGACGAAGCCGGCCAGGCCCAGCCCGCTCATGGCGAAGCCGGCGATCGCCGCCATGCGCAGGGGCATGACGGAGAAATTCAGGAACATCGACAGGAACAGCCTGACCAGCCGGCGCAGCGTGTAGTTGGTGCGGCCGGCGGCGCGCGGCAGGTGCTTCACCTCCAGCCGGCCGATGTTCTGCGTCGTCTGCATCAGCAGCCCGTCGACATAGGGATAGGGTCCGGCATACTTGACGACTTGGTCACGCGCGAAGGCGGAGATGCAGCGGAAGCTGGACAGGTAGAGCCCCTTGGGCTTGTCGATCAGCCAGTCGGCGCACCAGTTGGTGAAGGCGCTGCCGAGGTTGCGCCAGGCGGCGTGCTCCTTGCGCGCGTAGTAGGTGTAGACCACGTCGTAGTCGCCGTCGCGCGCATAGCCGAACAGCCGCGCCACCTCTTCCGGCGGATTCTGCAGATCGTCGTCCATGGTGATGATGTAGCGGCCGCGCGCCTGGTTGAGCCCGGCCATCACCGCATTGTGCTCGCCGAAATTGCGCGACAGGTTGACCAGGGTCAGCGGCACGCTGGCCCGCGCCACCAGCTCGCGGCAGACCGCCAGGCTGTCGTCGCGGCTGCCGTCGTTGACCAGCACGATCTCCAGCCCGCCGGCAATGGCAAGTCCGCTCAATGCGGCGACCAGTTCGCCGATGCTGGCGGCGCCGTTATAGACGGGAACGACGACGCTGAGCGCGGGCAGAGATCGGTCAGACATTCTTCCTCGCCACCACAAGCAGGGAGCCGCCGGCCGGCAGCCGCAGCCCGAGCACCATCAGTCCACGTTCCAGAGCCAGTATCGCGCCGAACAGCGCATCGAGGAGCGCAGGATACTCCATCACGTCGCTGGCGGCAGCCGCGTCGCGCCGCAGGAGCCGGCGCAGGATCATCAGCGGCAGCAGGAAGCTGTTCCAGTAGCTGGTCCAGACCGGAGTCAGACCGGCCGCCTGCAGCAATGGGCGGATATTGCTGGCGGTGAAGCGGCGCGCATTGTGCACCCGCACGTCATGCGCCGAGCGCAGCCAGTCATAGGCCGGCAGATTCAGGATCACCTGCCCGCCCGGCAGCAGCACGCGCGCCATCTCGGCCATGGCGGCCGGCGGATCGACCCGGACATGGCCGAGCACGTCGGCGCTGAGGACGATGGCCACGGACCGGTCCGCCAGCGGCAGGGCGTTGATCGAACCGACCGTGATCTCCGCCCGCGCTTTGACGGCGGCGCGCGCCGCCGCCTGCGGATCGATCTCCACCCCCAGCAGGCGGCGCACACCGGCAGCCGGACGCAGGAAGGCCAGCAATCCGCCCGTACCGCAGCCGGCATCGAGCACCGGACCGTCGGGCGCCGTGGCAAGGCTGCGTCGCAACGCCGCCGCCATCTGGCGATGCAGGCCGCGATACCACCACATGCGCTCTTCGAGCCGGTCGAGCGCATCATATTCGGCGGTTTCCATCTGCCTCCCGGCTTCCCCGTCCCGTCCGGCCGAAAACGGCGCGAATTGCATGGCGGGGATTTCGGCTTTGTGCAAAGACTAGAGCAAATCACGTTCTGACGGAATCGCGAGCGATCCCGTCCGAACGTGTGAATCCGCTCTAGACGCCCCACCGGCCCGGCAAGCGCAAACAACGGTCGCCCGCAAGAATCATGGCCACGAGCCCGTCCGAGTCGTCCACGAGGCCCGAACCGGCCCCGGCCGGCTCGTCTTCCGGCGCAACCGGCGGCCTGGCATCGCTGAAGATTGGACCGAACGGTCTATCGATCGGCCTGGACCGGATCATCAACATCGCCCTGTTGACGGTGCCGATCGCCTGGCTGGCCGGCTACCTGTTTCCGCCGATCAACCACGATGTCGGGGCGGTGCTGGACGTCGCCCATCGCTGGGTGTCGGGGGAACGGATCTACGTCGACATCATCGACGTGAACTTCCCGCTGGTGTTCATCGTCTACGCCATTCCCGAGCTGCTGAGCCGGGCGTTCGGCGGCAGCGCCGTGATATGGCTCAACGCCTGCCTGATCGCCGCCATACTGGGCTCGTTCCTGGTCTGCCGCCGGCTGGTCCATCTCATCCCCTCGACCAGCCATCCGTTGGCCGAGGCGCTGCTGCCGCCGGTCATCCTGTTCGCCCTCTCGGTGCTGCCCAACGACATGTTCGGCCAGCGCGAGCACATCATGCTGATCGCCGCCATGCCCTACCTGCTGCTGGCCGGCGTCCGCGCCGAAGACGGACAGGCAGGCTATGCGCTGCGGCTGGGCGTGGGCATCGCCGCCGGCATTGGCTTCGGCCTGAAGCCGTTCTTCCTGTTCATCCCGCTTTTCGTCGAACTCTACCTGCTGGCGCTGCGCGGCTGGCGCCGCACCTTCACCGACGTCGTGCCATGGTCGATCGGCCTGCTGGTGGTCCTGCACGCGCTGGTCATCCTGTTCGTCACGCCGGCCTATGGCGAGGTGGTGTTGCCGCTGGTCGCCGATCTCTACAGCGAAGTCGGCGACAGCACCTGGTCGGTGCTCGCCGGCCGGCTGGTGCTGCCGACCCTGATCGCCTGGGCCTGCATCAGCCTGCTGGCGTTCTTCATCAGCCGCACCCGCTTTTCGCGCGCCATCATCCTGTTCGCGGCCGCCGCCATGCTGTCGGCGATCCTGCAGGCCAAGGGCTGGAACTACCACATGCTGCCGGCGCTGGCCGCCGTCATGCTGCTGGCCTCGACGGCGCTGGCGCAGACGGTCGACCGCTATTTGCCGCTCGAGCGGCGGCAGCACCGCCTGCCGGTGGCCGGCATCACCGGCGCCTTCCTGGCGCTGCTCTACTACCAGGCCGCATTGTTCAATCCGCCCTTCTACAAGCAGATCGAGTTCAACGACAGCATCACCGACACGCTGATCCACGTCGTCGAGCAATACGCGCCCAACCGGCGCATCCTGGTGCTGTCGCCCGGCATCTATCCGTACTATCCGCTGGTGAACTACACCGGCGCGCGCATGGCGATGCGGTTCCAGACCATGTGGCTGCTGCAGGGCATCTACGCCGAATGCGACGCGCAGGGCGACATCTACAACCCGCCCGAACGCATGAGCGAGCAGGAGAGGATGGTGTTCGACAGCGTGTCGGAGGATTTCACCCGGCTGCGGCCGGACCTGGTGATCGTCGACAACATCCCGGGCATTCCCGAATGCGGCCCCGAGCCGTTCAGCTACCTGGCCTATTTCAAGCGCCACCCGAGATTCGCCCAGACCTTCTCCAGCTATGAGCTGCTGCTGAACCTCAACCAGTTCTCGGTCTATCGCCGCCGTTAGGAATTGGTTATTTGCGGCCCCAGGGCTTGTCGCGCACCACATGCGGCGGCAGCTTGTCCGGGTCGGGCGACTTGAAGACGCCGGACGCGGTCAGATAGATCTCGCCGCCGCCATCGGCCAGTTCACAATTGCAGAACACGAAGTTCCGCGTCCGGCGCGCCACCCGCGCCTTGCCCGAGACGAAGGTGCCGATCTTCGGGCCGCGCATGAAGTCGCTGTTCATCGAGATGGTCGGGTGGGGAAAGCGGATGCCGGTGAGGAAGCCGCAGCCGACGCCCATCACCATGTCGGCCAGGGTCATCAGCACCCCGCCATGGGCGATGCCCATTGGGTTGGAATGGCGCTTCTCGATCAGCAACCCCAGCCGCGGCCCGTCCTCCTCCAGCTTCAGGAACAGCGGGCCGATCAGGCCGATGAAATCGTCGCCGGGGCTGAAGGACTGGAAGCCGTCGGGGACGCCGGCGGGCAGCACGGGCGCAAGCTCGTTCATGACGCCAGCAGCTCCTCCGCCTGGCGGCGCAGTTCCGGCGGGAGCGGGATGCCGCGACCGGTGCCCTTGTCGATCACCACCATGACGGCATGGCCGCAGGCGACGCATTCGTCGTCGCGGAACAGCGACTGGCCGATCACCACCGAGGAATTGCGGATCTCGACCACGCGGGCGGCGGCCGACACCCGGCCCGGATAATAGAGCTGGGCGCGATAGTCGACCGACAGATGCGCCAGCACGAAATTCATGGTGTCGGTGCGCGGCATGCGCAGCGATTCGACCAGGAAGCGCACGCGCGCGTTCTCGAAGAACACGGTGAAGGCCACGTTGTTGACGTGGCCGTTGTGGTCGAGATCGGCGAAGCGCAGCGACTCCTCGGTGAAGAACCGGAAGGTGCTGCGGCTGGTCAGGTCGAACGACCCGTACCAGCCGCGACGGGCGGAAGGCGCAGTGTCAGGCATTGGCTCACTACTCTGAGAACTCGATGAGAACGTTGCCGGCGCCGGTCGCCGGAACGAGGACGCGGCCGTCGGCGGTACGGCTGTGATCGACGCCGTTGTGCGCCAGGCAGTCGCCCAGGACCTTCATGTCGCGCACGCGGATGCCCATGGCGGCGGCGTGGTCGCCGGAAAGCGCCGGGCGGTGGCCGGGATAGCGCCGGGCGAAGGCCTCCTGCGTCAGATAGACGAACGGCGCCTTGCCGGTCTCGACCGTCATGCCCTCGCCGTTGCGGCGGATCGCATCGGTACCGAACACCTTCTCGGCCGCCGCGCGGTGACGGCCGGGATCGGCGGCGACCACGGTGACGTGCGAGATGCCCAGCGCGCCGTTGGCGTGGTGGCGCCATTCCGGCCGGTAGACGAATTGCGGCGTGAGGTGGTTGCAGACGAACAGGCCGACGCCCGGCCGCGCCTCATGCGGCAGGCGCACGATGCGGAAGGCGGCACGTTCGGTCCGGCCGTCGATCTCGACGCCGCGGTCGAAGGCGATGACCGGTTCGGGATCGAGCCCGGCCTCGGTCCAGGCGGCATGCGCCAGGTCGGCGCCGTCGGTGCCCAGGGCGACGTTGGCCAGCGCCCCGCCCTGCTCGCCGATCTCCTTGTAGCGCAGGTTGTTGGGCATCGGCTCCAGCACGCCCAGCAGCTCGATATAGTCCTCGTCCAGGATCATCAGGTTGTTGGCGGTACCCAGCCCCTTGTGGACGCCGCGCGGCTGCACGTCGAAGCCGAACCGCGCCCAGGCCTGCGCCGCCTGGTCCAGGTCGGGCACGATGATCATCACATGGTCGATGCCCTTGATGGCGCGCGGCATGGCGTCCTCCCTGGATCGGCCGGTTCAGGCCGTGGGACGGCGGCGGAACAGGCCGATGGCCTTCATGGTCATCACCAGCTCCCCCTTCTGGTTGTAGACCTCGTACTGGTTGTGGACGCTGCCCATGTCGGGGCGGCTGCGCGACGGTTTCTTGTCGATGATGCGGATCCTGGCGGTGATGGTGTCGCCGGCCAGCACCGGCTTAAGCCAGCGGATCTCGTCCAGCCCGGGCGAGCCCAGGCTGGTCTCGCGGCTGACATAGTTGTCGACCAGCAGCCGCATCACCGAGGAGCAGGTATGCCAACCGCTGGCGGACAGACCGCCGAAAATGGATTTGCGGCCGGCCTCCTCGTCGAGATGGAACGGCTGGGGATCGTATTTCGAGGCGAACTCGACGATCTCCTCCTTGGTCATCGTCTTGCTGCCGATGTCGTACACGGCGCCAAGCTCGTAGTCTTCCCAGTAGCGGGTCGGCGGGGCCATCGAGAACTCCCAGAAAAACGGCTGCGGCGGGCATTAAAGTCTGGCGCCGCCCCCGGGGGCAACCCCCGGTTTCAGCCCGCCTGGCGGAACGGCCGGGCAAAACCGGCCGCATCGGCGGTCAGTCGGCCAGCGCGTTATGGATGCGCTTGGCGACTTCCTCGAGCATGACTTCGGTGGCGCCGCCACCGATCGCCTCGACCCGCACGTCGCGCACCATGCGCTCGATGGCGCTGTCCTTGATGTATCCGAAACCGCCATGGAACTGCTGGCAGGTATAGGCGACCTCGTTGACCAGCTCGCCGCACAGCGCCTTCAGCATCGAGACCTGCGCCACGCAGTCGCGGCCCTGGGCGTCCAGCCAGGCGGTGTGGTGGACGAGCTGGCGCGCCGCCTCCGACTTGGCCGCCGCCATGGAAAGGCGCTGGCGGATGGTCTGCTTGTCCCACAGCGTGGCGCCGAAGGCCTTGCGGTTCATCGTGTAGTCGACCGTCATGCGCAGCATGGCGAAGCATTCCGCCACCGCCTGGGCGCCGACCACCAGCCGCTCGTTCTGGAAGTTCTGCATCACCGCGTAGAAGCCGCGATTCTCCTCGCCCAGCAGGTTCTCCGCCGGCACGCGCACGTCCTCGAACACCAGCTCCGCCGTGTCGGAGCAGCTCCAGCCTTGCTTCTGCAGCGCCCGTCCGACGCGGAAGCCGGGCATGCCCTTCTCGAGGATGAACATGGAGATGCCGCGGCTGCCCTTCGATTCGGGATCGGTGCGGGCAGCGACGATGTAGACATCGGCATGCACGCCGTTGGTGATGAACATCTTGGCGCCGTTCAGGATCCAGCCCTTGTTGCCGTCGCGCACCGCCCGAGTGCGCAAGCCCGCCACGTCCGACCCGGCATCGGGCTCGGTGACGCAGATGGCGCTGATCTTCTCGCCGCGCGCGATGGCGGGCAGGAAGCGCTTCTTCTGCTCCTCCGAGCCGGCATTGACGATGTGCGGGCTGGCCATGTCGGTATGGACCAGCACGGTGATGGCGAAGCCACCGAAGGTGGAGCGGCCGGTTTCCTCGGCCAGGATCACCGAAGCGCGCGCATCCATGCCCGCGCCGCCATATTCAGTCGGGATGCGCATGCCGAGGAAGCCCAGTTCGCCCATCCGGCGCAGGGTGGCGCGCGGCACCATGTTCTCGGTCTCCCACTTGGCGGCGTGCGGGATGACTTCCTCATCGACGAACCGGCGCAGGCTGTCGCGGATGAGGGTGTGTTCTTCGGTAAAGATCGGCGATGACATTGTGGTTTCCTCCCGCCGTATTGTGGCGGCGGCGGACGTTAGCACGCCAGCCCCGGTTGCAGAATCTTGCGCAGGGCGGAACTGGCAGCCGCCCTGCATGTGCGGGGATTCACGTCCCGGCGCCGAACCAGTCGCGCAGCGCCGCCGTCACGGCATCGGGCTGCTCCAGCGGCGCGACATGGCCGCAGCGGTCCAGGCCGACCAGGCGCGCGCCCCTGATGCCGGCGGCGATCTCCTCGCTCAGCTCGAACGGCGTCACCCGGTCGTCGCGGCCGCAGATGACCAGGGTCGGCACGGCGATCCGCGCCAGCAGCGGCCGGCTGTCGCGGCGGCCGATGATGGCGCGCTGCTGGTTGGCGTAGCCCTCGCCGCCCACCGTCATCGCCATGACCTGCAGGCGTTCCACCAGTGCGGCGTCCCGCATCCGGTCGGGATGGACCAGCAGCGGCAGCATCAACCGGGTGATGCCGCGCCAGCGCCCCAGCCGCGACTGGGCGACCAGCGCCTCGCGCCGTTTCCGCCCTTCCTCGGTCTCCGGCCTGGCCGAGGTGTCGATCAGCGCCAGGCGATCCACCCGCTGCGGCGCCCGGCGCAGGATCTCGAACGCCACGTACCCGCCCATGGAGAAGCCGGCCAGGGCGAAGCGGGACGGCGCCTCCTGCAGCACCCGGTCGACCAGCGCATCCATGGTGTCGGCATGCCAGAGCGGCGGCGACACGATGCTCGCATGCCCCTCCAGCGCGGCAATCTGGGGCGCGAAGACGCGGTGGTCATTCAGCAGTCCGGGCAGCAGGACCAGAGCGGGGTTGCTCACGGACAGGACACCCGCCGCCGGTTCATCTGATCAGGCGGGAGAGTTCGCGGAACTCCTCCGTGCCGGCCCGGCCCATCATCTCGAACAGCACCATCTCGGTGCTGACGATCGAAATGCCGTTCTGGCGCAGCCGCTCCAGCGCCAGCTGCACGCTCTGTGGCCGGCGCGAGGTGGTGGCGTCGGCGACGACGAAGACCTGGTAGCCGGCCTGGACCAGCCCGATCGCGGTCTGGGTGACGCAGACATGCGCCTCGACGCCGGCAAGGACGACCTGCGCCCGGCGCGACTGGCGCAGGCGGGCCATGGTGGCCGGATCGGCCGCGGCCGAGAAGGTCAGCTTGGCGTAGACCGCCTCCCGCCCGTGCAGCCGGTCGCCGATCTCGGGCACGGTGCGTCCCAGGCCCTGCGGATACTGCTCCGTCACCACCACCGGCACGCCCAGCCGGCCGGCCACCGTCAGCAGAATCAGGGAGTTGGCGATCACCGGCGCCGGCTCGTGCATGGCCGGCATCAGCTTCTCCTGCAGGTCGACCAGCAGCAGGACGGAATGTCGCGAATCGATCAGCATGGAGTCCTTCCCAGAGGTTGGATACCCTAGATCGGCCGCCCGCTCCGGCCAAGGCAGGGGCTTGTGGGGGAAGCGACGCATGGAAGCGTTGCGCCTTGAAAATCAAGGCTTGCGTTGACAGAACAACGCCGAGACCCAATTATCTGCCGCAACAGCGAAATTGGTGTCGCTGGAACGCGCCGCCGGCTGCGTCGACGCCAACGCGATCCCGCTTTCGAGAGCGGATTTAGTGCTAAAAGACTGAAACTAAATGACATTTGACGAACTTGGGCTGAGCCCTGCCGTTCTGCAGGCCGTTTCCGACGCGGGCTACAGCACTCCGACCCCGATTCAGGCCCAGGCCATTCCCTATGTGCTGATGGGCCGCGACGTGCTGGGCTGCGCCCAGACCGGCACCGGCAAGACCGCCGGTTTCACCCTGCCGATGATCGATATCCTGTCGGCCGGCCGGGCCCGGGCGCGCATGCCGCGCTCGCTGATCCTGGAGCCGACGCGGGAACTGGCCGCCCAGGTGGGCGAGAATTTCGAGATCTACGGCAAGCATACCAGGCTTTCGATGGCGCTGCTGATCGGCGGCGTCTCCTTCGGCGACCAGGAGAAGAAGCTGGATCGCGGCGTGGACGTGCTGATCGCCACGCCAGGCCGCCTGCTCGACCACATCGAGCGCGGCAAGGTGCTGCTGAGCGACGTCAAAGTGCTGGTGATCGACGAAGCCGACCGCATGCTCGACATGGGTTTCATTCCCGACATCGAACGCATCGTCGGCATGCTGCCCAAGCTGCGCCAGACGCTGTTCTTCTCCGCCACCATGCCGCCGGAAATCCGCAAGCTGGCCGACAAGTTCCTGATGAACCCCAAGGAAGTCTCCGTCGCGCCGCCGGCGACCGTGGCTTCCACCGTGCGCCAGGGGCTGGCGATCGTGCCGGCCGAAGACAAGCGCGAGGCGCTGCGCCGGCTGATCAACAGCGAAGACGTGCAGAACGCCATCATCTTCTGCAACCGCAAACGCGACGTGGACATCCTCTTCAAGTCGCTGCAGAAGCACGGCTTCGACGTCGGCGCCCTGCACGGCGACATGGTGCAGTCGGTGCGGACCGATACGCTGGAGCGTTTCAAGAACAACGAGATCCGCCTGCTGGTCGCCTCCGACGTGGCCGCCCGCGGCCTCGACGTGGACAATCTCAGCCACGTCTTCAATTTCGACGTGCCGACCCATCCCGAGGACTACGTCCACCGCATCGGCCGCACCGGCCGCGCCGGCCGCTCGGGTGCTGCCTTCACCCTGGCGGCGCCGGACGAGGAGCGCCTGGTCGGCGCCATCGAGCAGCTTTCCGGCAAGACCATCGAGCGCATCGCCATCGACGAGTTGACCTGCGAATTTGTGCCCGAGGACGAGATCGGGCGGCGCGGCCGTGGCCGCGCCCGCGGCCGCAGCGCCCCCCGCGAGCGGGCGCCGAAGGAGCGCAAGCCGAGGGCGCCGCGCAGCGAGATTGCCGTTGCCGAAGCAGCACCGGCGGGCGACGACAACGTCGTGCAGATGAAACAGGCGCGCAAGCCGCGCGAGACGCGCGAGACGCGGCAGCCGGACGAGAGCCGCCGGCCCGAGCCGCGCCTGCGCGAGGAGCGGCGGCATGACGAGAACCGCCGCGACGAGCGCCGCCGGGACGACAGCCGACGCGACGACAGCCGCCGCGACGATGTGCGACGCGACGATATGCGGCGCGACGAGGGACGACGTGACGAGGGGCGGCGCGACGACCGCGACGAGCGCCGGCGCGAACGCAACCGCGAGCGCGACCTGGGCCCGCCGGTTGTCGGCATGGGCGATCACATGCCAGCCTTCCTGATGCGCCCCGCCCGCGGGCGCTGATCCGGAAAGAGGCGGCGATGCAGACCATCTTCATCATGGTCAAGTGCGAGCTGGGCAAGGCCTACGACGTCGCCGACGCCGCCGTGCAGTCGATCGAGCACGTGTCGGAGGTCTATTCCACCTCCGGCCAGTACGACCTGCTGATGAAGTGCTACCTGCCCGACGACACGGATATCGGCCATTTCGTCACCAGCCAGATCCAGACCCTGGCCGGCATCAAGGACACGTTCACCTTGATCACCTTCAAGGCCTTCGGCTGAAGCGACGTTTAGAGCAAATTCACACGCTCTAAGCCCACACTTCCCTGTAAAGCTCGACGATCTCCGCCGCGGTCGGGATGCGGGGGTTGTTGTTGGGCGAGCCGGAGGCCAAAGCCTGCTCGGCCATTCTCGGCATCAGGTCGAAATACTTCTTCTCGTCGATGCCGTAGGCCTTGGGCGTCGGCACTTTCAGGTCGGCGTTGAGCTGGCGCAGCGCGTCCAGCAGCATCGCCACCGCCGCCTGGTCGCCCACCTTGTCGTCGCACAGCCCCATGGCGCGAGCGCAGTCGGCGTAGCGGTTCAGGGCGGCATTGGCCGAGAAGGCGGTGATGGCCGGCAGCAGCATGGCGTTGGACAGCCCGTGCGGCACGTGGAAATGCGCGCCGATCGGCCGGCTCATGCCGTGCACCAGCGCCACCGAGGCATTGGAGAAGGCCATGCCGGCCTGGTGCGCGCCCAGCATCATCGCCTCGCGCGCCGCCCGGTTGTCGGGCTGGGCGCAGACGTCGCGGATGTTCCTGTAGATCAACCGCATGGCATTCAGCCCCAGCCCGTCGGAATGCAGGTTGGCCTTGCGGCTGACATAGGCCTCGATGGCGTGGGTCAGGCTGTCGATGGCGGTGTCAGCGGTGAGGCGGAACGGCTTGGTCAGGGTCAGCTCGTAATCGACGATGGCGGCAACCGGCAGACAGGCCAGGCCGGAGATCAGCATTTTCTCGTCGGTCTCGGTGTCGGTGATGATGGTGAACCTGGTCACCTCCGAGCCGGTACCGGCCGTGGTCGGGATCGCCAGCAGTGGCAGGCCCTGCTTCGGGATCGGGTTGGGCACCTTGTAGTCGCGCATCCGCCCGCCATTGGCGGCCAGCACCGAAATCGCCTTGGCGGTGTCGATCGGCGAGCCGCCGCCAAGTGCTACCAGGCTGTCATAGGCGCCCGCCTTGAGCTGCGCCACGCCGGCTTCGATGATGTCGGTGGTGGGATCCTCGACCGTGTCGGAGAAGACGGTCCATTTCACGCCCGCCCGGTCGAGAACGTCGGTGAGGGCCGCGAGCTTGCCGCTGGTCTCCATGAACTTGTCGGTGACGATCAGCGGCCTGGTGCCGCCGATCTGGGCCAGGGCGTCGGCCGCCTGGCCGATGGCGCCGCCGCCGATCAGGATCAGGCGGGGGGTGAGAATGGTGGCGATCATGGGATGTCCTCGCGGCGTTTGCTCCATCCTAGAGCAAATCAGGCCGACGGCGGAAACCCGTCAACGCGGCGCCAGGGCGGGCGCCACGCGCGGCAGCAGCAGCAGGCCCAGCCAGACGCCGGCAAAGGCGGTGACCGCGAAGATCCAGCCCGAGACGGCGCCGGCCATGATGCCCGACAGCAGGGTGCCGATGGTGCAGCCCAGCGCCGTGGTCGCGCCCCAGCCCAGCAGGGTGCCACCGATAAGACCGCGGGCCACGTCGCGCGGCTGCGGCATGGTCGGGGTGAATTGGCGCGCGGCAATGCCGCCGACGAAGCCGCCCAGCACGATGCCCAGGATCAGCATCAGGTTGGGTGACAGCAGGCCGGACTGGATCAGCGTGGCGCAGCCCTTCAGAATGTCGAGGCCTTCCAGCCGCTGCGGCAGCGCCCCCAGCGCATTGCCGCCTTCGCGCGCCGCCGCCGACAGGGCCGCGGTCACGCCCAGCGGCGGCAGGCGCAGCACGATGGCGAAGCCGATCACGCCGACCACCACGCCGCCGGTCCAGTAGGGCCAGCGGCCCTCGAACAGCCGCCCCAGCCGCTCGCCCAGGCTGCGCGCCGGCAGCGCAGCTTCCGCCGTCGCCGGCAGATAGCGCATCAGCCACAGCGCCAATGCGGCGAGTATCCCGATCTCCAGCAGCAGCGAGCCGCCATAGCCCAGGAAATGCGGCAGCCACAGCGACGGCGCTCCGGCGATAGCCAGCAGATAGAGCGAATTCCAGGTGAAGAAACCCAGCCCGAGCCCGACCACCGCGCCGATCAGGGCGAAGGGCGAGGCCGGCGCGCCCTCGCCCAGGCGGTAGAGATGGGCGCTGATGCAGGAGCCGGACACCGCCATGCCCAGGCCGAACACAAGCCCCGCCAGCCCCAGCACCCAGGAAACGGGACCGATGAAGGCGTCGGGCGGCAGGCGTGGCGGGATCGGCTTGGGCAGCCAGGCGCCGAACAGGAAGTGATAGCCGGCGGCGCCGATCGCCAGCGCCAGGACGATGGCGAGCAGGCCGCGCGGATCGCGCCGCTCGATGAAGTCGCGCGCGTGGCAGAAAAAGCAGAAGCGGCTGCGCTGGAAGGCGAAGCCCAGCGCCAGGCCCAGCACCAGCGACAGCGAGAGGGCCGCGCCATCGCCCGGCCGGGCGGAGAGGAAAACGGCGGCGGCAAGCGCTGCAAGCGCGATGCCGCCGGCCACCAGAAATCGCGAAGACATGCCCGATCTTGCCCAATCGGCGGCGGAAAAGAAATCGGCGGCGCGTGGGACGCGCCGCCGACATCGCGAGGGATCGGAGTTTACTTGCCGGACCAGATGGTGCCGGTCGGGTTGTTGACCGGCACGCCGACGGCGTTGCCGTACTCGGTCCACGAGCCGTCGTAGTTGGCGACGTTGTAGCCCAGCAGCTTGGAGAGCGCGAACCAGGTGTGGCTGGAACGCTCGCCGATGCGGCAATAGGTGATGATCGGCTTGCTGCCGTCGACGCCGACGCCGGCATAGAGCTTCTTCAGCTCCTCGACCGACTTGAAGGTGCCGTCCTCGTTGACGGCGCGGACCCACGGCACGTTGACGGCGGTCGGCACATGGCCGGCGCGGATCGCCAGTTCCTGCACGCCCTGCGGCGCGATCACCTTGCCGGTGAACTCGTCGGCCGAACGGATGTCGATCAACTTGACGTCCTTGGCTCCCTCGGCCACGGCCACCACGTCGGACAGCCGCGCGCGCAGTTCCTTGTTAACCTTGGCGACCTTGAAATTGGTCTGCTTGTGCTGCGGCGCCTTGTTGTCGAGGATGCGGTTCTCCGCCTCCCACTTCTTGCGGCCGCCGTCGAGCAGCTTGACGTTGGGCACGTTGTAGATGTCGAACACCCAGGCGCCCCAGGCGGCGAACCAGTTATTGGTGTCGCCGTAGAGCACGACGGTGGTGTCGGGACCGACGCCGGCCGCCGACAGCAGGGCCTCGAAATTCTCCTGGCTGACGATGTCGCGGCGGACCTTGTCGTTCAGGTCGGTGTGCCAGACGAAGTTCACGGCGCCGGGAATATGTCCCTTCTCGTAGACGCCGGGATTGACGCTGACTTCGATCACCCGGATGTTCGGGTTGCTGAGGTTCTTTTCCAGCCACTCGGTGCTGACTAGCGGCTCCTTGGGAATGTCGCTGGCCACGGCCGCGCCGGTGAAGGCGAAGGCAGCCGCCGCCAAAGCGAGAATGCGCAACTTGGATATGAACATTGAAAGCTCCTTTACAGTGAGGGACAGGCTTGGCCGATCGATCGGCCCGCACGAAAAACCGCAATGCCGGTGCATTGCCCGATACTCAACGCATGCCGGTACAGGTCGCTCGCACAGGCTCCTCCCCTCGGTCCGGATCAAACCACGAAGAAGCCTTCGTGGCGCTTTAGCGTTTGGTGACGCGGCGCAAGCTGCTTTTGTCAAATCACCGCGGGCCCGCCGGATATCGGTTCGACCAGCTCCTATTCTCCACAACCCCATGACGATGGGAAGTCAAATTTACTTATTAAATTGATAAATAAAACTTTATCACATTCAACAATGTGATTTAAGGGAATGAAAACAGGCGGCCGCAGCCGCCTGTCCTTTGAAAATCTTCGTTCTTTTGCTACCGGGCCTTGAACACGAATTCGGCGCCGGCGCGGATGCCGGTGGGCCAGCGGGCGGTGACGGTCTTCAGCTTGGTGAAGAAACGCACGCCTTCCATGCCGAACATGCCCATGTCGCCGAAGGCCGAGGCCTTCCAGCCGCCGAAGGAATGGAACGCCATCGGCACCGGGATCGGCACATTCACGCCGACCATGCCGATCTTGATCGAGCTGGCATAGGCGCGGGCGGCGTCGCCGTCGCGGGTGAAGATCGCGGTGCCGTTGCCGAACTGGTGCTCGTTCACCATCTTCACCGCGCTGTCGAAATTGTCGGCGCGCACCACCGACAGCACCGGGCCGAAAATCTCTTCCTTGTAGATCGTCATGTCGGTGGTGACGTTGTCGAACAGGCAGCCGCCCATGAAATAGCCGTCCTCGTAACCCTGGAGACGCAGGTCGCGGCCGTCGACCACCAGCTTGGCGCCTTCCTTCACACCAGTGTCGACATAGCCCTTCACCTTGTCGCGATGCTGGGCCGAGATCAGCGGGCCCATCTCCGACTGCGGATCGAGGCCGGGGCCGACCTTGAGGCTGGAGACGCGCGGCGCCAGCTTTTCGATCAGCTTGTCGCCGACATTGCCGACGGCGACGGCCACCGAAACCGCCATGCAACGCTCGCCCGCCGCGCCGTAACCAGCGCCGATCAGCGCATCGGCCGCCTGGTCGATGTCGGCGTCGGGCATGATCACCATGTGGTTCTTGGCGCCGCACAGCGCCTGCACGCGCTTATCGTGCGCGGTGCCGGTGTGGTAGATGTAGCGGCCGACCGGGGTCGAGCCGACGAAGCTGACGGCGGCGATGTCGGGATGGGTCAGAATGGCGTCAACCGCCTCCTTGTCGCCCTGCACCACGTTCAGCACGCCCGGCGGGCCGCCGGCCTTGATGAACAGTTCCGCCAGCATCAGCGACACGCCCGGATCCTTCTCCGACGGCTTCAGGATGAAGGTGTTACCCGTGGCGATCGCCATGGTGTACATCCACATCGGCACCATGGCGGGGAAGTTGAACGGCGTGATGCCGGCCGCCACGCCCAGCGGCTGGCGCATCGAATAGGAATCGATGCCGCCGGAGACGTTCTCGGTGAAGTCGCCCTTCAGCAGATGCGGGATGCCGCAGGCGAATTCGATGACTTCCAGCCCGCGCACCACCTCGCCCTTGGCGTCGTCGAAGGTCTTGCCGTGCTCGACGGTGATGGCGCGGGCCAGATCGTCGTGATGCTTCTCGATCAGGTCCTTGTACCGGAAGAGGACGCGGGCGCGGGCCAGCGGCGGGGTACCGGCCCAGCCCGGCAGCGCCTTCTTCGCCACTTCGACCGCCTCGTTCAGCTCCGCCGTGCTGGCCAGCGCGACCTCGGCGGTCTTCTCGCCCGTGGCCGGGTTGAAGACGTCGCCCTTACGGCCCGACTTGCCGGCCACTTCCTTGCCGCCGACGAAATGCCCGATCTGCTTCATGGCCGCTTCCTCCTCGACTTTCCGCGCCGATTTAACGCGATCGGGCGGCAAGCTAGCACCGAGTTCCAGGCCGGAAAAGCCCGCTCTGGCGAGGCTGTGGGGCCGGCAATCGCCGGCATTCCGCCTGCGCGTCGTTTTCAACCCACCCATTCCGTTCTGCAGTGGACAGGCCGTGCCCCGATACCCGAGGCTGTCGGCCAGCCACAGGAGATGGAAGGAAACGACATGGCGAAATCGCAGAAGGAAAAGGCCGAAGAATTCGCCGCCCTGCACCGCAGCGGCATTTTCGTGCTCGCCAATGCCTGGGACATCCCCAGCGCGGCCATTGCCGTCGAGGAAGGCTTCAAGGCCATCGCCACCACCTCGGCCGGCATGGCCTTCACCCTGGGCCTGCCTGACCACGAATACACCGGCCGCGACCGCATGATGGCGATCGTGCGCGAGATGGCGCCGCGTTTCGACGTACCGCTGTCGGCCGACCTGGAGGCCGGCTACGGCCCCAACCCGGAAGACGTCGCCCTGACGGTGCGGCAGGCGATCGAGGCTGGCGCCGTCGGCTGCAACATCGAGGATGCCGACCCGGCCACCGGCAAGCTGTTCGATTTCGACCGGTCGGTGGCCCGCATCAAGGCCGGCGCCGAAGCGGCGCGCCAGAGCGGCCTGCCTTTCATCCTCAATGCCCGCACCGACCCGTTCCTGGCCAAGTTCGGCACGGCGGAGCAGAACGTCGAGGAAGCGATCCGCCGCGGCAATGCCTATGCCGCAGCCGGCGCCGGCTCGGTGTTCGTGCCGCTGCCGCCGGAAGCGGCGACCATCGGCAGGCTGGCGGCCGGCATAAAAGCGCCGCTGAACATCCTGGGCGGTTTCGGCAGCAAGGCGGCGCCCAATCTCTCCGAGCTGCAGAAGCTGGGCGTGCGCCGGGTCAGCATCGGCGGCAGCCTGATGATCGCCGCCTACGCCCATGCCCGCGACGCGCTGCGGGCCATCCGCGACGAGGGCAGCTTCGCCTATGCCGAGCCGAAGACGAAGAACCCGGACTTCAACGCGCTGATGAAGAAATACGCGAAGCCCTGAAAACCGGGCCGCGCCGCCGGGAGCCGGGCACAAAGAAAAACGGCGGCCCGCGGGCCGCCGTTTGCGTTTCCAGCGCGCCGATTAGTTCCAGCGCGAGATTTCCAGGCGGCCCACCTGGTCGCGATGCACCTCGTCCGGACCGTCGGCCAGGCGCAGGGTGCGCTGATGGGCGAACATGAAGGCCAGGGGGAATTCCTGGCTGACGCCGCCGGCGCCGTGGAGCTGCAGGCAGCGGTCGATGACGCGGGTCGACATGTTGGGCACCACCACCTTGATCATGGCGATTTCCTTGCGGGCGGCCTTGTTGCCGACCTTGTCCATCATCCAGGCCGCGCGCAGCACCAGCAGGCGGGCCTGGTCGATTTCCATGCGCGATTCGGCGATCCAGTGCTTGGTCACGCCCATCTCGGCGATGCTCTGGCCGAAGGCGGTGCGGCTCTTGGCGCGCTTGATCGCCAGCTCCAGCGCCCGCTCCGCCGCGCCGATCGAGCGCATGCAGTGATGGATGCGGCCCGGCCCCAGGCGGCCCTGCGCGATCTCGAAACCGCGGCCCTCGCCCAGGATCATGTTCTCCTTCGGCACGCGCACGTTGGTGTAGCTGACCTCGGCATGGCCGTGCGGCGCGTCGTCGTAGCCGAACACGTGCAGCATGCGCTCGATCTTGATGCCCGGCGTGTCGGACGGCACCAGGATCATCGACTGCTGCTGGTAGGCCGGGGCCTTGGGATCGGTCTTGCCCATGAAGATGAGGATCTTGCAGCGCGGATCGCCCATGCCCGAGGACCACCACTTGCGGCCGTTGAGGACGTAGTCGTTGCCGTCGCGCGTGATGCTGGCGGAAATGTTCTTGGCGTCGGAGGAGGCGACGGCCGGCTCGGTCATGGCGAAGCAGGAACGGATCTCGCCGTTGAGCAGCGGCTTCAGCCACTTCTCCTTCTGCTCCGCCGTGCCGTAGCGGGCCAGCACTTCCATGTTGCCGGTATCGGGGGCGGAGCAGTTCATCGCCTCGGAGGCGATGTGCGAACGGCCCAGGATCTCGCAGATCGGCGCGTATTCCAGATTGGTCAGGCCGATGGTGCCGTGGGTGTCGCCGTCCTTGTTGGGCGGCAGGAACATGTTCCACAGGCCGCGCTTCTTGGCCTCGGCCTTCAGTTCCTCCATCACCGGCGGCAACTGCCAGCGGTCCTTGCCGGCCTCGAGCTGCTCGTGAAAGACGTGCTCGGCGGGGTAGATCACGTCGTCCATGAACTTCTGGACGCGCTCGATCAGCTCCTTGGTCCGATCCGAATATTCGAAATCCATCGTTTCCTCCTGTCTGCGCCGGGATTATGCCCGCCCCCCTGTGGGGCGTCCACTTGTGGGACGTCCACTTGCGGGGCGTCCACCGGCCGGCCGGAAATCGGCGGCACCTTACTCCATATGAAAGGCGGTTCAACGGCTTCCGGCGCTTTCCCTTGCGCGTTCGACGCAAGGGGACTTACCCTTTCGGCAAAGAAGAAAAAACGAAATCCGCAGTGCGGATTTGCCCCCGGGAGCCCCATGAACGTCATTGCCAAGCCGCCGTTCAAGAAAATCGAGTTCCTGCCGCGCGACATCGAGGTCGAACGGCGCGCCGACGGGGTGATCATCCTGCGCTCGCGGCACAAGCTGGCGCCCTACGAGCGGCACATTCCGGCCTATCTGGCGCGCTGGGCGCAGGAGCGGCCCGACCAGGTGTGGCTGGCGCAGCGGCGCGGGCCGCGACGGGAATGGCTGAAAGTCACCTATGGCGAAGCCAAGCGGCAGGTCGACGCGCTGACCCAGGCCCTGCTCAACCGGGGATTGGATCAGAGCCGGCCGGTGATGATCCTCAGCGGCAACTCGATCGAGCAGGCGCTTATGGTCATGGCGGCGATGCAGGCGCAAGTGCCGGCCGCCCCGGTGTCGCAGGCCTATTCGCTGGCCAGCCAGGACCACAAGAAACTCAAATACGTCTTCGAGCTGCTGGAGCCAGGGCTGGTCATGGTGCAGAACGGCCCGCCTTTCGAGCGGGCGCTGCAGGCGCTCGACCTGTCGCGCTGCGAGGTGGTGCATGTCGAGGCACCGCCGGATGGCGTCAGGTCCACCGCCTATGCCGACCTGCTGGCGACCAACCCCGGTCCCGAGGTCGAACGCTCGATCGCCGGCATCGGCCCCAAGACCATCGGCAAGTTCCTGTTCACCTCCGGCTCCACCGGCATGCCCAAGGCGGTCATCAACACCCAGGAGATGATGTGCGCCAACGTGATCATGGGCAAGCAGGTGCGCCCGCGCCGGCCGGAGGACCCGATCCCGGTCATGCTCGACTGGCTGCCGTGGAACCACACCATGGGCGGCAATTCCAGTTTCCACGGCCTGCTGGCCGATGGCGGCACGGTCTATATCGACGACGGCAAGCCCATTCCCGGCATGTTCGAGGAGACGCTGCGCAACCTGCGCGAGGTCTCGCCGACCTATTACAGCAACGTGCCGGCCGGTTACGCCGCGCTGGCCGCGGCGCTGGAGAAGGACGAGGCGCTGTGCCGCAGCTTCTTCCGGCAGCTGGGCTCGCTGGCCTATGGCGGCGCCACCCTGCCGGACGATCTCTATGAACGCATGCAGGCGCTGGCCGTCAAGTACACCGGCCACCGGCTGCTGTTCGGCACCGGCTGGGGCTCGACCGAGACCGCGCCGACGGCGACCGCCACCTACTGGGAGACCGAGAGAGTCGGGCTGATCGGCCTGCCCTTCCCCGGCGTCGAGCTGAAGATGGTGCCGGCCGGATCGAAATACGAGCTGCGCCTGCGCGGCATCACCGTCACGCCGGGCTACTACAAGCAGCCCGAGCTGACGGCGCAGATGTTCGATGAGGAAGGTTTCTACAAGATCGGCGACGCCGGCGACTTCGTCGATCCCGCCGATCCCGCGCAAGGGCTGGTGTTCAAGGGCCGCGTGGTCGAGGACTTCAAGCTGACCAGCGGCACGTTCGTGCATGTCGGCTCGCTGCGGGTGGCGATCATCGCCGCCGCCACGCCGGTGGTGCAGGACGCCATCATCGCCGGGCAGGACAAGGACTACGTGGCGATCATGGCCTGGCCCAACATTCTCGCCTGCCGGCAACTGGTCGGCGACGAGAAAATGCCGGTCGAAGAACTGGTGCGCCAGCCGAAGGTGATCGAGACGCTGCGCCAGGGTCTGCGCCAGCACAACGCGGAGAATCCGGGTTCCAGCTTCCAGATCCGCCGCGCCCTGTTCCTGACCGAGCCGGCCTCGATCGACGGCAACGAGCTGACCGACAAGGGCTACATCAACCAGCGGGCGACGCTGGAACGGCGCGCTCCCCTGGTCGAAGCGCTCTATGCCGAAAGCCCCGGCCCCGACGTGATCGTGATCTGATGCTCGAAGCGCTGCGCCTGCATGGCGACCTGATCGGCAGACAGGGCTCGCGCCGACAGCTCAACACGCCGGCGCTGATCGTCGATATCGAGGCCCTGGACTTCAACATTGCCGCCATGGCCGCGTTCGCGCGCCAGCACAAGGTGGCGCTGCGCCCGCACGCCAAGACGCACAAATCCGCCGACATCGCTCGCCGCCAGATCGCAGCCGGGGCGCTGGGCGTGTGCTGCGCCAAGCTGGGCGAGGCGGAGGCCTTGTCGGAAGCCGGTATCGGCGGGCTGCACGTCACCTCGGCGGTGGTGACGCCACAGGGCATCGAGCGGCTGGTGGCGCTGAACGCGCGCACGCGCGGCCTGTCGGTCGTGGCCGACGATGCCGGCAACATCGACGCGCTCGATCGCGCCGCGGCCGCCGCAGATCAAAAACTCTCCGTCATTCTCGACATCGACCCCGGCATGCATCGCACCGGCGTTTGGAACGACGCCGACGTGATCGCGCTGGCCAGACGCATTGCGGACGCCAAGGGGCTGCATTTCGCCGGCGTGCAGTTCTATTCCGGCCGGCTGCAGCACGTCGAAGCCCATGCCGAGCGGCTGAAATCGGTGCTGGAGGAGACCGCGCGGCTGGCGCGGCTGGTCAACGAATTGCGGCAGGCGGGGTTGCCGCCCGCCATCGTTACCGGCGGCGGCACCGGCACGCACCAGATCGACGCCACGCAGGGCGTCTTCACCGAGCTGCAGGTCGGCTCCTACGTGTTCATGGACACGCAATACGATGCGGTCGATCTGCGCGGCGACGCCAGCCGCCCCTTCCGCCAGGCGCTGCAGATCGACAGCACCATCATCAGCGCCAACAAGCCCGGGCTGGCGACCGCCGATGCCGGTCTCAAGGCCTTCGCCACCGACGGGCCGAAGCCGGTGCTGCTGGGCGGCGCGCCGCAAGGCGCGTCCTTCCGCTTTTTCGGCGACGAGTACGGCGCGGTGATCCTGCCCGAAGGCGCGCGCCTGCCGGTGGGCAGCATCATCACCTGCCAGCCGCCGCATTGCGATCCCACCGTCAATCTCTACGAGGCCTATCACGTGGTGAAAGGCGACACGCTGATCGACATCTGGCCGGTCACCGCCCGCGGCCGCTCGCGCTAAACGCTACGCCCTCGCCGCGCCAGCTCCTGGCCAGCAGCGCGGTCGCCAGCAGCGACAGCACGGCAAGCGCCACCATGGCCAGGTAGGCGTAGCCGGCGACGCGCTCGTAGAGCAGGCCGGACAGCATCATCGCCAGCCCCATGCCCAGCCCGATCGGCAGCGCGGCATAGAGCGCCTGCGCCGAGCTGGTGGCGCCGATCGGCACGTAGCGCTGGATGAACATCATCGCCGCCAGATGCGTGGCGCCGAAAGTCAGAGCGTGCAGGGCCTGGATCGCCAGCAGCGGCAGGAACGCGTCGATGAACGGCGTGACCGTCCAGCGCAGAAGCGCGGCGACGGCCGCGATCACCAACAGGCGCAGCACGCCGATGCGCTCGGCCAGCCGCCGTCCCAGCGCAAACAGGACGATCTCCGCCACCACGCCCATGGCCCAGAGCAGGCCGATGGCGCTGTCGTCCAGCCCCTTGGCGCGCCAGTCGAGCGTGCCGAAACCATAATAGGCGGCATGGCTGACCTGGATGGCACCGCCGGCCAGCATGAACAGCCGGAAGTTCCGGTCGCGCAGCAGGTCGAGCATCATGCCCCTGCCCGCCCGCCTCGCCTGGCCGCTGGCGGCGCCGGAGGGCAGCAGAATCGCCGCCAGCGCGGTGGCGACGGTGGCGGTCAGGATCGCGGCATGGATGGCGTCGCTGCCGCCCGTCTGCAGCAGGTAGCCGCCGCCCACCGTGGCGGCGATGAAGGTCACCGAGCCCCACAGGCGGGCGCGGCCATAGTCGAAGCCCTCGCGCATCGAGGCCTGCATGGCCTGGCCGTCGACCACCGGCAGGATGCCGGGCCAGGTCAGGCCCCACAGCAGGGTCAGGGCCAGCAGCAGCCAGTAGCCTTCGGCCAGTCCGAACAGCGCCATGGCGCCGGCCCCACCCAGCGACAGCGCCAGCACCACCGGGCGGGCGCGGCCGAAGCGGTCGGCCAGATCGCCGCTGGCCAGAGTGCCGCCGACCTTGATCCATTGCGCGGCGAACAGCAGCGTGCCGATGGCCGCCGCATCCAGCCCGCGATCGCTGAGCCAGACCGGCCAGAAGGCCAGCATCAAGCCGTTGGTGAAGAAGAAGGCGGAAAAGAACAGCGCGAACCGCAGACCCGAATTCATGGCGCGGCTCCAGCGGCCGCGCCGGCGGGTTCTTCGTCAGGCAAAGGCGACATCCGCCTGCATGGCCAGCCGCCCTTGCGGATTGGCGGCCCAGAACGTGGCGCTGCGGCCGTCCGCGCCCGGCTTGCCGGCGATGGTGAATTTCGCCGGGCTGTAGAGCGGGCTTACGGCGCGGAAGCTGTAGCCGGCGATGCGCCGACCCGGATGGCTGTCGCGCGCCAGCTCCATCAGCAAGGTGGCGGTCAGCGGGCCGTGCACGATCAGGTCGGGATAGCCTTCGACCTGGGTCGTGTAGGGCCGGTCGTAATGGATGCGATGGCCGTTATAGGTGACGGCGGAATAGCGGAACAGCAGCACCGGATCGGGGTCGATCGTGCGCGTCCATTGCGCGTCCTGCGGCGCAGCGGGCGGTTCGACCACCGGCGCACCGGGCTTGGGATCCTCGCGGAACACGGACTGGAAATTCTCCTCGATCGCCAGCGCATCGCCGGCGTGAATGGAGAATTTCTGGCCGACGAACACCAGCCGGCCGCTCTTGCCCTGGCGCTCCTCCGCACTGACGATCTCCGCCACGCGGCGGAGGCGCTGGCCCACGAGCAGCGGCCGGTGCACCACGAGCTGGCTGCCGGCCCACATGCGGCGCGGCAGCGGCGAGGGCGGCATGAACCCGCCCTTGCTGGCGGCAATGCCGTCACGACCCAGGGCGGAATGTCGATCGGTGGCGTTGAACCACATCCAGTGCCAGGCCGGCGGCACCTCGTCGCCCTCCTGCGGTGGCGGCTCGGCGCGGTCGAGCGCGGCATGGAGCTTGCGCATCGAGCGCAGGTCGGCGACATCCTCGACCTCGATCCGCCGCCCGATATAGCTCTTCAGGTCCACCGCCGCCTCGCCCATCACCCAAACTCCCGCTTCACCATGTCCGTGTGTTCGCCCAGCGCCGGCACCTTGCCCAGCTTCGCGGGCGCCCCGCCATAGCTGGCGGCCAGGGCGGGCACCGAGACCGGCCCGTTGACGCCGGCGATCTCGGTCCGACGCAATTGCGGATGCCGGCTCAGATCGGCCACGGTGCTGACCCGCGCATAAGCGATCTGCGCCTCCTCCAGCCGCCGCATCAGTTCACCGGTCGCCATCGCGGCAATGGCGCCGCCGACCATGGCGTCGACCTGGTCGCGGTTGGCATTGCGCGCCAGGTTGGTGCGGTAGCGCTCGTCCTCGGCCCATTCGGGATGGCCGAAGGCGGCGCACAGCCGCACGAACTCCTTGTCGTTCTGCACCGCCAGCAGGGTCTGGACGCCATCGGCGGCGGTATAGGCGCCATAGGGCGCAATCTTGGGATGCGTCAGGCCGACCCGCGGCCAGTCGCTGCCGTCGTAGTCGCGATGCAGCAACGGTACGGTCATCCACTCGGCCATGGCCGAGAACAGCGACACCTCGATGCCGCGGCCAACGCCGGTGCGGGCGCGTTCCAGCAGCGCCTCCAGCACGGCGGCATGGGCGTACATGCCGCAGCCGACATCGGTGGCCGACACGCCGATGCGCCCCGGCGCATCGGGCGTGCCGGTGATGGAGGCGACGCCGCTTTCCGCCTGCACCAGCAGGTCGTAGGCGCGGCGATGGCGATAGGGTCCGAAATCGCCGTAGCCAGTGATGTCGACGGTGATCAACCTTGGATTGGCCTGGCGCAGCGCCGCCGAGCCGAAGCCGGCGCGCTCGGCCGCGCCCGGCGCCAGGTTCTGAATGAAAACGTCGGCCTGCGCCAGCAGATGCTGCAGCAGGCGCCGGTCGTCCGGCTGCTTGAAGTCGAGCACGACCGACTGCTTGCCGCGGTTGAGCCAGACGAAATAGGCGCTCTCGCCGTTTACCGCCTTGTCGTAGTGGCGGGCGAAGTCGCCCTCGGGCCGTTCGATCTTGATGACGCGCGCGCCGGCATCGGCCAGCCGCACCGAACAATAGGGAGCCGCCACCGCCTGCTCGACGGAAACGACCAGCACGCCGTCCAATGCGCCCATGTCAGTGCGTCGCGACTTGCAATGAAGAGAGTTGCATGACGCTGACTTTGCCCAGCGCGCCGTTGCTTTGCAAGACGCGTATTCCGTTCGGCTGTCGTCGCACGCGCTTGCCTATCTGCTGTGATAGTTCGCGATTCGCAACCACGCTAAAGCGTATGAGACCGACGCGCGTTGGACTGGGAAGCCCGCCTGCTTTCGACTGGAAGCATGCGAATGCTTCGTCGTCTGGTTGTGCAGGCGCTCGCAATGACGGGCCTGATGCTCGGCGCGATCGCGGCGACGAAGGCGCAGACCTACGCCCCGCCTCCCGGCTTCGACTATCCGCGCCTGTGCCGCGAGACGGCGCACGTGCCGCTGGTGCAGGCGGCGATCGATCCGCGCTTCATCAACATCTGGAGCGAGCGGCAATCGCGTCGCGCCGGCCGGTTCGAACAGTACAGTTTCGGCAGCCGGCGCATCGACGTGCGCGCGCACGACGAGACCAGCCTGTTCCACGGCCTCATCCACCGCACGCTCGACCTGATCGACGAATCGATGTGGAAGTACCAGGACCTCGCCCCCGACGAGGATTACGAACACTGGCTGATCTACTACACGCTGGAGATGCACTGGCCCGGCGCCCAGCGCCGCCAGCGCGAGCCCTCCTACGCCGCGCTGCGCCGGGCGGCCGAGCACTGGAGCGCGCGGCCGGACGAATACGCCCGCATCAACGCCAAGGCCGCCGCGCTGGCCTCGACCTCATGGTGCGCGTTGAACGCGCCACAGACAGTCGCGCTGCTCTCCATCACTCCGTCGCAATAGACGTTCACATTCCCAAGCGACGGGTCGCCTGAAGGCTCGAATAGTCGCAAGGCCTGCCCTCCGCCGTCCATGAGCGAAGGCTGCAATCGGCATTCTTTCATCACGTCGGGAATTGCAAATGGAGGTTGGAATTTTTTCCCCGCATCCAGGCGAAGCCATAGCGAAACGACGCCAATGCCCGCCGATTCCGGCACAAATTAGGATGACTAATCAGGGTGAGTATGGTTCGTTAAACGGATAAATCCGGACTGGAATGAAGAGGAGGAAGGTCGAGCGCGGCGTCGTCATTTGTGCGCATATCGGAACAATCCGGGCTTCCTCTCGGCAATTACGCCTGCGATCGCGCGGGCGGCAGTGAATTGGCTCCGTTTCCAGCGCCCGCGTCAGACCGGGTCAACATCATGCTCAACACGATCTTTACGCCCAGCCCTGCCGACAAGGAATTCCGGCAGGAGGTTCGCGGCTTTCTGCGCGCGAAAGTGCCGCCCAAGCTGCGGGACCAGGTTCGCGACGGCCGCCCGTTCACCAAGGACCAGTTGCAGGCCTGGCACGAAATCCTCATCGAGAAGGGCTGGCTGGTGCCGAACTGGCCGAAGGAACATGGCGGCACCGGCTGGACCCCGATGCAGCGCTGGATCTACGAGGAAGAGTATCACACCAGCTTCTGTCCGCCGGTCCACCTCTTCAACTACAAGATGGTTGGCCCGATCCTGATCCGCTTCGGCAGCGAGGACCAGAAGCAGCGCTACCTGCCGCGCCTGCTGGCCTCGCAGGACTGGTGGTGCCAGGGCTATTCGGAGCCGGAATCGGGCTCCGATCTGGCCTCGCTGCGCACCCGCGCCGTCCGCCAGGGCGACAAATACGTGGTCAACGGCTCCAAGATCTGGACCTCGTTCGCCCATTGGGCCACCCGCATCTTCTGCCTGGTGCGCACCGACACCGAGGTCAAGCCGCAGCAGGGCATCTCCTTCCTGCTGATCGACATGAAATCGCCGGGCGTGACGGTGCGGCCGATCATCTCGACCGACGGGCGGCATCACTTCAACCAGGTCTTCTTCGACAACGTCGAAGTGCCGGTCGCCGACCGCGTCGGCGAGGAGAACCAGGGCTGGACCATCGCCAAGTCGCTGCTGCAGTTCGAGCGCCTGAACGCCTCGCGCTACGGCGAGAGCCTGGGCCGCCTGGCGCGGCTGAAAGAAGTCGCGGCGCTGGAGAAACCCGGCGGCAGGCCGCTGATCGAACAGGACTGGTTCCGCCGCCGCGTGGCGGAAGCGGAGATCCACGTCATGGCGGTGCAGTACACCGTGCTGCGCTGCCTGGCGCGGCTTGCCGCCGGCGAAACTCTGGGACCGGAAACGTCGATCCTCAAGCTGCGCGGCAGCCAGGTGTTCCAGGAGATGCACGATCTGCTCTTGCAAGCGGTGGGGCCGCACGGGCTGCCCTTCGCCTATGAGGGAAATGAGGACGAAATCGAATCGCTGGAGCCGTTCTACGGATCGGCGATGGCGCCACAGAAATTCTTCGGCCGCGGCTACACCATCGCGGCCGGTTCTTCGGAAGTGCAGCACGAGGTGCTGGCCAAACAGGTTTTGGGGATGGGACGGCTGGGATGATTCCGGGACTGACGGAAGAGCAGAGGCTGCTCGCGGAAAGCGCCGAAAAGATCTTCGGCGGCGACAAAGGCATCGAGTGGCGCAAGAAGGTGATCGCCGATCCCCATCGCTGCCCGCCCGAGCTGTGGCGGCAGCTTGCCGAGCTGGGCTGGCTTGGCGTCGGCATCGATCCGGACCATGGCGGGCTGGGCGGCGGCGCGCTGGAAACCATGCTGATCATGAACGCCCTCGGCCGCGCCCTGCTGCCGGTGCCGTTCCTGTCCTCCGTAGTCATCGGCGGACAGACGATCGCGCGGCTGGGCAATGCGAAGCAGCGCGAATTGCTGCCGTCGCTGATCGCGGGCGAGCATCGCGTGGCCCTCGCCGCGACCGAGCCGACAGCGCGCTACGACCTGAACGACGTGCAGACCACGGCACGGCCGGACGGAAACGGTTTCCGGCTCGATGGCCGCAAGAGCACGGTGCTGGACGGCGGCGCGGCGGACAGCCTGATCGTGCTGGCGCGCACCGCCGGCGGTCGCATGGATACCGAAGGATTGAGCCTCTTCCTGGTGCCCAACCGCCAGCCCGGGATGGAGGTCGTGCCGCATTCCACCTATGACGGCCGCGCCGCGGCCCAGATCACCTTCCAGAACCTGCATGTCGACGGCTCGATGCTGCTGGGGACGCGCGACCGCGCCCTGCCCGATCTGGAGCAGGCGGTGGACACGGCGATCGCGGCGGTCTGCGCCGAGTCGGTGGGCGCCATGGCCGGCGCCTACGAGACGACGTCCGACTATCTGCGCACGCGCAAGCAGTTCGGCCGGCCGATCGGTTCGTTCCAGGTGATGCAGCACCGGCTGGTCGACATGTACGTGATGATGGAGGAATCGATCTCGCTGGCCCTGGCCGCCGCCCTGTCGCTGGAGGAAAGCGGGCCGGCACGCCGCCGCCTGGTTGCCGCCGCCAAGGTCCAGATCGGCCGCGCCGGCAAGGCCATCGCCCAGGATTGCGTGCAAATGCATGGCGGCATCGGCATGACCGACGAGTACATCGCCAGCCATTACTTCAAGTCATTGCTGGCCATCGATGCGCTGTTCGGCGACGCTGATCACCATCTGGGGCTGTTTCCGCTGGAGAAGATCGCGGTCTGAGACGGCCGCAGGGCCCTGGTACGCGGCGGGTCCTGCGCCCGCCCGTGCCGCGCCGGATCGCGCCCGTCGCGGCAGGCGGACGGACTGATGGCGGCAGATTGTGTCACGGGGATCGGGGGGAAGAGCCCGCCCATACGGCGGGAGGCGAATTGGTGGGCGCACCAGGGCTCGAACCTGGGACCCGCTGATTAAGAGTCCGGAGACGCTGGGCTGGCATAGAGCCAACATTCAGCGGTAAAGCGCTCCCCAACAAGGACTTACGCGACATCATGGTTGTCGTAGGGCCGGCTAAGGATAGCCGCCCCCCGGTGCTCAACGCAGTACTTACGAGGCGACCATGGCAGTTCTCAATCTGACGGAGGCCCGCATCCGGGAGCTCCCTCTCGGCTCCGGCATCCACCGCGACCAGCAGGTCAAGGGCCTGATGGTCGTGTGCCACCGAACGACCAAGACCTACGCGGTCCAAGGCGACGTGCGCCGCAACGGCCGCCACATCCGGACGGTCCGCGTGAAAGTGGACCGCTGCGACCGCATCGGCCTTCGCGAGGCCAGGCGGCGCGCGAAGGAACTCATGAGCCAAATACAATCCGGCGTGGATCCCACCGCCGGTCCAGCCGAGACAGGAATTACGCCCGCTCAGGTGATGGAGCGTTACGGCGACGGTCGGGCTCTCTCTCCCCGCTCGATAGCGGGTTATCGGTACAATCTGGACCACTATCTCAAAAGCCTTAGGAACCGAGCGGTTACCGACATCACGCGGACGGAAGTCCGCGACCTCTTCGACTCGATCCGCCGCCGCTCGGGCGAGACGACCGCCGCGTCGGCGATGCGCACCCTGCGTCTCCTCGTGAATGAGGCGCGTAGGATAGACGAGACGATAGAGAGCAACCCTGTATCTGCCCTCAGGGTGCCACAGACGAAGCGCCGCGAGGTGGGCGAGATAGACTTGCCGGAATGGTGGGCGCGCACCGAAAAGCTGTCGCCCATCAGGCGGGACGCCCACCGCTTCTTCATGTTTTCGGGTCTCCGCCGCGAATCCTTACTGACGATCGAGCGCCGCGACGTGGACGTCGCCGGTCGAATCGTCGAGGTCCGGCACATGAAGTCAAGGCGACCGTTCCTACTCCCGCTCAGCGATTTTATGGCAGAGATGCTCCGCCAGCGGATGGAGGCCGACGAGCACATCGCGAGCCGCTGGCTCTGGCCCTCGCCGACAAGCGAGAGCGGGCGCGTAATGGAGCCGAAAGAAGAGGGCCTCCCCTCGCCTCATGAGTACCGCCACCACTGGCGCACGCAGTCTATCGCCGCCAACGTGCCCTACGCCGAGAGCGCGCTTTTGCTCGACCAGAGGCTTCCTGGCGCGTCCGGCGGCTACGTGCACCAGAGGCATCTCGCTGAGCACCTCCGCACATACCAGCAGAAGGTGACGGACCACCTCCTCGGGTTGGTAAATCGCGCCGCACCAAATGTTGGTTTTTCGGGCTGACGTAGGCTGATATAAAGAAGCAGTCCCGGCCATATAGAGCACTTGGCCGGGCGGTGTGGCCTCGGAGGTTTCCTTCCCCTCCACCGAGGCGGTTGTGACGTGTGGGGCCTCGCCTAAGACGCACCAGAGGGGGTGCGCATCAGGATGGCGAGGCTCGTCAAGGAGAACCCGGACCGGCGGGATGGATGCTCTTCACCCCTCGGCGCACTCGCTGCGCCGATTGTTGAAGGAGTCTAGTCCTATGCCCGCAGTCGCAGCATCCATCGATGAACTCCAGTCCGTGATTGAGCGTGCGCTCGAAGGGGACATCCGGTCGCCCTGGCTCACGCCGGAGCAGGCGGCCAAGTATCTCAAGACAACCAACGGCACCCTCAAGAGCTGGCGCGCGACCGGAAAGGGGCCACGGTTCCACGGGTCGCATCGCTTCGTGCGCTACCATACGGACGATCTCGACGCATTCATGCGTGGGGGCGAGTGATGGCCGCTCAGCCCGAAGAAGCGAGCCGGGTCAATCGCGGCGAGACGATCAGCCTCGAAGTCGCGGCGTCAATCGAAAGCTCTATGGTCAGCTCCGGCTCGGACCCTGCCGGAATGGGGGGACCTGCGAAAACATTGTTTCTGAGCGAGGCTCTCGGCTACGCCCGACGGGGATGGCACATCTTTCCCCTGAAGCCGGGCACTAACGACGAACCCCTCGTGAAATGGGGTTTGGCGGCGACGACCGATCCGGCAGCGATCCGCGACTGGTGGTCAAAATGGCCGACCGCCAACATCGGTTTGGCCTGCGCGAAGAGCGGCCTTTGCGTCCTCGACCTCGACATGAAGAAGGGAAAGAACGGGAGGGTCGAACTCGATCAACTAGAACTTGAACATGGTCGCTTGCCTCCTACGCTCACCGCTTCGACGCCAACCGGCGGGGCACATTTGTATTTCTGCGGAACTGCCGCGACAACGGCCGGTAAGATAGGACGAGGTATCGACACTCGCGCCTCAGGTGGCAATGGAGGATACGTACTCCTGCCGCCCTCCAGGAGGAACGAGGGCAGATACGCGTGGAAGGATAAGGGGCGCAGCATTGCGCCGTTGCCCACTTGGCTCGGGAACCTCATCGGCGAACCACGCGAGCGGAAGGAGCGCAACGAGGAGCCGACCATTGACCTCGATGGCGCTGAGGCCATCGCGTGGGCAAAGCGCTATCTTGAGCGAGACGCCGAACCGGCGTTTGAGGGCCAGAACGGGAACAACACATCGTACCAGGTAACCTGTGTGCTTCGCGACAAAGGGCTTAGCGAGGCTGTCGCCTTGGACCTCATGCTTGAACACTACAATGAGCGCTGTGAGCCGCCGTGGCCGCCCGGAGACCTGGAAAAAATCGTCGCGAACGTCTTTGAATATGGCCAAAACCGTCCAGGCAGCGACAGCGCAGCGGCCGATTTCAAGGACGAGCCAGCGCCCGACATCAAACCGCCATCGACGCGGAGGTGGCCAAGATTCCAGTGTCATAGTTACTCTGAGCTGAAGTCACTGAAATCGCCGCGGTGGCTCGTGAACCGGCTCATTCCAGACGGCGGGCTTGCGGTGGTCTACGGACAACCAAAGGTCGGCAAGACTTTCTGGGCCCTTGAACTTTCACTGTGTGTCGCCACAGGTCGCCCGTTCCACGGTCTCACCGTGCGACAGGGCTGCGTCACCTATGTCGCTGCCGAGGGCGGACCCGCTCGTCTCCGCGACCGAGTCGCCGCATGGCTGAAGGCGCGAGGCGTAGAGGAGCGCGAGCTTGAGAACCAATGGGAACTGATCGCTGCGCCGGTGGACCTCCCCAACCCTAAGGTTGTTAGCGAACTCATTGACGCGCTCGGTGGACGCAGGCACTTGGTCGTATTTGACACCCTGGCGCGGTGCATGTCGGGGGACGAGAACAGCCAGAAGGATATGGGCGCTTCAGTCGCCGGGTGTGACCGCATCAGGACCGAAATTGGTGCCTCGGTCCTCCTCGTGCATCACGAGGGCAAGGACGGTGCAAGAGGCGCTCGCGGTTCGACGGTCCTGCGTGGTGCAATCGACACTAGCATCAGAGGCAGCGCCGATAAGCAGGGCCCCATCTCCTTCACTGTTGAGGATCAGAGAGACGATGAACCTCTGGCTGCAATGAAGTTCGAGCTGTCTGGTGTCCGGCTGGAGGCGGCTAACGAGTGGTCGGCGGTGCTTCAACCGCTTTCGTCCGCGAGCGACGATTTCGATACGCCCTTGGTGCGCGGCATAGCCGTCAACATGGGTGGAAATGCGAAAAATTTGCTTATTAAGGCCGTCGCTGATCACCTGAAGGTTTCACCCGAAACTGCAAGACGCAGGGTCGACGTGGCAATCCCGAAGGGTTGCGATAAGGCAGTCGAGCATGACGGCTGGATGATCTGGCTCGAACCACACCCTACGAATCCCCGTGGCGTAGTCCTCGTGAGGGTGGAACGTGCAGAGGGCTGATGTCATCGAGGGCAGCATCTAGATGTCGCCGGATGTCACTCGTTGGATGTCACGCGACGACTGAACCTATTCAAGAACTTAGACCAACCTTATCAAGGTCGGGATGTCAAACCGGCTCGAAGATGTCGGTCCCGGGCGCTCTCTACAGAGCGCCGGGCGACATCTGACCGCGAATGGCAAAGGCAAAAGCAACGTTAGCATCAGCAGCTGGAAGGCTGGAGTCAGGATATGACCTGGTCGCCGCATGCTTCACGCCCCTCCGACTGCGGATTGGTCGGCTTAAACGTCGATAAGACAGCTAATTCAAGCACATAGTCACCGGGCCGCCTTTTTAGTACCGCACTGGGAACCGCACGTGCGAGCCCGGCTGATGGCCGACCGTGTGCAACGAATAGCCCGCCCATGCCGTTTCGGACGCTCCTGGACAGCCTCGGATAGCTCAACCGTAACCTGACTAGTTCTCCTTGTACGCACAACCTTAGGAGGCGCCAGTGGACAACCAGAATTGCTGTCTGGAAATGAATGCCTGGCATTTCGTGATTCTACTCAATACCAGTGTTGGCAAAGCTCCAACGAGGAGATCTTTACCGCCTTCCCCCTTCACCCTCACGCGCGTACGCGCACATGCGTGAGCTGCAAGGATCGCCAGGGGACTCCGATAGTAATTCTCCGGCCAAATATGCGCCGGATAGCAACCGGACGTATCCTAAGAGCCCTGGAGCGTCCATATGAGCTTCTGGACAACCTCCGACACATGGCCACAGCGGTAGGGCGCGTAGCGGTCTTTGGTACCGTCTCGCGGGTTAGGCCGGATCACCAGTTTCTCTGGCCGGCTGATCGCCACCGCCTTCAAGGTACCGAAAGACATGAGCCAAGAGCAGGAGAAGCCCATAGTTTTCAAATCGAACAGAACTGCCAGGAGATGCATGTGCGGCCGATCGGCGAGCGTTTTTGTCCGCACATCGAACTGGGCTGTCTGTCCGAGCGCTCCATCTGTGCCAGTTCGTGCTTTGACCTGGAGCGGCACAGATCTACCGGTAAGTTTGTCGAATATCAGCAGGTCTATGCCGTCATCGTCGGCGAAGGGGCGAAATGGCGCCAATCGACCCTTGGACTCAGCAATGAGGTAAGACGCGACAAGACATTCGGTGATCGCGCCTATCTGCGTCTCCGACGGTTTTAGCACAGCAGTATGAGCGTGAGCGTCGATTTCCCCCTGCATAGGGAAGAATTAGCAATTCCAAGAGCTAATGCACAGAAGAAAATGTCACTGATCGCATGTAGACTGATCGGCGGCACTAAAGCCTGCTTCCGGCATGGATATCCGGAAGAAACTCGGCCTGAATATCAGGCGCTTAAGGGAGGCCAAGGGCCTTTCTCAAGAGGAGTTTGGCTTTCAGGCCGATATCCATCGCACCTATGTGAGTGATGTCGAACGCGGCAGTAGAAATCCCACAATCACGGTTGTGGAGAAGTTTGCCAAAGCTCTTAGCGTGAGCCCCGGCCGCTTGCTCGATGACGAGCCCAAGTCTAGAGGTAACCGTTAGACTTCCGGCCTTTACTCGCTTACTGCAAATATCGTCGCGCTATCGACCGGCTATCCGACGGCAATCTACGGACTCCGCACAGCGGAACAAACTCGACAGCAACGGACAGCTCTCGTCGGAAAGCCACACTTAATGTCGGCCGACGGAGCCAAAGACACTGGCGGCACAATAAAGGATCTTGCCAAGCGCTTCGAGGATCTATTCAAATAGAGCCATTAACGGGGGGTGATGTGGCGAAGAAAGCTAAGAGCCCGAGGGCAATTGATCTGTATTCCGGTGTCGGGGGTTGGTCGCTAGGCCTTCGGTTGGCTGGTGTCGAGGTTGTTACCTCATACGAGCTCTGGGGACCAGCGAATGAAACCAACTTCAAGAACAATTCCCATCAAGCCCAGACAGTCGATATACGTCGTCTTTCGCTAGATGATCTGCCGAGCGACATCGACATCGTCGTTGGAAGCCCTCCTTGCACGCAGTTCTCCTTCAGTAACAGGGGTGGTGGCGGCGATCTCAAGGATGGGCTGGAAGACATCGTCCGTTTCCTGACGATCGTCGATCATTTGAAACCTCGGATGTGGGCGATGGAGAACGTCCCTCGAGTCTCAAAGATCATTGAAAAGGAGCTCCAGCCTGGCGGTGTACTCGCTGACTTCACCCATCTCGGATGCGCCCCCCATGTAGTGGACATGGCAGAGTATGGGATTCCCCAGCGTCGGCGCCGGTGCATCGCGGGAAACTTCGATCTTGAACTGCTCAAGACGTTTAAAAGGGTTGATAATGCCCCGACCCTAGGCGGGGTGGTCGCTGCGCTTTCAGTCGACCCGATAATAGATCCTATCTATGGGCTAGAGCTCAAGCGCGCCGAGTTGATCGACCACGTCGAAGAGGATTTGCTGAACGAGGAAGAGGTGAGGATCAATCGGGCCAACAAGATGACCCATACGGTCTATAATTTCATGCCTTTTCCCGATCCGTTGGGCAGAACCGTCCGGACGATTACGGCTACCTGTACTCGCGTATCGCGTGAAAGCATCGTAATCGCAATTCCAGGCAAAGCCGACGCATACCGACGGCTTACACTGCGCGAGAGGGCGTGTCTCCAGGGCTTTCCAATCACATTCCAGTTCTACGGTGCTAACTACGGCCAGAAGTTGCGGATGATCGGCAATGCGGTTCCTCCCGCATTTTCCTATCTCATGGGCCAAGTGCTACAGGGCAAATCTGCAAGGAATGCGCCATCGCTACGTGAGGCCGCGCGGAGCCTCAGGCGGCCAAAGCCAATGCCGGCCGAAACGCCCCCGGATCGAGCAGGCGCACATTATCCCGCGAATAGAACGTTCAGATTCGCAATACCCAGTTTGCAGCTGAAGAGTGGCGTCCGATTTGAACTCGCGAACGATTGTTCGGGTGAGATCGTCGAATGGAAGGTTGCTTTCTACTTCGGCACCTCGAAAGCGATCCACTCAATACCCCTCAATGAAAAGATTGCCAACCGTCTCCGTATTGGGTCGAGTTTGGCTTTGAACAAGGTCGTGGCCCCCCATCTTGAGCGAGTTGGCCATTTCATCGAGACCGCTGATATCTCGAACATGCAGCATGTTTGGGCTCATCGGGGTCCTGGAGGAACTCGCGCGTTCATGTTGCTCGACAAGCTCGACGAGATCGGCTCTAGGCTGACGAAGACCATCGCCGTGCATGCCGAAGAAGCACCTAGGCTAGTTGAGGCGATCATCCGGCATCAGCACGGAGCAGCGGCGGCGACGTTGCCGGGCCTGGCTAAGCTCGCGAGAAACGCCCCGACGATCCTGGCGGGTCTGCTTGTCGGATCAACGGTTAATCCGCTCCTTCTCGCGCACGCACGCTGTAGCTCTCGACGAAGAAGTCGCGCGCGCCTCTGATGCAGTGCATTTCGCCAGGTTTACTCCTAATATTAGGCTGATGGTGGATTCACTCACGCCCGATCAGCGCAGTGCGGTGATGTCGCGGATTCGGCGGTCAGGTACCAAGCCCGAGCTGACCGTCCGCAGTTTGCTGCACGTTATGGGGTACCGGTTTCGGGTGCAGATGAAGGGAGTACCAGGTCGACCAGACATCGCCTTCCCTCGCCGCCGAAAAATTGTCCAAGTTCACGGCTGTTTCTGGCACGCCCATGAAGGATGTGCGACGTTCCGAATGCCGAAGTCACGCACGGAGTTCTGGGAAGCAAAGTTCGCGCGCAACAAAGAACGTGATGCTAGGCTCGAGCAGGCAGCGCGAGCTGCAGGATGGGACGTGCTGACACTATGGGAATGCGAGTTGAAAGACGAGCCGTTCCTTATTGACAGATTATTCGAATTCCTCGGACCACTACGGGCCGCCATTGATAAGCATTGAGTCACCTTCGCACTTGGCGACAGGGGGTAAGTATGACGACTTGGATCGGAGGTCCGGATCAAGAGAACGCTCGTTATCGGGCTGCCGAGCGCTTCGTTGAGTGGCTCGAGCGACGCGTCATGATCGAGGCACGTGGTGACGAGGAAGCGTTCTCGCAGGTTGATCCAACCGGACGTTTCTGGCTCGGACGTCTTGGACCCAAAGATTTCGTGACGCGTCCGGACGAGCGGCAAGACCGGTTGGAACCTTGCGCCATAGGCCTGAGGATCAGACCTGCAAAGAGTTTCCCGCTCTCGTTCGAGATCAGGATCAACTGCCGACTCTGGAAGCGACGGCGGGCCGACAATGGCGGAGGCCTGCGGTGGGCATGGGACAAGACGGAACCCATAATCGTCAGTTTTCCGATTGTCGTCGAGGATCGACCAGGTGACCAAATCTTTGGCTCCGAAGCGATCACAGACGCGTTGGTCACGATGGGCGCTGCCGGACTTAGTGGGGATATCCGGGTCCGCATGACTGGACGCACGCCATCGTCACGGGCACTGGAGATCACTTTCGTCAACACAAGCCAGGAAGTGGTTGACCATGCCGATGGGCGCTTCTTTGAGGCTCAATTGGAGGTCACCGGCCTGCAACGCCTACCTTTCGAACTCGAGACACTTCCCGACTCTTTTCGTTACGACCGTCGCGTCCAAGCGTACGGTATCAATTGCGGCTTTATCATCGACGACCATGGTGCGATCCGAACAAGTGATGGACCGGCCCATACCAAGGAGAGGCCGACATTCTGGCCTTCGACAGACCGAAAGCCCGATCTTACCTTTGCTGGATTGGCGACGAATCCAGTTGAGAGCGCCCGCACTCTTCTACACTCTTTCGAAAATTGGGCTTCGGATGTGTGGTCCGACGCAGCGCTTGCCCGACGCGCCGTTTCTGAAAGTTGGTCGGAAGGCATGCGCCAAGAGGCCAGCGAGGCCCAGGCGGAATTCAGGTCCGAGCTTGAGCGCATCAAGTCTGGCGTCGTCGCCTTGGAGACAGACCAGAACCTCCGGATTTCGTTTCAATTGATGAACCGCGCGATGCGGCTTTCGGCTGCGGGCAAATACGACGAATGGCGTGCGTTCCAGCTCGCATTCCTGCTAGCAAATCTGCGCTGCCTGGTGGATCCGCTGACAGAGGGGGAGATTGTTGACATCGTTTGGTTCGCCACCGGCGGCGGTAAGACTGAGACTTATCTTGGGCTCCTACTAACTGCGGCTTTTCTTGACAGGAAACGAGGCAAGATTTCGGGGATTACAGCTTGGTCAAGATTTCCACTTCGACTCCTGTCTCTGCAACAGACCCAGCGTTTCGCGAACGCTTTGGCGGCTGCGGAGATGGTCCGCCGCGAGGCAAATCTGGCAGGTGATCCGTTTTCGCTCGGCTTCCTTGTTGGGGGCGCGGCGACGCCCAACCGGATTCTGAAGGATGGGTCGCAACACGGCATCGACGCAGATTCGCTCGAGGAGAAGCAGAACCGATATCTACTACTGGATCGATGCCCCTTCTGTCGTGAAAGGACAGTGACGACCGAGTTTGATCGGCTTCTCTGGCGTCTCGACCACATATGCTCCAACGACACGTGTCCGACTGATGGTGCACCGCTGCCGATCCATGTGATTGATGATGAAATATGGCGTTTCCTACCGACCATCGTAATCGGCACTCTCGACAAAGCAGCGAACATCTCACGCCAGACCGGAATGAGAGGTCTCGTTGCTAGCCCCCACGGCAAGTGCACTGTGGAGGGACACGGTTATACCTATGCAACTCGCAAACTTTTTCCAAACGGCTGTTTCGTACCCGATTGTCCTGGCGGTTCTCCCGGGCCACTTCCGATGGCGCCTGATCTCTATCCGGTGAGTTTCCGTCTTCAAGACGAGCTGCATCTCTTGCGTGACAGCCTTGGTGCGGTCGATGCCCACTACGAATGCGCGCTCGACGGCATTCAAAAGCAGCTCACTGGACATCGGCCGAAAATTCTCGCGTCTTCCGCGACCCTCTCTGGCTACATGAAGCAGGTCGACGTTCTCTACCGGCGGAAAGCAAGGGTGTTTCCGCAGCCGCCGCCCGTCGATGGACAAGGATTCTGGGCGGCTGATTCAGGTCAGGTGATGCGACGGTTCATCGCGTTCGCTCCACGGCGCTTGACGGTCGAGTTTGTCGTGGATCGCCTGATCGTCACCCTTCAAAATGCCATCCGCCGCCTGATCTCGGACCCGGAACAGCTGTGCACCGAGCTTGGGATAGACGCCAGCTTCGCGCCGTTCCTAGTCGATCTCTATGGTACGAACGTGATCTATGGGAACACGCTTCAAGATATCGACGCTGTGGTTCGGTCTTCTGAAACCCAATACGCCGAACTTGAACCACCTCCGAATGTCGCGACGTTGACGGGTCGTGTCGGCTTCGACGAAGTGAAGCGGACTCTTGACCGATTAGAGACAGCCGAGGAGCGATACGAAGACCGTCTCCATCTCATCGCTGCGTCATCGATGATGTCGCATGGCGTCGATATTGATCGACTCAACGTGATGATCATGTTGGCCTTTCCACTCGGTGTCGCGGAGTTCATCCAAGCCACGGCGCGTGTCGGACGGAAATGGCCTGCACTGGTCATCGTCGTCCCCAAGATGACCCGAGAACGTGACGCAAGCGTATATCGAGCCTTCCCGGAGTTCGTTTCCCACGGTGACAGGTTCGTTGAGCCAATCCCGATCACGCGGAAAAGTCGCCGGGTACTTGAAAAGACAATAGCCGGACTTGAGATGGCAAGGATCAACCTGATTCACGAGCCGGCTTCCAAAGCTCGCATCACGATGATCCGGGATTTAAATCGATATGTGCAGGCTAACCCCGACATGCTTCTGGATGATGAACGCGCGATCGCGGTCGACATTGGTATAGACGAGCGTGACGAGTTCATGCGCGCGCAATTGCACGGCTGGTTCGAGGGCTTCGGCCGAAACCTACGTGAGCCTCCGGCCGATGCCCGGTTCCCATCAGATGCCTCCCCGACCGGGTCGCCAATGACCTCGTTGCGGGACGTGGAGGAGCAGGCACCATTGAAGGGGAACAGCACGGTATGAAGGAGTTCAGGAGCGGCTCTCAAATTCTCTTTGGCCATCTTCCCGAACAGACCGTTGATGCCGGAGGCGGCATCTGGAAGGTGAAAAGATGGAATGATCCGAAAACGATCAATGCGATTGACATAGGCGCGCTCCGCGAGGAGCTGATCAGGGCTGCATATCCTTGGAAGGAAGCCACCCCTGGCCAAGATGGCGGCTTTGTCGATGACCTTCTAGCCAACAGGCCAGTCCGCGTTCACGCACTGAACCGGGAGGAAGGTGTCTATTGTGAGCCATTCCCACGGCTGTTCATGTGTCAACGGTGTAAACGGCTCTATGATGATGCCATAGGAAAATGCAAATGTGGAGCGACAGGTCGCCGCGGCCAACTCCCCTTCGTTGGATACCATGAGGCCTGCGGAGCCATAAAAACTCCCTATGTCAGGAAATGCCCGCAACATAATCAACGGGCCGTACGTTTTCCCGGTACCGCATCAGCAGCTGAATTGGTCTTTTATTGTCCGGAATGTCCACCCGGTACCCACCTTGATCGAGGGTTCGGCGCCTCATGTGATTGCGCGCTGGGAGGTGTGCTTTCGTTTACGGTTCACCGATCGGGTAATGTGTTTAAACCGCGTGGCATCAGCATGATCAACCCGCCGCGTCGCGAGATACTCGCTCGCATCGAACAGGCGGGTGGAGGAGAACGCGCGCTCGAATGGATGCTCGAAGGAATGGTGGGGCGGCGCCTCACGGAATCCGCGCCCGCCCAGAACCCCACCTCCATCCGCAAGCTTCTCGAGGATCGCGGTTTCGACAAGGCAACCATCACCGCGATGCTTGCCGCCATGCCTGTCACCACGGACTCCGGCAAAAGCACGTTAACACTCCATCCCGAACTTCGGGCTGATGCGGAACGGCAAGCCAAACAAATAGCATTGGCAACCTTTGAGAGCCGGATCACGATCGCCGATTTGTTGGGTCGATCGACGTCCGAGGAGCTTCGAGATCAGTACCAGTCTAAATATCCCCGCGCCTTGGAGCGCGCTGGGATTGAACGGATCGAACTGATCGATAGGTTCCCAGTGCTGACCGCTCAGTTCGGTTATACCCGGGGCAAGCCGAATCCCGGGGATAGCAGGTTGCGGACCTACCGTAAGAGGACCGGTGAATATGTTGTTTATGGAGATTTGGCGCAGACTGAAGCTTTGTTAATCAAGCTCGACCCGAAAATGGTCCTCCGCTGGCTAGTCCGACAAGGGTTTGAGCTTCCCGAATCTTCCGGAAGTCGTGAAGCGGCCAAGGAGATCCTGGGGGCGATGGGTCCAATGGATCAGCCCAATCTGCTGACAGAACGCGTGATCGAGCTAGTGCATTCGATCTCGCATGCATTCATTAAACGAGCCGCAGTCTATGCTGGAATCGAGCGTAGCGCGCTTTCAGAAGTTGTATTGCCAACCACATTCTCGTTCTTTGTCTATGCTGCTGCTCGAGGGGATTTCGTGCTCGGCGGCCTCCAGGCACTGTTCGAATCGGATCTCCATCACGTCTTAGATGGGATGGTGGATGATGAACATCGATGCGCCCTGGATCCCGGTTGCGAGGATACCGGAGCAGCCTGCGCGGTTTGCCTACACCTCGGCGAGCCATCATGTCGGATGTTCAACACCCGCCTATCGCGAAAGGCATTGGCCGGTGGGCTCGGTTATTTTGATATCACTGCGTCGTCCAGCTGAGCGCCGATCGATGGACGTCGTCGCCGACAACAACGAGGACACTGCGGGCTCGACTCATGCCGACATAGGCGGAGGTCCGTCCCTCAAGTCCGAAAGGCTCATCGAGTGCCAATACAATAGCTTGAGACTCGAGCCCTTTGAATCGAGAGACGGTTTCGACCGGGATGCCGCGGCTTCCCCAACGTCCAAAGGAGAATGGGCCTATCGATCGCTCCCTCAATCGCTCGGCCAATCGTGCCGAACCACAGAGGACGACCAAATTTTGTGGACCAAAACCCTCGTCGAGCAGTTGTTCAACTGCGTTGACCACATCCCGTTCCGTCGCCTGGCCGTCGCTTGATCTCCAGATTGGGGCCGGTCCCGGGATTCCGCGGCCCTGCGAGTCCCCTCCCGCGACCGCTGAGACACGCTTCGCGATCGGCAAGGTGTTCCGCATGTTGCGAGTCAACTCCCAGATAAACGGATAATCCGCAAGAAGACTCCAGCCTCGTCGCCATAAATCCTGACGTGGATCAGCAAATACGAAAAACGGCGTCTCTTCTACACCACGCGTTAGACATCGTAGTGCATCAAGCCAGATCGGTGAGAAATCCTGTCCTTCGTCCACAACGATCGCATCATAGATCGTCTCATTGCGTGAGCACGCATCGATTAGCACGGACGGAGCTTCATCTTCCCACCATGCTTGGTCGCGCGCGGTCGATACGGTTATGCCCGCCCGCCGGGCTTCCCTGAGACACAACGCGTGGAATGTGCTCGCGGTTAGCTCGGGACCTGGGCCAGTGCGTTCGTTCAGTTCGATACCGAGTAATTCGTTGTAGCAAACCAGCAAGGTTCTGAATCCATCTTTCGCCAGCTGCTGAGCGCGAGCGAGCGCTAGAACTGTCTTCCCGGTTCCGGCACCTCCTATTATCAATCCGCCTCGATGAGCGCGTAGGCTTGAGAAGGCCTCTATCTGCTCGGCAGTGAACACGATCAGATCGGCCTCGGCATCTCTGCTTGCACTCGACAGTGTGGGTGACGCTGAAACGGTCGGCGCCAGCAGTGCGATCAACTTCTCTACTTCTTCTGGCGGGAGGTTCGCCTCAAGCGACCAGTGAGCCAGACAGCGGAGGACGGTTGCGTCAATATCCAACAAATCCGCCTTGGAGAACGTGATCTGGGGCTGTGCAGCAGGTCCGAGCGCCGGGATCGTCTCCATGTGGGGAAAGACGACCGCATGGCCCACCCGAACACGGGAACCAAGGCCGTGGTTCCGAAGCCATCCGACCAACGCGTGTTTCGAAGCGATAGCCTGCTCGAATGGATTTTTGATGTCGTGCCGCTTCCCGAAGCGGTCTGTGGTCATCCAGCGGCCGTGCTCGACGTCGACCCCGCCACCCTTGACCTCAAGGACAATCAAGCCTTTGCCTGGATGGAGGATAATAAAGTCGGCCTCTCCATCACCTTGACGACCTCCGCGCTTGGACTGCCAGCTGACGTGATGCAATACGATCCATCCGTCAGGTAGTCGCCTCAGAACATCTGCGACCCTGCGCTCGGAATCTTCGATAGGCTCATCAGAACCTAGGCCGATGTAGCGCGCCAAGTTAGGTATCCAAAAAACCACGGAGCCGTGCGCTCCGGATGGGATGTTTGAGTTTGCGGAGGGCTTTTGCTTCGATTTGACGGATCCGTTCTCTTGTCAGGCCATATTCTTGGCCAACACTTTCGAGCGTATGATCACGATCAAGGCCGATGCCAAACCGTAACCTCAAAATACGCTCCTCGCGCGGGGTCAGCGTTGTGAGAACATCGCGGAAACGCTCTTGAAGTTCTCGGTAAGACACGATGTCGAATGCGGACTTCGCGGAATCCGCAGCAAGCGCGAGGACGCTCGTGTCATCGTCGACTGGTGCATCCCCTTCGATACAGTCCGTCGCCTGTACACGCCAAAGAAATTTCATCAGTCGCTCAGGGTCCATCCCGATCGCGCTCGCGAGCTCATCGGGTGTCGGGACTTTCCTATTGGAGAAAGTCAATTTCGATTCAGCGCGTTTGATCTGTGTCATTTTCTCCTGCAGATGGACCGGCAGGCGGATCAGACGGTCACCGTCTGCAATCGCCCTGCGGATTCGCTGCTCGATCCACCATGTCGCATATGTTTTGAATCGGAAACCACGCTCGGGGTCATAGAGATCTGACGCACGCATAAGTCCGATGACGCCTTCCTGGATGAGATCTTCTAAAGTAAGATGCTTCTTCCGACCGAGCCGTCTAGCGATCATTTCTACATACCGGAGATTGCTGGTCACGAACGTCGCTCTTGCTTTATCGGCATCTGTTCGCACACGCTCAACATAGCCGGCATTAAAACCGCGTGTGTCTTCCGGTAGCTGGAGCGCGAGTTGAATGCGTCTTCCTAGTTCACGTTCTTCGGTTTCATTGAGATAGCGGAATTTCCGACCAGCATTAGCAGCGAATCCATCACTTCCGCCCGATAGGTCGTCATCCTCGATGATCTCGTAATCAGCAGAAGCTAAAAGGGTCTCAATCTCGAGACATTCGGCGATCGATAACTTCCGTCGCAAGTACGTCCGATTAACATCGGCGCGAGTAAGTGTTCCGCCGCCTCGCAGCGCGTCAGCGGAAAGTGCTTTGAATGCCTTCGCAACCAAATCCGTTCGAACAACGTTTGCGAACTCATCGGTGTCGACTTCGTCTTCTTCCGACAGAAGATCGATTAAATCATCCGAATCTTCGTCCGCGTTCCGTTCGACGTCTGGATCGCCTCCCAACTCCAGCTCTGAACTCTCCACGCGCCCCCCTTAGGTCGGTAAAGGAGCTATCCGACCCCAAGCACAGGTCTAACCCCGCCCAAGCGGCAAAGTTAGGAACGGTAACATGATACAGCCTCGATTTGTAATATTGTGAAGCAGACTCGACCAGTCCACGTCAATTTCAGACGTAGTGTCCGATCAGATGTGACATGCGATCAGACGCAGCGCGCGATACGCGATCAAATCCACTGAGCGAGGCTACGCAATGGGTTCACCACCAAAGGCGCAACCGCCCGACTAGAGGATAATTGGCCAATCACCTTTTAAAGCTCAACCCGACTGATGAACAGGAAGCACAATCCACCATCACAACGCAGCGTTTGCGATGGCGTCATTACGAGGGACTTCCGTGGTCCAAGACCTGAGCCGGGTCGTAAATCCGCTGTTAGCCCGAATGTATGCCAATCGGCATATTCGACCACATCAATCTCGGCAAGGATGCCGACTTTTTCAACTAGCTCGCTGACGCGGGTAGCCAGCAGGTCGATCCCGGTAACGATTCCAGTTAGGAGTAACGGCAGAATCTCGCGCTCCGGCTGTTCATAGCCGGAGCGGCAATGCCTCGGCGGAACTCTCTTCCTCAACGAGCCCGTCATCCACCTGGGTGATTTGAACCGTTCGGATTGCTCGATATACCGCCATGCGTTCCGAACTCTCCGCCTCGTCTCAGGCGGGGACCCGTGTCGTGTCCTATCTGCGCGTCTAGATCGGCAGGCAAGCCTAGAGGCTTACTGACGATGGCCAAAGTATCACGTAAGAAATGAGCGTGATATTGAGCGACCGATCTCAGCAACGACGATAGAATAAGACCATGTCTGGGACTTTCGACGATTACATTGAGCTCAATCGTACCTTTCGTGACCTCGCCATTTCTGATGATGAGGGCGACGAGGCAAAGATGGTGCGCCTTTGGGGACGCGAGACACCCACCCGTTGGGCCGACCTTCTGACCGAGCCTAGGGTCATCATCTTGGCGGAAGCAGGATCGGGCAAGACTGAGGAAATACGGCACATCTGCCGGCGCCAGCGGCTGGATGGTGAGCCGGCGTTCTTTCTGCGTATCGAGCACGTCGTCGAGAATTTCGAGACCAGCTTCGAGGAAGGAAACCCCGAGGAATTCGAAGCGTGGATCGCATCGGGCGAACCCGGTTGGTTGTTTCTCGACTCCGTCGACGAGGCGCGCCTGCGCGACTCCAAGGATTTCGAGCGTGCGATTCGCAAGATCGGTAAGAAGATCGAGCGCGTTCTCCAGCACGCGCACATCGTCATTACAGGCCGCACAGAGGCGTGGCGCCCGACGACGGACCTTCTGCTGTGCAGAAACAATCTGCGCTGGGTTGCTCCGGCCTCGGCTACGGAAGACGAGCCAGAATTCCAGGGGGGATATGCCATTGCGCCCGAACGGACCAGCAAACGGCCTAACAAAAAAGGGCCGTTCCGCATCGTGACCTTAGAGGATTTGCATGGAAACCAAGTAGACACGTTCGCCAGGGCGAAGGGCGTCATGGACCTGAAGGCCTTCAGAAAGGCGGTCGATCGTGCCGAGGCGTGGTCGTTCACCACGCGGCCGCTCGATCTCGCTGAGATGATCGAGTTCTGGAACGATCACCAGAGGATCGGTTCACGGCTCGATCTGATGAAGAGCAGCATCGCCAAGCGATTGGAGGAACGCGATCAGGATCGCGCCGATGCGCGACCCATCTCCATAGACCAAATTCGCGAAGGTGCCCGACTGGTCGCAGCGGCCACGACCCTGTGTCAGGAATCCGCGATCCGGGTTCCCGACGGGAATCAGAATGCCAAGGGCCTGCCGATCAAGGACGTACTGACGGATTGGAACGATCATGATTGCACAACCCTGCTCAGCCGGCCGATCTTCGACCCCGGAATCTACGGGACAGTGCGTTTCCATCATCGTTCTGTCCGGGAATATTTGACCGCCGAATGGCTCCATTCGCTTCTTGTTGACGAAGGATCGCGCGCGAAGATCGAGGGCTTGTTCTTCCGCAAGCAATATGGCATCGAGGTGATAGTGCCGACGATGCGGCCTGTGCTGCCCTGGCTAGCGGTGCTTGACCGCCGAATCCTCGACAAGGTCGTGGACCTGGCGCCGGAGATTCTGTTCGAGGGCGGTGATCCCAGTAAGCTGCCGCTCGAGACGACGCGCCGTATCTTGCGCCAAACCTGTGAGCAGCTTGCGCAGCCTGCGCATGGTCGCAGTGTCATGGACTACGAGGCAGTGCAGCGCTTCGCCAACCCCGATCTTGCCAACGATATACGCGCGCTGCTTGACCGATATGCCGGTGATGACGACATCACCTGGTTTTTGCTGCGCATGGTTTTTCACGGCGGCATCGAGACGCTTGCCGACAAGGCCAAGCACTTCGCGCTCACCTCGCGCGCCAAATATACCCGCATCGCGGCGATTCGGGCGGTTCTCACCATCGGCACTCCGACCGACGCCGCGGAAGTGCGCCAGAGCTTCGTTAGAGAGGGACCATCGCTGTCCCGCGACTGGCTCGGCGAGCTGCTGGCCGATCTACCTCACACGAGGGAGGCGATAGCTTGGCTCTTGGAGGCACTTGAAGGCTCGGCAACCAAAGAGCCGCATCAGGTCGATCCGCTCAACGACCCTCTGGCGCGCTGCGTCAACGAGCTCCCGCTCGCACTGCTCGGGCCTCTCATGGAGGGTCTGATGGGCCTGCTCCAACGCGAGCCGGTGGTCGAGCGTCGGCACTGCGAAATCTCGCAGCAATACGGGTGGCTGGCCTCGACGGCTGCGCGCGTTGCAATGCGGTTGATTGAGGCGCGCAGTGCTGCGGCGCTGTCGTCGGCGACCCTGACGGCGCTGTGGTTGCTCCCGATCGCGAGCGACTATGGCCACCACGATTTCGAGGAGATTCGCAAAGAGCTGCCGGACCTCGTGAAGGGATGGGCGGACCTCAACTATGCGGTGTTCTGGCAATCTGTCGCACATGAGCGCGCGCGGCGGGAACGCGAGAAGGACGAGGGTCTTGTCGACTATTGGCATGTGTCGATTTTCGGTGGCTACTGGACCTTTGATCCAACCAACTTTGATATCGTCGCAGACGACATCGCCAATCGGCCACTGCTTGACGACCGCCTCATCACGCTGACGCTCGCATTCCGCCTGTTCGTCGTTGGCGGGCGTCCGCGGAAGTGGCGCGAGCGGTTGAAACGTCTCGCCGCCAAAGAGGAGGCCTTGCGCTCGAAGCTGGAGACACTGCTGCATCCTCCTGCCGGCGGGTTGACGAAATATCGCAAGCAGGAGGCGCAGTGGAAGCGGCGGGACGCGCGGATATCGGTGGCCCGGGAGAAGCGGCTGGAGCGAGACAAGATACTCCTAGCCGAGCGCGTCGATCAAATCCGCTATCCGGGCAAGCCAGGCATCTACACCCACGATCAGCATTACCTGCATGAGCAGATGCGATCGTCGACCAACGGCAACAGCAACCACTGGACCGAGGGCAATTGGCGTTCGCTGATCGAGACCTATGGCGAGCCGGTGGCCAGCGCGTTCCGCGATGCCGCGGTGAGGTTCTGGCGCGACTATCAGCCTCGGACCCAGTCACAGGGGGCGTCGACCAATCAGACCCCTTCCGCGGTGATCTTCGGGTTGGCCGGCCTCGCGATCGAAGCGCGCGAGGAGGAGCAATGGCTCCAGCGCTTGAGCCCGGCCGAGGCCGAAAAGGCGGCGCAATACGCGCTTGCCGAGCTGAACGGGTTTCCGGCCTGGTTTCCAGACCTCTACACGGCGTTTCCCGAGCAGGTCGGCGCTGTCCTGCTGAAGGAAATCCGCTACGAACTGGCGAACGAGACCAGCGACGGCGAAAGCCATTACGTCCTGTACGACATGGCATGGCACGGCGAATGGGCGCACGATCAGATGGCCACAGCCCTGCTGCCCACGCTCAAGGGAAAACGAGTTAATCCGCGCAACCTTGGCTATCTTCTGTCGATCATCCACGGCTCCTCGGTATCCGACGTGGAGCTGGCCAAGATCGCGGCTCGAAAGGCGGGCACGAAGTACGATCCGGTTTTTAGCCCGATCTGGTTTTCTACTTGGGTTGGTGTTAACCCAGACGCGGCAATCCCGGGGCTCGCTGCCCGTCTTGCGGCATTGAGCGATCCTGTTGAGCAGACCAATCTTGCTCTGCGCTTCGTCGTATCGTTGCTGGGAGGACGGCAACAGGCGGGCCGCGCACGGCCCGGCTATCGCACCGTCGGGCACATGAAGACGCTATACTTGCTGATGGCGAGGTACATCCGCGAGGAAGACGACATCGAGCGCGCTGGCAAGGGTGTCTATTCGCCGGGGCTTCGCGACGATGCACAGGACGCCCGCAATGCGCTCTTCACTTTCATCCGCGAGACCCCGGGCAAGGAAGCCTATCTCGCCCTGATGGAAATGGAGCGCGCGCATCCCGCAGTGAAATCACGGCCATGGATGGGCTTCCACGCCAAGACCAAAGCAACCCTAGATGCCGACTTCGCTCCCTGGAAGCCGAGCCAGGTCAAGGAGTTCAACGACGCGCGGGTCGCAACACCGGCCAACCACCGCGAGCTCTGGTATTTCGGCGTCGAGCGGCTTGAAGATCTGAAGCACGAGCTCGAACATGGCGACGAGAGCATCGCCTCGATCCTGCAGGCTACGGATCAGGAGACCGAGTTCCGCAAATTCATTGGAGGCTGGCTGCGCGGCAAGGCTGGTGGCCGATATAGCATCCCGCCCGAAGAGGAATTGGCCGACGCCAAGCGACCGGACTTGCGGTTTCGCGGCGCGACATTCGATGGTCCGGTTCCCGTTGAGCTGAAGGTCGCTGATAACTGGACGGGTCCGCACCTGTTCGAGCGCATGGAGGTGCAGCTCGGCGGCGACTATTTGCGCGATGTCCGCTCCAGCAGGGGCATTTTTCTCCTCGTTTATATCGGAACAAGGAAAAGCTGGGATTTACCTGGCGGCGGCAAGGCCGAGAGCTTCGAGGCCTTGCTCACGGCACTTCGCCAACATTGGTCCGTGATTTCGAGCCAATACTCCAATGTAGAGGATTTGGCGGTCGTCGGCATCGACCTAACGTTGCGTGGCCTCGATACGAAGGCGGTCAAAGCAGCCACAAAGGCACGAAAGACCGCAGAGAAGGCAAAAAGGGCGGGCTCTGAAGGCCACGAAAAGAAAAGAGGTGCAAGCACAACCCGCAAACGAGGCAACTTGACGCGCGTAAACGGCCGAAATTCTTAGCCCCCCGAAAGCCATCTAACCACCGAGATGCGCACAAGTAGCACTCGAATGCGGTGCTTATTCGGTTTTCAGTGGTGGCCGGGGGCGACACCCCCCGGCCTAAGCCCTTGGACGAATTGGTGGGCGCACCAGGGCTCGAACCTGGGACCCGCTGATTAAGAGTCAGCTGCGACATCATCGTTACAGTAGGTGACAAACCACGGTTGATAGCCAGAATCCGTGGTTTTCCGCCTGTTCTGATATTCATTCATAGCCGCCGATAGCCTACATTTGCCTTGGGCGGGGTTCCCCGGTGGGTTCCCCGAAGATCGGAGCAAAGACAGTGGCGGCACCTATCAAGGCCCGCGTGCGCCTGACGGCAGAGAACGTCAAAGCTGCACGATCGGATAGCGCGGAACGGCACGTTTGGGATAGTGTTGTGTCGGGTTTCGCGCTGCGACTGCGGCCCCCAAGCGGCAGCAACCCGGAAGGGTCTAAGAGTTTCGTTTTTCTGTACCGCTTCCCCGGCGGGCGCGAGGGCAAAAAACAGCGGATCACCATAGGTCCCGCCGATCAATGGGCGGTGGCCGACGCCCGCAAGCAGGCCGACGCCTATGCCTCAGACGTGCGGCAGGGACGCGATCCTCGAGCCGAGGCGCAGGCGCGCAAGACAGCGGCGCTGGCGAATGCGGCCGGGACATTCGGCAAGATTGCCGAGCAATTCCTTACCAGGCATTCGGTACACAATCGTTCCCACGACGAAACGAAGCGCATCCTTGACCGCTACGTTTTGCCGAAATGGCGCGCCAAACCGATCCGCGACATTCGACGCCTTGACGTTGTGGAGCTGCTAGACGGCGTTGCCGAGAACAATGGGCTGGTGCAGGCGGATCGCGTGTTGGCGACTGTGCGAAAACTGTTCCATTGGTTTGAGGCGCGAGACGATACGTTCCGTTCTCCCGTGGTCAAAGGGATGGCCCGCACTAAGCCGAAAGAGCGGGCACGCAAGCGCGTTTTGTCAGACGACGAAATCCGCGCAATCTGGAAGGCGGCCGACGAAACGCCCGGCCCCTACGGCAAGCTGGTGCAGTTCCTTTTCCTCACTTCCACGCGCCGGGAGGAAAGCAGTAAAGGTCAGTGGGGAGAAGTCGAGGGCAGCGTTTTCTGTGTTCCAGCCTCCCGCGTCAAAGCCAAACAACCGCATTTCGTCCCGTTGTCGCGCATGGCCCTTGATGTGCTGGCTTCACTGCCGCACTTCCAAATCGACGGGAAGTCAGGCCCCTGGCTTTTTAGTTATGACGGGCGCAAGGCGTTCAACAGCCATAGTGAAGCGAAGGCGGGCCTAGATAAGCGGAGCGGCGTAACGGGCTGGGTACTGCATGACTTGAGGCGCACCGCCAAAACTCTCATGTCGCGTGCGGGGATTCCCGGCGAACACTCGGAGCGCGTGTTAGGTCACGTTATTGAAGGTGTAGAGGGTATCTATGACAGGTATTCCTATCTGCGCGAGAAAACGCAGGCATTGAATGCGCTCGCAGGAGAGTTGCAGCACATCCTTAATCCGGCGCCGGCCAAGGTGTTACCGCTGCGCGCCAAGCGGAAGGGCGGCAAATGAAGCCCGTCAAAAAGCGAACCGTAGAGATAACGATAACGCTCCCTGAGGTTCTTTGCGAACCGCTGCCGATGGACGAAGCTGGCAACATCAGCCCTGATGCTTGGGCTGAGGCCGAGCGCGCATTAATGGACCATTTGCGCCTGCCTCTGCCGCCAGATCTTTGCGGCACCAAAGAGGCGCGCTCTATCGGATGGCTTCTCCTGATGGTCCAGATTATTCCCGCGTTTCGCGCGGTAAGGAGAGACGGCAGGCCCTTCGAAACCGCCCCCGACCTGAAAGATCAAATCGCTCTTGTGGAGGCTGTGGAGAGAGAGTGCGAGCGCGCGGCCTGCGCTGTGGAGACGGCCTGCGCAAATCTCATTGCCCATGACACCAGAGCACAGAGCGCCGCAAAGAAATTGATCCCAGAGCGGTGGCGACACCTTACTAACAAGTCATCGCTGCGGAAGAAATACAATAAAGCCGTAGCCGACATTGAAAGACTGAGCCTTGCCGCAGCGTTGGCGGGAGCGGGGCCAGCGCAGACGAAGCCTGATCGGCAATCGCGGGAAGAAAAGGCCAGAACCGTACTCCGCCAGCCGAGCAAGCCGCGCTTACATTAGGCCAATAACCACCCCCATTTTATTAGCCTAGACTTGTCGCCACCCTTGGCTTGTCGCTGCAGTTAGCGATTTGAACCAAGGAGCACAAATTGGCTGACCAGGTTTTTGTGACGCCGAAAGAGGTTTCGCAGTTGTTTCCTATTTCGACTGCGCACCTCGCCAAGTTGCGGATGCAGAAAAAGGGCCCGCCCTTCTATCGGCCTCCCGGCATGCGCCGCATTGTCTATGACGTTGCAGAGTTTCGCCGTTGGATTGATGGCGGTCGCGCCGTTACCGAAAACCACGCGGCCTAGTCTATGGGGATCGGATCGGCAAACAGTGGCGCCGTCGCCACAGAATCAGCGCGCCGCGTGATGGCGCTGCTCTCGACCATAGCAGGCAGCCCCGCCACCATCGGCGGCCCTCTGCTGCATACCCATCCAAGCTCGCCCAACAATCCGGCGCAGCCACGCCTAGCCCTCGCGGCAGGCCGGCTGATGAACCGGCATGGCATCCCCGCCGCAATGGCGGCGACGCTGGCGGCCTTGGCTTATCCCGATGCAACCGAATAGGAATTTCTTCATGAAAAGAGGTTCGACAAAACGGCAGTACCGAGTAGCTGGAAAGCGAACTGTGACATTGCCCGGCCGCTTCGGCTGGGCTGCTGAGGAATTGCGGTGCGCAGGAGGTCACGGCGTCACACCGATTGAACGTCCTGCGCCTCGCTGGAGTCATTACGTTTTCATCCTGAGGCGCCGGCATGGTCTCAATATCGAAACCAAGAGCGAAAAACACGGTGGTCCTTATCCCGGGACGCATGCGCGTTATGTCCTGCATGACAGCCTGAAACCGATCAGCAGCCAGGCAGGCCAGTGATGCAGACGCAACCCCTCTTCCTCTACACGCCTGGATCTCTGGCAACCGTCTTGGGGCCACCTATTCACCTCACGCCAACCGAAGCGCGTTTCGCTATTCGCCCAGAAATCACCATCCGCCTGGAGAACGGAAGGGCGGTTTCATGGATCAATGCTCAATCGGGGCGCGGTGGTGGTCGGGAAAGTCTGTCCCGCATTCTGGGGCTGCCCCTGCCTCCAGTCGAAAATCCCGGCCGGTTCTCGACTGGCCGCGCGATCCGATAGGCGCGGCGTGACCGAAGACCTGCAGATTGCAGAGTCATGGTGCTGTCAAAAACTGGGGTTCGGCCTTGCACCTTCCCTGATCCCAAAGATGATTGAAGGGGTGCAGTTGGCCCAGCGTGAGGCACAGGAACGCGGCTTGGCTTAAAGAAAGACCCCCGGAAGGTTCGCGCCGTCCGGGGGTAAATCCTTTCCCGATGCAAGAGAAAGGCGCTCTGTGACCAGTCGGAATATATCTACGCCCGACAGCGCGGGCAACGCGCAATCGCGCGACGTTCCCATTTCCTACAACTGGTGCGCCGGTGGCGACTGGCTGGCCTGTATTGGGCTGTCCGACGCTGATGACGATCTGACCAAGGCGAAGGCAGCCATCGCCCTGCAGGCCCGTCTTGTGGCGCACCTGGCCCCGGACGCCTGTATCAGCCATTCCCGACGCAGAGACCATTACAGCGATAGCAGGCGTTACAACGGAACCACCTTCAGTTTCGCGACTGTTCCGCCCGCCATTGACGGGCTTGCAGGTGCCGGCTGGCTGGACGTGCGGAAGGCCCCGCCGGGCAATCGATCGGCAGGAAGGCAATCGACGCACTGGGCCACGCCAGCACTGGTCCAGGCGGTTCCGCTCGATCTGATAACACCCAAACTGCAGCTGGTGACTGGGGAGTTGATCCGTCTGAAAGACGGCAAGGGCGATGCCGCCCGACTGGCGCCCTACACCGACACGGTGGCTACCAGGTCCATGCGGAAGGAGATGCAGGGTTTAAACGAGGCCCTTGGTTGTCAGACGGTGCAACTTGAACACCCTGGCGCCCGGCGCGATGGCCCGGCAATCAAGTGCGGCGAGTCCACCTTCCTTCCGCAGCAGCGGGAAGCATGCAGAATCTTTGCTCGAGGATCCTTCACGCAGGGCGGACGGCTCTACGGGCCATGGATACAGAACGTCCCGAAGGAAATGCGAGACAGCCTGACGATCAACGGCGAAGCGACGGCCGAACCGGATTTCAAACAGCTGAACCCGCAAATCGCCTATATCGCCATCGGGCGCAGCGACATAGCCGACAAGATCGAGCGCAGCGAGCGGAACCGCCCTGGCGATGCCTACTGGCTGCCGGGCTGGGACAGGCCGCTGTGCAAACGGGCATTCAACGCCCTTGTCTGCGCCGAGACCGAGCGCAGCGCAGTCCTGGCCATCGCGGCGCTGCCGAACATGCCGGGCGAAACCCCCGGCCAGAAGCAGTTGAGGGCGGCGCAGCTGGTCCGGGAAATGAAGCGCGTACACCGCCCATTGACCGATGCCGGAGTGTTCCATTCCGGCCTGGGGCTCCGGCTACAGCGCATCGACTCGGACCTGACCGCCGATGTGCTCCGGCGGACCCTGTTGAGGGGCGTCCCGGTGCAGCCGATCCATGACTCATTCCGGTGCCCCAAGCGGCTGGCCGGCGTTGTCCAGGAGGCCATGGAGGCGGCCCGCGCAAGCCTGAAAACGGCCTATGCCGGGGGTATCTGATGCGTTGGCACAACCCACTGCCAGACAACGATAAAAGGCAAAAACGTCCCACATATGGGGAGAACGAGTAGAACCCCCTCCCCGCCCGCCTCCCTGCCTGTGTCAGTAAGAACCCGTCTTACCGCCTCTTGGAGACTTTGAGACCGATGCGGAGCCCGGCGGCAAAAATGGGCGGTTGAAACCAGCGGTGGGCAAAAACAGCGACGTGGAGACGCGGCGGAGTCCGCTGGAGCGATCCTGACCCCGTGGCCGCCCCCGGGGCCGGAACCGACAAAGGCCCTGTACGAGCTTCTAATGGAATCCTGGAGCCCCAGATTAGATGGGTTTAGATCGCACGGTTGCTGAACTCCCCCCAAGGCCCCGGCTCAGCAGTCGTCAGTTGTCAGTCGTTATTCGGTGCCCTTGTTAAGGCGCTATGTTTTTAGTAGCATCCACTTTGGGACTGGCGGTGTTCCGTCCCTGACGCTTGATTTCGCGGCCGATCCGATCCCCAAACGACGCCCCCGTAGTCACGCCGCCAGTTCCTCTTAACTGTGAGAGCCGCCCGGCAGCGGGCATTTACCACAACCGAATCAGGACGAACCAAAGGCTACGGTAATGCCCGATGCCCAACGTTATCCCCATGCGCTGATTCTGCCGCGCGATGTGGCCGTGGCCATCGCTGACCGGGTGCTCAACCGGCTGGGCGGTGGACCACCGAACGTGGATCTGGTCACGCACCCATCTTGGCCCGACGAGGTGATGTGCCTGCTGGGAAACGACGTTCCGCCCTTGCTCACATCTCATGAGCGCTCTTTGCTTCGGTCAAGCGACGACGGTTTGGTGCGCCAACGCCTCGTGCCCAGCGCCGCATAGGAAGGGTCACGCCAATGTTTTCCAATCCGCTCCCTTCGCAGTCCGAAGAAGAGTTCTACAGGGGCCTCACACCTGAACAGAGGCTGGCCTATGCGCTTGATCCACGACGAGTGAAGGCAAGGCAGATGATGCAAGCGGGCGCAAACACATCGCCGGTCCAGCACTGGAGCCAAGGGCTTGCGCGACTGGCATCCGCGGGAATTGGCGCGCATCTGCAGAACCAGGCTCTGGAAAGGTTTCGCCAGGCGCCCAGCGGCCTGAGCGAGACGCCGTCCGACCCCAACGAGGTGGCGGCCATCGGTGGCGCCGGCAATGTGCAGCCGCAGGTTCAGCCGTCTCCAACGGCGAACGCGGTACCTGGGCAAGCTGGGACGGTCGATATTCAGCCCGCCCTTGTCGCGGCACAGAGAATTCAGCAGGGGGGCGCCAATCCCCAAGAGACGGCTCTCAATCAGAGCATCCTTCAGCAGCTCTTGCAGCGGTTGGGATAGGCACGGAGGTCTAGTGATGTTTCGTAATTTCGGCGGCGCCTCCTCTCCTATCGGCCTCTCCAAGGCCCTGCGGGAGAACCCTCGCTACCAGCGGGGCTTTCAGATGGCGCAGGCCGGAGCCAATACCTCCCCGGTCCAGCACTGGACGCAGGGGCTTGCCCGCATGTTGCAGGCCGGTGTCGGCACGTGGGAAATGAACAAGGCAGAGAAAGAAGAAGAGGTGGCGAAGAAAGAGCGCAACGCCAAGCTGGCGGACGCGCTCCGCCGCATGGGGTCGGGGGATTCCTCCGGCATGCATGAGCTGATCCTTGCGGACGGCGACCCGTCAACGGCAATGCGCTATGGCATGTACAGCATGGACCGGGCCGACCGACAGAAGGACCGGGAGGAGGATCGTGGTTGGCGCGTCGAGGACAGGAACGCCACGCAGGCTTTCCAGCGGGAAATGAAGGGGTGGGAACTTGCCAACCGGCAGGGACCGGCCCCTGTGGCGGCGCTCGATCTGACGACAGGTAAAGTCGCCTTCGTGGATGCGAACGAGCTGCGGCGCAATCCCGGGCGTTATGCGCCTCCGGACCAGGCCAAGAGCGGCATGCCGTTCTCCGGGAACGGCCTGGATGCGCAGAACCTCAATATTCTGCTGACGGGCGATCCGTCATCGCCGGTGTACCACGCCGCTTACACGCATATGGCGCGGCCCAAATCTCAGGTAGACATGCAGACCGGTCAGGTAATTACAACCTCGCCGGATATGTCTCCGTTCCGGGCTCCGATGCTGAGCGGCGAAACGCCAGGTCAAGCTGGGGGCATGTCAGGTCAAGGGCCTCAGGTGGGCGATCGGTCTCAGGGCGGGCAGCCCATGCCGACACAGGTTTCTGGACAGCCATCGGTTAGCGTCTCGCAAATGCCGGGGGAGCGAAAGTATAGCGATGGGCAGCAGAACGCTAACACCTATGCAATGCGTATTGCCGATGCGAACAATATTTTTGATGCGCTAGCTGAGACGAACAAGATTCCTGACATGGCGCAACGCCTCATCATGCGTTCTGGTGGCCAGGTGGGTAACATGCTTGTCGAACCGCAGACGCAGCAATTCGACCAGGCGGCCAGGAACTTTATCAATGCTGTGTTGCGCCGCGAATCTGGCGCGGTCATCAATGATTCAGAATTCGAGAATGCAGATAGACAATATCTGCCCGTTCCTGGTGATAGCCCGCAGGTTCTGCAACAGAAGAAGCAGAACCGCCAGCGCGCACTTGAGGGCATCGCCACGGCGGCAGGCAGACCCCCTGAAAGCTATGTTGGTGCATCTCCGCCGCCGGCACAACCGGCCATCCCCCAGCAGCCGAGCATTCCTCAGCAGCCGCAAGCGCCACAGCAGCCCGGCGCGGTAGCGGCTCCAGCGCCGCCTCTTCCCACGCCGGATGCTGTTGGTGGTCGGGGTGAGAATGGGCAGCCGTCTATCGATGACCTTCTGAACAAGTACGCTCCGAGATAGCCATGACCGATTTGCCGAGACTTCAGGAGGCGCTGCAGAATGCCCACAGGGCAGGAGACACGACAGCTGCCACCGCACTGGCGAACCAGATTCGTGCTCTCCAAAACGATGGGAGCGGCACGTCATCCTCCACGATGGAGGACATCAACCATGGAGTGAACCGCATAGGAACACAGTTCACCAAGGGCATTACCGGATTGATTGGGTTGCCTGACGCGGCGATGCACGGTCTTCAAAGCCTAGGCGATTGGGCCAGTCGCCAAATCATGAGTGAAGATCAATGGCAAAGTGTGCAAGAAAAACGTCAGCAGCGAGAAGGACAGCCGAATCTAGCTGACTATCTATTTCCTCATTGGCGCGCCTTTCCATCTGCTCAAGGAATGAACAAACTCATATTCGAGGATTGGGGCGTTCCAGAGGTAAATGCTGAGACAAGACTCGGCAAAATAGGAGACGTTGGCATGCAAGCGATTTCCGGCGGCATTGCGGTCGGTCCGCATGCAGTGCTACCTGCCATAACTGGTGGCCTCCTATCTGAAACTGCAGGGCAGACGGCAGAGGCGGCCGGCGCCAGTCCATTCTGGTCTGACGTTGCTCGACTCGGCTTCGGCGCGATTGGTGGCTTTTCTGGTGCCGGCGCTCAGGACCTCCTAAAGGCTGGCGGCAGAGGTATCCGCAATGCAGCGGGCTTCGGTAATACCGATGCCACCGCGCTCAAGATAGCGGGACGCGCGCTTTCCCGTGACGACATGACGCCTGACCAGATTGCACGGGCCCTCAGAAACGCGGGGCCAGACATGACGATTGCAGACGTGGGTGGTCAGAATGTGCGCGGGACCGTGCGAGCCAGCATCGGCTCCCCTGGAGCTGCGCGTCAGATTGCCGATGACTTTTTTGGCGGCCGCAAGGCGGGTGAAGGCGAGCGCGTCGCTGCAGCTATCGATGCTAGTGTCAGTGGCAATCGCGGCTTTGCCAGCACGATCGATGACATTGTTGCCGCCAGAGCGGCAAAGGCGCGCCCGCTGTACGAAGCGGCCGGGATTCCCAGCGACCCTGCGCAGTACGCTCAGGCCCCTCGCCTGGCCAGCCCGGAAATCAGATCGCTGCTATCCAGTTCGACGGACATAAAAGCGGCGATCCAGCAGGCAAAGGGGCTGCCTCAATACGCCGGTCTTCCCGATGACAGCATTGTGTTGCTGGACAAGGCATACAAGAACCTTGGCGGCAAGGCGGAGGCAGCAAGACAGGCCGGAGACAACGCACTGCATCGTGATCTGGCCCAGCAGCGCGAAATGCTGAAAGCCGCCATCGTAGCGGAGCGCCCAGAGTACGGCGCAGCCTTGCGAGCCTTTTCCGACGATAGCGCGCTGAAAAATGCCATCGAGTCGGGGCGCAAGCTGTTCAAGGGAGCGACGGACCCCGAGGTTATAGCGCGTGAGTACCGGCGCCTAGGACCAGAAGGCCAAGAGCTATTCCGGCAGGGTGTGGCGGAACATCTGCGCAGCGTTGCCGACAAAACCACTCGCGGTAGCACCGCCGCCAATGTATTCGGCGGCCCCGCGATGCGCGCGAAGCTACAAATCGTTCTCGGGAAGGATTTCGACGGCTTCTCCCAAGCCATGCAGAGAGAGGCGACCTATAACCGCACAATGCGGGATATTACGAGCGGTTCTCGCACCACGCCTATGGCCGCCGAAATGAGCGACCTGAATCATCAGGCCGCAGCTTTCCGCGATGCTGTGACGGATGGCCCTTGGGCACTTGCACGGCGTTTCGCTGGACAGGCGTTCGATAGGGTCGCCACCGGCCGGAACGAACGGGTGAATCGCTCGCTGGCGCAAATGCTTCTCGATCCTGATCTAAAGCGGCAGATGCAGACTATCAACGCCATAAACGAGCAGATGCGAAGACAGGGGCTGGCTCGTGCGTTGCGAGGAGATCCGTATATGGCGGGCGCTGGCATTCCGGGTGCTCTCGCAGTAACGCAGGAATAACAGTAGGAGGCAGCAATGAGCGATATAAAGGAGCATCGCATTGCGTTCATTCCCGCCGGCGACGGGACGGCAATGCTCTGCATTATTCCTGCGGATGGCGGCCTGGGAATGGCTAGCCCTATGTCGGTGGCGGATGTGCGGCAAATGCTGGTCGCTGTCTATGGCTGCGTACTCGATGCGTTGCCGGGTGACATGCTAGACGATGTGCACACCTGCATGGCCCGAATAGCGGAGGAAGAACGGCTGGCCCGTCTGACCGAGGCGGGGCCGGCATCCGATCAGCCAGAGGAACATGCAGTTCACTGAGCAAGCGGCCGGATTGGTCATCAATGGCAAAGCGGAAGAAAACCGGAGGCCGAAAACCCGGCTCGGCAAACAAGGCCAATGCGCTGATCCGCGAACGCATCGAAAGTGAAGCGGACCCGATTGGCTTCCTAACCAGGATCATGAATGGCGAGCGGACGGAATGCCTGCCGCCCACAGAGAAGAATCGGGCCACGGATAAGGGTGCACTGGTCGCGCTCTATCCGACACTGGATCAACGCATGAGCGCTGCTAACAAACTGGCCGACAAGCTGATTGCGACACCCCGCTCTCGCGCAGTGCAGATGCCGTTGCCGGATGCAATGGCGTCGCCAGAGCAGATTTCGGCAGCCGCGGATTCGATCATGCGCGAAATGGCGAGGGGCAGGCTGACATTGGACGAGGCTGACACAGCAATGAGCGTTCTTGCCAAGCGCCGGCAGATCTACGAGTCCGAGGAGCTAGAGAGGCGCATTGAGGCGCTAGAGGGCAGTCTGAGAGGTTCACGCGATGCGGGCTGATATGAAGCGACGGCTGGAACGACTGGAGGCAACAGCGAAGCCAAAGCGCCAAATGCACTGCTTTCTCGTCGGCGAGGCGGACAAGGCGGCGTTTGACGCAAAATCTTTTCTCGCAGCCAAGGGTGTGGCGCTGCACGCGGCCGACACGGTGATTTCCATTCGGCGGCTCGAACCGCGCCACGGAGAGACACTGCCACTGCACCTATGGAGCAAGTAAAGTTCGCCGGCTGAGCCCTACCTGGAGGCAACTGGCTGTGGAAAGCGAGGGCTGGTGGCCAACGCCGGCTCCGGGGGTGCGCACCCCGGCTCCCCTTGCCGCCAGGACGAGTTATTTAAGCGATCCGCCCTGATTCGACGGCGCGAAGAGAAAAGCGCCGATTTCTCAGCGTGTTGCTATTTAAGCCTTTCCCAGCCCATCAATAGACTCTGCCGTCATTGTGCTGAAACGCGATGACAAGCTGCTGCATGCAGCCGGCGCCCGATCTAAGTTCCGCGCCCGGTAGCAGGAGCGCGGAGATCGACATGCCCAAAGGCGAACAAGCGGCCGACAGCACTATGCCGTCAGTCAGCCGAGAGCGCTTTGTCGAGCACTTCCACATCGTATTGCAGGTACAGGTGCTGAAACTCTGGCCGAGGCGGCCACCTCGCCGGCGAGAGGCGGAGGCTCCGGAGCTGGCCACCGATGTTGTCCGCTGGCTGCGGATCGCCAATGGACGCCTGGGTCCGGAGGACGGTCCCTACTTGGAGCCTATCCGCCACGCCATCAACGCCTTGTATGAGCGGACGCCACGGGGCGAGCGGCCAACGGGGCCAGAATTTGCCGGAGTGATCTACGATGCCCTTGCGGCGGCGGGGATGCCGGTTGGCATTGGCGAACCGCCGGAAGGACCACGGGCTCTAACCCGATCCGCTGTGGTGAACGTGCCTGACTATCCCTCATCCCACGGATTTCGCTCCTCGACCTCTGGCAATTCATCGAAATAGCGGTCTAAGGCCCGTATGTCCCAGACCTTGCGTCCATCGATCCTTTTGGCCTTCGGCATACGACCATCAGCAACCAACTGGTCAAACTTGCTTGTTCCGACGCCGATGTAAACCGCAGCTTCAACGCGATTTAGGCCGCGACGTGGCGCCGAGGCCATCGAACGCCGCACTTGTCTTTCAAAAGGAATTTTTGT
>JBBCJW010000052.1:0-30678 GCA_037190765.1 Alphaproteobacteria bacterium
GCAGCATGGGCAGCGACAGGTCCTTGAGGCTCGCCGCCTGCTTCATGATGTTGGCGCGGGTCAGGTCGTCGCCGCACTGCTTCAGCGTCTGCACCATGGTCTGCGCCACGGTGTAGCCGTAGACGTTGAAGGCGTCGGTGACGTTGCCCTGCGGATTGTGCTTCTGCATCCAGTCGAGCCATTCGATATAGCCCTGGTGCCCGTGCCACTGCTTGTCGGTCGGGTCCTTCAGGTAGGCGGCGGTGAGAATCCCTTGCGAGAACTCCAGCCCCGCCGGCTTCAGCACCGACGACACCGAGGCCGACACGTTGTTGAGGAAGTGCAGCGGCTTCCAGCCGATCTCGCCCGCCTTCTTGATCGCCTGCGCCGCGAATTTCGGCGTCGTGATGTTGAAGAAGGTGTTGGCGCCGCGGCTGGACATCTGGATGACCTGCGAATCGACCGTGGGATCGGTCACTTCGTAGGACACTTCCGAGACGATCAGCTTCCTGCCTTCCGCGCCGAGGCCGGCATGGAAGCCTTCCAGGTAGTCCTTGCCGTAGTCGTCGTTCTGGTAGAGGACGGCGATCTTGGCGTCCTTCTGGTTGGTCAGGATGTACTTGGCGTAGATCTGCCCTTCGGTGTTGTAGTCGGGCTGCCAGCCCATCGTCCACGGATACTCCTGGGGCTTGCCCCACTTGGAGGCGCCGGTGGCGACGAAGAGCTGCGGCACCTTGCGGGCGTTCATGTAGCGCTGGATCGCCGTGTTGGGCGGCGTGCCCAGCGTGTTGAACACCAGCAGCACCTTCTCCTGCTCGACGAGCTGGCGCACGACCTCGACCGTCTTGGGCGGGCTGTAGCCGTCGTCCTGGGTGATGAAGGTGATCTTGCGGCCGTTGATGCCGCCTTCGGCGTTGATCTTCTTGAAATAGGCGTCGATCGCCTTGCCGATCACGCCATAGGCGGAGGCCGGGCCCGAGTACGGGTTGGTGTGGCCGATCTTGATCTCGGTGTCGGACGCACCGTCGTCGTATTTCTTCTGGGCGAAAGCCGGGCGGGCCACCGCGGCAGCCACGCCGGCCGCAGCCGTGCCTTGCAATACTTTACGCCTGGTAATGGTCATCGTTCGTCTTCCTCCCTAGAGACCGGTTTCGCTGATCCGGAATTTCTTCTATTGGATGTTGGACAAAAGATTGAGGCTGTTTGCCGCCCCAGTCAACGCACATTGCGGAATCCGCGCGTGCGGTTGCGAAATGCATCGCGTTCGCACGCGGGCGGATGGCCCGGAACCGCCCCCATAAAGCGGAACTGCCCATAAAAAAGCCGCCGGGCGATGCCGGCGGCTTTCGAGCAAGGATATTGCGCGCGCCGTTCCCTCAGGCGGATTTGGCCCGCCGGCCGATCAGCGCCGCCAGCTTGCGCAGGCCGCCCCAGATGCCGGTCGGCATCAGGTACATGAAGGCGATCAGGAAGATGCCGTAGATCGCCCATGGCGCCGCCTTGGAGATGTCGGAGGCGATGTTGGGCGTGTAGACGATGAACACCGCGCCGAAGATGGCGCCGGGAATCGAGGCCAGGCCGCCGATCACCACGCCGACCAGCAGCGAGATCGACAGCAGGATGGTGAAGCTGTCGGGGGCGACGAACTGGATGGCGATGGCGCCCAGCGCGCCGGCGACGCCGGTGTACATGGCGGAGACGCCGAAGGTGAACGATTTGTAGAGCGCGGTATTGATGCCCATGGTGCCGGCGGCCATCGAGTGGTCGCGGATCGCCACCAGCGCCCGGCCGGTGCGGCCGCGCAGCAGGTTCCAGGCGCAGACGAACAGGATCACGGCCACGAACAGGGTGAAGTAGTAGAGCCACTGGTCCTGGCTGAACGGCAGGCCGAAGGGCGGGTCGGGCTTGATGATGACGATGCCCTGCACGCCGCCGGTCCAGTACTCGATCGACTTGTGCTTCAGCATCTGCGGCACCGCCAGCGCCAGCGCGAAGGTGGCCAGCGCCAGATAGTGGCCCTCCAGCCGCAGCGCCGGCAGGCCGAACAGGAAGCCGACCACCAGGCAGATGACGGCGGCGACCGGCACCGTGGCGTAGTACGGCACGTCCCACTTGTCCATCATGATGGCCGCCACGTAGGCGCCCACCGCGTAGAAGGCGCCGTGGCCCAGGGAGAACTGGCCGTTGAAGCCGGTCAGCACGTTCAGGCCCAGCAGCGCGATGGCGTAGACCAGCACCAGGGTGAGCTGGAACACGCGGTAGTCGCTGACGCCGGGAATGAGCGGCAGGATGACGGCCAGGAGGACGACGACGCCGCCCCACAGCAGATTGCGATCGATTCCGGCCATGGCCCTACACCCTCTTCACGCGCACTTTGCCGAAGAGACCGCTCGGCTTGAAGATCAGCACCGAAATCACCACGATCAGCGCCACGGTCAGCTTCAGCTCGTTGCCGAACACGGTGAAGCCGACCGCGTTCTCGACCACGATGATGCCGTTCTCCAGCAGCCCCAGCAGGAAGCCGCCGGCGACGGCGCCGGCCGGGTTGGTGATGCCGCCCAGCAGCGCCGAGGCGAAGCCGTAGAGCAGGATGCCGGCCATCAGGTTGGGATCGAGGAAGACGATCGGCGCCACCATCATGCCGGCCGAGGCGCCGATCGCCGCCGCCAGGCCCCAGCCCAGCGCCAGCATCCAGTTGACCCGCACGCCGACCAGCCGCGCCGACACCGGGTTCTGCGCCGCCGCCCGCATCGCCAGCCCCAAGGGCGTGAAGCGGAAGAACAGGAACAGCGCGGTCAGGATGATGAGGGTGATCAGCACCACGCCCAGCTCGTGCGGGCCGATCCACTTGCTGGTCGGCAGCACGCCGCGGAACGGGCTGGGGAATTCCTTCAGCACCGTGCTCCAGATCCAGCCGGCCAGCGAGTTGAAGATCACCAGCAGGCCGATGAACACGATGATCAATGATAATACCGGCGCGCTATGGAAGCGTTTGAGGATCACCCGCTCGATCACCACGCCGCCGGCGAAGGAGATGGCGATGGTGAGGACGAAGGCGATCCAGTAGGGCAGGCCCCAGGCGATGAGCTGCCAGGCGATGTAGCAGGAGAACATCGCCATCTCGCCCTGGGCGAAGTTGATGTGCTCGGTCGAGGTGTAGATCATCACCAGCGCCAGGGCGATCGAGGCGTAGATGGCGCCGTTGGCGAGGCCCGCGGCCCCCTGGTGGATGACGAATTCCCAGTTCATCTTCTGCAGCCCCCGCCGTCAGTAGCCGAGATAGGAACGACGCACGCCTTCGTCGTTCTTGATGACGTCGGCCGGTCCGGACATGACGATGTTGCCGGTCTCCAGCAGATAGGCGTGATCGGCCAGGTTGAGCGCCAGCGCCGCATTCTGCTCCACCAGCAGCATGCTGACCTTCTCGTCCTCGTTGATGCGCTGCATGATGCGGAAGATCTCCTGCACCACCAGCGGCGCCAGGCCGAAGGACGGCTCGTCCAGCAGCATCAGCCGCGGCGCCAGCATCAGGGCGCGGGCGATGGCCAGCATCTGCTGCTCGCCGCCCGACAGGGTGCCGGCCTGCTGCTGCAGCCGCTCCTTCAGGCGCGGGAAGTAGTTGAAGACCAGGTCGAGATCGCGCGCCACCCGCGACTTGTCGCGCTGCAGGTAGCTGCCCAGCCGCAGGTTCTCCTCGACCGTCAGGTTGACGAAGGTGCCGCGCCCTTCCGGCACGTGCGCCACGCCCATGCGCACGATCTCCTCGGTCGCCAGGCCCGAGATGCGGCGGCCGGCGAAGCTGACCTCGCCGCCGGTGCGCACCATGCCGCAGATCGAGCGCAGGGTGGTGGTCTTGCCCGCGCCGTTGGCGCCCAGCAAGGTGGTGATGCCGCCCTCGTCGAGCGAGAAGGACACGTCGTGCAGCGCCTGCGTCTGTCCGTAATAGGCCTTGAGGCCCTTGACCTCCAGCAGCGCCATCAGCTCGTCCCCAGATAGGCCCGGATCACCTCCGGGTCGCGTTGCACTTCCGCCGGCGTGCCGTCGGCGATCTTGCGGCCGAAATCGATCGCCACCACCTTGTCCGACACCGACATCACCAGGCTCATGTGGTGCTCGACCAGCAGCACCGTGACGTGCTGGGTGTCGCGCACCCGCCTGATCTGCCCCTTCAGCACCTCGATCTCGTCGTGGTTGAGGCCGGCCGCCGGCTCGTCCAGCAGCAGCAGCTTGGGGTTGGAGGCCAGCGCCCGCGCCAGCTCGACCCTTTTGCGGATCGGGAACGGCAGGCCGCCGGCCGGCCAGTGCACGAAGTCCTGCAGCGCCATGAACTCGATCAGCTCCATGGCGCGGTCGCGCAGCTGCCGGTCCTCCCGCTGCGCCAGCGGCAGGCGCAGGGCGTTGGTGAGGAAGTCGCCATGGGTGCGGCAATGGCCGCCGACCATGACGTTCTGCAGCACGGTCATCGAATCGAACAGCGCCACGTTCTGGAAGGTGCGGCCGATGCCGAGGCGGGGAATCTCGTGGCGCGAGGAGGCGAGGATGGTCTTGCCCTCGAACAGCACGTCGCCCTTGTTGGGCGTGTAGAGCCGGCTGAGACAGTTGAACAGCGTCGTCTTGCCCGCGCCGTTGGGGCCGATCAGCCCCGCGATCTGGCCGGAAAAGACGTCGAAGCTGACGCCGTCCAGCGCCACGATGCCGCCGAACCGCACCGACACGTCGCGCACGCTCAACAGCGCATCGCCGCCGCGCGGCTGGGCGCCGGCACCGACCGAAACTTGTTCTGATTGCATCTCCCGATCCCGTCCTGCCTCGACCTTGGAAAGGGAGCCGCAGCGATGGCTGCGCCATCCGACGCAGGACGCGCCCGGCCGCCGGCCGCACGGTACTGGCGTCGGGTTCTCTCGACCCCTCCCACGCTCCACTCCGGCTCTTTTCGCCCGCGGGCGGCCGGTGATGAAGCGCAGTCACGATGGCCGATTTATGATAGGCTTGCAACAGCTTTACCCGCTGTTTTTGCTCGTTTTTGCTTTCGGCAGGCGGAAGGCTGCAACGGACTTCCACCGACCAGCGATGCCTTCAATTTGCCCGATTGCCCAGTCAGGGGTTGACAGTCGACCGTCGCCGACCAATACCGTCGCCCGTGATCGACCGCACCGTCGCCAATCAGGGCCGGTTTCCGTCTTTGAGGAGAGTACCAAGATGAGGATTTCCATGGCGGGCGCCGGCAGAGCGCTGCTCGCCGGCGTCCTGCCGTTGTCTTTTGCCGCCGCGTCTTTTGCCGTCGCCCTGATGGCCGCGAGCCCGGCGCCGGCGCAGCAGCGCCAGCCCGCTCCAACCCCCGCGCCCGCACCGGCCCCGCCGCCGCCCGCCGCCGCCACGCCCGCCGGGGCCGAGCCGTTGCCGCCGGCGCTGGCCGAGTTCGACGCCGACAAGGACAACATCGTCACGCAGAAGGAATTCGTCGACGCGCAGATGAAGGTGTTCGACCAGGTCGACGCCGACAAGGACGGCTTCGTCACCCGCGAGGAATACCTGAAGCAGGCCGAGCCGCCCTTCATCCCGGCCGACGCCGCCAACCTGCCGCCGCTGGAGGAGCGCCGCCGCGTCCTCAACCTGCGCTTCACCAACCTGGATTCCAACCAGGACGGCAGGATTTCGCGCGAGGAGGCCGAGCAGTCCTTCGTGCGCGAGTTCATCATCATGGACAAGGACCAGAACGGCCGCCTCACCGCCAACGACTGGCGCATCGCCCAGCAGCAGGCCCAGGCGGTGCGGCCACCCGAGCAGATCACGCGCGAGGAGTTCCTCGCCAACGAGGACAACGTGTTCGAGCGGCTGGACACGGACAACGACAAGTTCCTGACCCTGGCCGAGTTCCAGGCGATCGCCGACGGCGCGCCCGAGGCGCAGCGCGAGCAGGTCAGGCAGCGCCTGGCCACCGCCTTCGCCGAGATCGACGCCAACAAGGACAAGAAGCTGTCGCCGGCCGAGTGGCGCACCGCCTCGGAGCGCAATTTCGACCGCGCCGACCGCAACAAGGACGGCGTGCTGACGGAGGACGAGCTGCGCAGCCCGCCGCCGCAGGCCGAAGCGCCGCCGGCCGAAGAGACGCGCGAGCAGTTCGTCACCAACCGCACCAACGAACTGCTGGAGCGGCTGGACACCAACAAGGACGGCAAGGTGACGCTGCAGGAGTTCGTGGTGATGGCCGCCGACGCGCCGCCGGGCCAGACCGAGAACGCCCGCGCCCAGCTCACCGCCTCGTTCAACGCCATGGACGGCAACAAGAACGGCACGCTGGAGCGGTCCGAGCTGGTGGCACACTTCACCGCCATCTTCAACCGCCTCGACGCCAACAAGGACGGCAAGCTGACCCAGCGCGAGATCGACGCCGCCACCCGGCAGCCGCCGCCGGCGCAACAGCAGCAGAGCCGTCCGCCGGCCCAGCAGCAGCGTCCCGCCGCCCAGCCGCAGCAGCAGCGGCCGCCGGCGCAGCAGCAGCGCCCGGCCGCCCAACCCCGCCCGCAGCCCGCGCCGCAACCGGCGCCGGCGCCCGTACCCGCGCCGCAGGGCGGTCCGCCGCCGGCCTTCCCCGCTCCCTCGGGCGGCCAGCCGATGCGCTGAGGCGAAAAGAACGGCAACAAAAAGGGCGTCCCGCGGGGCGCCCTTTTTCTTTTGCCGATTGCCGCGCCGTCCTATTCGACGGTGACCGCCTTGGCGAGATTGCGCGGCTTGTCGACGTCGGTGCCCTTCAGCACCGCCACGCGATAGGCCAGCAGCTGCGCCGGCACGGCGTAGAGGATCGGCGCCACGAAAGGATCGACCGGCGGCAGCGCCATGGCGGCGGCCGCCCGCTTGCCCAGCCGCGCCACGCCGGCGGCGTCGGAGAACAGCACCAGCTTGCCGCCGCGCGCCTCGACCTGCTCGACGTTCGACGCGGTCTTGTCGAACACCGCGTCCGGCGGCGCCATCACCACGATGGGCACGTTCTCGTCGATCAGCGCGATCGGTCCGTGCTTCATCTCGCCCGCGGCGTAGCCCTCGGCGTGGATGTAGGAAATCTCCTTCAGCTTCAGCGCGCCCTCCAGGGCGATGGGATAGGAGGCGCCGCGGCCCAGGAACAGCACGTCGCGCGCCTTCACGACGGCGTTGGCGAGGCGCTCGATGGCGTCCTCCTGCTGCACGATCTCGCTGATCTTGGCCGGCAGCTCGATCAGGGCGGCGCACAACTCGGCCTCGCGCTCCGGCGTCAGATGGCCACGCGCCCGCGCCGCCGCGATGGCCAAGGTCGCCAGTACGGTGAGCTGCGTGGTGAAAGCCTTGGTCGAAGCCACGCCGATCTCCGGCCCGGCCAGGGTCTGCAGCACGGCATGCGATTCGCGGGCGATGACGCTTTCCAGCACGTTGACGATGGCGAGACAGGTCTGGCCCTGCGCTTTGGCGTATTGCAGGGCGGCCAGCGTGTCGATGGTCTCGCCCGACTGCGAGATGGCGATGGTGACGCCGCCTTGCGGCATGGGGGCGGCGCGATAGCGGAATTCGGAGGCGATATCGACCTCGACCGGCAGGCGGGCGATGCTCTCGAACCAGTATTTCGCCACCAGCCCGGCCAGATAGGCGGTGCCGCAGGCGACGATGGTCAGCCGCGGCACTTGCGCGAAGTCGAACGGCAGCGCGGGAAGCTGCACCTGGCGGGTCAGCGGGTTGAGGAAGCTCTGCAGCGTGTCGCCGATCACCGAGGGCTGCTCGCAGATTTCCTTCAGCATGAAATGCGGGTAGTTGCCCTTGCCGATCAGCGCCCCCGACAGCGCGGTCTCGCGCACCGCGCGCTGCACTTCCTGCCTGTTATTGAAATAGCGCACGCCCTGCGGCGTCAGCACCACCCAGTCGTCCTCCTCCAGATAGGAGATGCGGCGGGTCAGCGACGCCAGCGCCAGCGCGTCGGTGCCGATATACATCTCGCCGTCGCCATAGCCCACCGCCAGCGGGCTGCCGCGGCGGGCGCCGATCATCAGGTCCGGCAGGCCGGCGAACACCACCGCCAGCGAGAAGGCGCCGCGCAGCCTGTCCATGGCGTCGGCCATGGCCTGCTCAGGGGTGGCGCCGGCCTGCAGACTCAGGGTCAGAAGATGCGCCACCGCTTCGGTGTCGGTGTCGGTGTCGAAGCGCACGCCCTTGGCCAGCAGTTCCTCGCGCAGCTCGTGGAAATTCTCGATGATGCCGTTATGCACCACCGCCACGCGCTCGGTGGCGTGCGGATGGGCGTTGTTCTCGGTCGGCCGTCCATGGGTGGCCCAGCGCGTATGGCCGATGCCGGTCCTGCCCGACAACGGCTCGCGCTGCAGCCGCTCGGCCAGATTGTCCAGCCGGCCCTCGGCGCGGCGGCGCTCGATGCCGCTGCCGACCAGGGTCGCCACGCCGGCCGAGTCGTAGCCGCGATACTCCAGCCGCCGCAATCCCTCCAGCAGCAGCGGCGCCACCTCGCGCTTGCCGATGATGCCGATGATGCCGCACATCTATGTCTTGCCTTTCTGCTTCGCCGCCCTAGCCGCCCGGGCCGCTTCGGCCCGCGCCTTGTTGCGCGCGCGCAGGCGGGGGGCGGCGCCCGCGCGCACGGATTGCGCCGCCCGCTCCACCGCCACCGCTTCCTTCGCCACGTCGCGGGCAATGACGCTGCCGGCGCCGACGATGGCGCCCGCCCCGACCTTCACCGGCGCGACCAGCGCGGCGTTGGAGCCGACGAAGGCGCCGTCGCCGATCTCGGTGCGGTACTTGCCGAAGCCGTCGTAGTTCACGGTGATGACGCCGGCGCCGATATTGACCCTGGCGCCGACCGTGGCATCGCCGACATAGGCCAGATGATTGGCCTTGGCGCCCTTGCCCAGGGTAGACGCCTTGACCTCGACGAAATTGCCGACATGCACGTCCTGGCCCAGCACAGCGCCGGGCCGCAGCCGGGCGAAGGGACCGATGATGGCGCCGGAGGCGATGCGCGCGCCCTCGATATGGCAGAAGCCGCGGATCTCGACGTCGTCGGCGACCCTCACGCCGGGACCGAACACCACGTTGGGGCCGATGGTGACGTCGCGGCCCAGCCTGGTGTCCCAGGAGAAGAAGACGCTGGCCGGTTCCTGCAGGGTGACGCCGCTCGCCATCGCCGCCGCGCGCAGGCGGTCCTGCATCGCCGCTTCCGCCGCCGCCAGTTCGGCGCGTGAATTGATGCCCTGGAACTCCGCCGCATCGCCCTCGACAAAGGTGCAGCCGCGGCCGGCCTGGCGCGCCAGCGCCACCAGGTCGGTCAGGTAGTACTCGCCTTTGGCGTTGTCGTTGGAGAGCCGGTCGAGCAGCTTCCGCGCCACCCCGCCCTCGATCGCCATGACGCCGGCATTGCACAGGCCGATCTGGCGCTCCGCGGGCGAGGCGTCCCGGGCTTCGACGATGCGCTGCAGGGAGCCGCCCTCAGTGACGAAGCGGCCATAGGGCGACGGGTCTTCGGGCCGGAACCCCAGCACCGCCACCGCCGCCTTGCGCTTGCGGCGGGCCGCCAGCAGGCGGCGCAGGGTGGCGGCGGTCAGCAGCGGGGTGTCGCCATAGAGCACCAGCACGTCCGCGCCGCCCCTCAGATGGGCGCGGGCGGCCTTGACCGCATCGCCGGTGCCGCGCGGCACGTGCTGCAGGGCGGTCGGATGCGGGGCGACGGCTGCGGCCACTTTTTCATGGCCCGGCCCGATCACCACCACCAGCTTGGCCGGTTTCAGCGCCTGCGCCGTGGCCACGACATGGGAGATCATCGGCCGCCCGGCCAGCCGGTGCAGCACCTTGGGCAGTTTCGAGCGCATGCGGGTGCCCGCACCAGCGGCGAGGATGACGACGATCGGGGCGTTTGACATAAGGAATCGGATAGGGCTGCGGTCAGATCGATGGCGCACAAAATGACACAGCAGGGACGGCGAAACCATGGCGGAAGCAAGCCGGCATCAAGGCTTGCATCCGCCGGCTTCCGGCGGCACAACGAACGCCCTTCTGCGTATCGGACTTTGCCATGACCGCCGCCTCCCTGCCGTTCGGCACTATCGTCTTCGACCTTGACGGAACCTTGATCGACAGCGCGCTGGACGTGGGGCTGGCGGTCAGCCGCGTGCTCAAGGACGAGGGCTTGCCGGAACTGGACGGGGCCACCGCCCGCTCGCTGATGGGCGAAGGCGGCAAGGTGATGATCCAGCGCGCCTTCGCCAAGGCCGGCCGCGCGCTCGACGACAAGGCGCTCAACGCCCTGACCCGCCGCTTCATCGGCTACTACAAGGACAACCCCATCGCCCACACAATGCCCTATCCCGGCGTGCCGCAGACGCTGGCGGCGCTGCGCGACGCGGGCGCGCGCATGGCGGTGTGCACCAACAAGTTCGAGGCGCCGGCGCGGCAGATCCTGCAGGCGCTCGAGCTGATGCCGTTCCTCGACGACGTGGCGGGGGCGGACACGTTCGACGTGCGCAAGCCCGATGGCGGGCACATCACCCAGCTCGTGGCGCGCATGAATGCCGATCTGCGCCATGCCGTGATGGTGGGCGATTCCATGCACGACGTGCACGCCGCCCGCCATGCCGGCATCCCGGTGGTGGCGGTGGCGTGGGGCTACACGGTGCAGGAGCCAGCGACTTTCGGCGCCGACCGGCTGATCGAGCGTTTCGCCGACCTGCCGCAGGCGCTGGCCGACCTCGCCGAACAGCGTACCGCCGTCTGATCCTCAGGCGGCGAACACGGTGACGCCGCCCAGCAGCGTGCCCAGCACCTTGGTCTGCGGCAGTTCCTCGATGCCGCAGGCCAGCGGATCGCGGTCGAGGATCGCCAGGTCGGCGTAGGAACCGGGCTCCAAGGTGCCGACGCCGGGCCAGTGCAGCACCTGCCCGGCGCGCCGCGTCCACATGGCGACCGCCTCGTCGCGCGACACCGCGTGATCGGGCGTGTCGTTGCGATGGCCACTGCCGCCGAACTCGTGCGTCTGCGCCAGCGCGATCTGCTCGAAGGGATATTTCGGACCCCAGTCGGAACCGCCGGCCACGTTCAGCCCCTGCCGCAGCAGGCGCGCCAGCGGGATCAGGTCTTTCCACACATGCTTGCCGATGCGCTCGGCATAGATGTCGCCCTTGCCCCAGGAGAAGCTCATGGTGGTGGTCAGGTCGAAGCCCAGCGCCTTGTAGCGGGCGCCCTGCGCCTCGGAGATCAGCATGGAGTGCTGCAGCAGCCAGGCCTTCGATCTGATATCGCGGCCCTTGCCGGCCAGTTCCTCCAGCACGTCGAGGAAATCCTCGTGATCGACATGGCCCACCGCCAGGAAATTGGCGCGCATGCCGTGCTGCAGACAGTACTCCGCCAGCGCCACCTCCTTCTCGCGCGACGCGAAGCGGAAGGCGGCGTTGGGCCGGCCATAGGGATCGCGGCTGGGCTCGAAGGTGCGCATGTAGCCGGACCAGCACGGCCCGCCTTCCGAGATGGTGGCGCCGGTGACGTTGAACCAGTCGTCGCCGGTGCGGATCAGCGAACGCGCCAGCTCGAGCTGCTTGCGGTAGTCCTCGATCGAGAGCGGCTGGAACGGGGCGAAGGCGAACATCTCCGTCTCCATCGCCGCCATCACCCGCACCGTCAGCGCGCGCTCCGCGTGCAGCTTCGCATAGGCGTCGATATGCGCCTTGTTCATGTTGTGCGGCTCGTACACCGTGGTCACGCCCATGGCATTGTACTCGGCCATGGCGGTGCGGGTGGTCTGCTGCATGTCGACCTCCGGCGGCGGCATGCGGGTGATGAGCTGGGTCCAGTAGGGATCGAAGCAGTAGAGCGTGTTGACCGAACCGCGCAGCACGCCGGTGGTGCGCCCGGCCTCGTCCTTGTCGATCCACACGTCGCAGACGCGCGGCGGCGTCTGGTCGGTGATCGCCAGTGCCTTCAGTGCCATCGAATTGAACGCCACCACGTTGGGGGTCTTAGGCCCCCAGCCCTGGATCACCACCGGGTGCTGGCTGGTGGCCTGATCCAGCACGAAGCGGTCGGGCATGCGCCGCTCCGCCAGGTCGAGATAGGAGCCGCGATGGTAATAGTAGGGATCGCCGACCGGCGTGCAGTAGATCCATTTGCCCGGCGGCGTCGCCTGCGCCTTGGCGCGGATGCGTTCCACGATCTCGGCGTGGCTTCTGGCGTCGCCCAGCTCGACGAACGATCCCTTGCGGGCGGCGAAATGCAGCAGATGCGGATGGGTATCGACCAGGCCGGGAATGGCCGTCGCCCCCTGCAGGTCGATGCGCTGCAGCCCAGAGCCGGCTTTCGCCGCCAGTTCGCGCACGCTGCCGGCGGCCGCCACCCTGCCATCGGCCAGCAATACCGCCTCGGGCCGCGATCCGGCCGCGTCCATGACATGGATCGGCCCGCCCGCCACCAGCACCGGGTTCTCATTGGTCTTCATGCGCCTGTCTCCCCACTGCCACCGTATTTTTGCCCAAGCCTAGAGGCTGGAGGGCGGCGGCGGCAACCGACGGCCGGTTGCGGGCGGCGGCGGGGAAATTCGCCATGGCAAGGGCTGCCGGCGGTTTCTTGACAGCGACGGGGCGGAACCCTAAAAGGGCGGCCCACGGGCGCGTAGCTCAGCGGGAGAGCGTCCCCTTCACACGGGGAAGGTCACAGGTTCAATCCCTGTCGCGCCCACCATTTCCCTGCCCGATAGCGAAACCGCCGTGTCCATCCGTCTCCGGCGTTGTGGGACGGAGATTGGCAATCCACCCGAGCGGCTCTAGAGCAAATCACGTTCTGACGGAATCGCGCGCGATTCCGTCAGAACGTGTGAATCCGCTCTAGACGCAGCGTTCGATGTCGTCGAGCAGCATGCGGGCCGCCCTGAGATCGGCGGTGTGGAACCCTTCGGTGAAGCGGCCATAGGTATCGGCGAGGATCGATCGCGCTTCCTCGCGGCGTCCCTGGCGCAGCCGCAGGCGGGCGAAGCTGGTCGCCGCGCGCAGGCGCCAGGCGAGCGCGCCGGTGTCGTCCGCCAGGGCGATGGCCGCCTGGTAGCGGCGCTGGGCGGCGGCGCTGTCGCCGGCGCGCACGAGGATGTCGCCGTGGATGCGCCACAGATCGGCCAGGTTGTAAGCGCCGCTGTCCTCCGCCGCCGCGAGCGCGAGGTCCATCGTCGCCAGCGCCTGGTCGATACGGCCCAGAACGCTCAGCCCGTTGGCCAGACTGCCGCCCAGCCATCTGGTGTTGAAGGCGTAGCCTTCCGCCTGCAGGGCGTTGAACGCCTGCCGCATCTGGGCCACGCCGGCCGCCGTTTCTCCCCGCCACACCAGCATCTCGCCGCGGAAGCCCATCCCCACCCATTTGTACGGCTCCAGCGAATGCTCGCTGGCATAGGGGATGAGCCGCTCGACCAGCGCCTCCAGTTCCCGCCATGCGCCGCCCCAGTGATGCAGGCTCATGGTCCAGATCAGGCCGAGGCACTGGGACACGGGATCGTGCCGCGCCATGCGCTCGCTGTCGCGCGCCGTGGCCATCGCCTGGTCGGAGTAGCCCTGCAGCCACAGGTTGCGCGCCAGCAGGACGTGGGTATCGCGGTTGAATCCGAAACCGTTGGTCGTGAAGGCGCGCTCGCCCGCCGGTTGCCGCAGGGCGGCGGCCAGGGCGGCTCGCGCCGCGCCGAGATGGCCGAGAAGATGATGCGTCACGCCGAGCATGGCGCTGGCGGCGGCGATGGCCGGCGGCGTCGCCAGTTCGCGCGCCTTGGCCTCCGCCTGCCGCGCCAGCGGCAGCAACTGGGCGAACTGGCCGGCGCGGCGGTAATGCATGTGCAGGCCGGCCAGCAGACGGAACTGGCTGGCCTGATCGCCCTGCGCCTGCGCCAGCGCCAGCGCGCGTTCGAACGCGGGCCGCGCCCCGGCGGCATTGCCGTGGCTGAACATCAGCGCATGGCCCAGGGCGGTGAGCAGCGCCATTTCCGCCCGCCGGTCCGCGGCGCCGGTTTCCGGATCGGCCGCCAGCGCCGCCAGCGCGCGTTCCGCCCAGGCGCGGCACTCGCGCAGCAGGGTGAGTTCGAAGAACGCGCCGCACGCTTCGGCAGCCAGCGCAATGCCCAAAGCCGCATCGCCGGCGGCGGAGAAGCACCATTCCAGCGCGGCATGGACGTTCGCCAGGTCTTCCCGCGTCAGGCTTTGCGCGTCGCCCTGGGCATTCAGCCCGGCGAGCACGGCGCGATACCAGGCCGCATGCCGGCGGGCGATGGCCGCTTCCTCGCCATGCTCCTCGAGCCTTGCGCCGGCATAGGCCCGCGTCGGATCGAGCAGGCGATAGCGCGCCACAGGCGCGCTGACCACGGCGAGGACCAGCGATTTGTCGACGAGCTGCTCGATGGCCTCGATCAGATGCCCCTCGTCGATCGCCTCGTCGGCCGCCACGGCGCGCGCCGCCTCGAGCGTGAACGGACCGACGAACACGGCGAGGCGGCGCAGCACGGCGCGCTCCTGCGCCGAGATGAGATTGTAGCTCCAGTCCATCGTGGCGTTCAGGGTCTGCTGCCGCGGCGGCGCCGTGCGCCGGCCGCGCCATGTCAGGTTGAAGCGGCTCTCCAGCAGGGCGGCGGTTTCCCTCAGCCCGTGCGCCGCCACCCGCCCGGCGGCGAGTTCGAGCGCCAGCGCGATGCCGTCGACCTTGCGGCAGATGGCGGCGACGATCGGCACGTCGGCGTCGGCGAACCCGGGCTGGCCGCTGGCGACGACGCGGTCGTGGAACAGCAGCGCCGCGGGGTAGCGCAGCAGCTCGGCGACATCGCGCAATTCGCCCTCCGGCGGCGCGGCCAGGGGCGCCAGGGAATGGACGTGCTCGCCCTCGGCGCGCAGCGGTTCGCGGCTGGTCGCCAGGATCGCGACATGCGGCGCCTCGCGATGGATCGCCTCGGCGAGTGCGGCGGCCGACTCGATCACGTGCTCGCAGCAATCGAGCACCAGCAGCATGCGCCGCCCGCGCAGCCAGGCGAGAATGTTCGGCGTCGCATCCTGCCTTTGCACGAACAGGCCGAGCGTGGCGGCGAGCGCATCGGCGGCGGAGGCGCCGGGCGGGCGCATGCCGAGATCGATGAAGCGGACGCCGTCGGCATGGGCTCCGAGGACGCTTTCGGCGACGGCGAGCCCGACCGTGGTCTTGCCGATGCCGCCCGCGCCGTGGATCGTGACGAAACGGCGCGCGGCGAGCAGATCGCGGATCGCGCCCAGATCGTTTTCGCGGCCGACCATGCGGGTCGCGCGGCGGGGCAGCGCGCCGGCCGGGTCGCGCGGTGGCGGCGGGCGAACCGGCGACAGCGCACGGCTCTCGATCCGGCCGACGAAGCTGTAACCGCGGCCGGTGACGTTGGCGATGAAGCGCGCCGTGGCGCCGCTCTCGCCCAGCGCCCGGCGCAGGCCCGCGATATGGACTCGCAGGCTGCTTTCCCCGACGGTCGTGTCCGGCCAGACGCGCGCCATCAGGGCGCGCTTGGACACCACCTCGCCGGCCTGCTCGATCAGGACGATCAGGATGTCGAGCGCGCGGCTGCCCACCGCGACGGGCGTCTGGCCGTTGAGCAGGCGGCGTTCGCGCGGAAAGAAACGAAACGGCCCGAACGCGACGCAGTCGGGGTCCGCCGCGGTCATGGCCGAGCGCGGTCCCGGCGCAAGCAACTGCAAAGGGGTGGCGCTTTGCGTCTCTTCACATCTCTGAACTCGAAATCCGACGCGGACCGCAGCATTTTCCCACACGGCCGGGCCAGATGGAAAGCGGAAGGGTCTTGCCGACATGACCGCAGTCGGCGTGCAGAAGGTCACCGCTTTGACATCGAGCCCGACATAGCGATGCCGTCGCCGGCGGCGCACGTCCCCGAGAGCCGCCCGTTTCCGGAACGGCAGGCAGCGCGCCCGGTTGCATAAAAACCGGGCAGCAAACACGGAGGCAGATCATGGCCGATGAGTCCGTTCCACCGCCGGCATCCGTTGAATTGCAGCCGCCCAGCGAAGGCGCCGGCCACGTCACCCGCCGGGTGATGCTGCAGATGGCGGGCGGTGCGGCCGTCCTTGCCGCAGCGCCGGGCACGGCCATGGCGCAGAACGCCCCCGCGTCGCTCGCCGCACCGGCCGCTTCAGGCGTCATGCGCGTCGGGCTGACGGTCAACGGCCAGATGCACCGGGTGGAGGTCGATCCGCGCCAGTCCCTGCTCGACCTGCTGCGCGAGCAACTCGACCTGACCGGCACCAAGAAAGGCTGCAACACCGGCGCCTGCGGCGCCTGCACCGTGCTGGTCGACGGCCGGCGCATCGTCTCCTGCCTGTCGCTGGCGGCGATGAACGAGGGAGCGGAGGTCGTCACCATCGAAGGGCTGGCCAAGGGCGAGGAACTGCATCCGCTGCAATCCGCCTTCATCGAACATGAAGGCATGCAATGCGGCTTCTGCACGCCGGGCCAGATCATGTCGGGCATCGGCTGCATCTCGGAAGGCCATGCCGGCTCGCTGCAGGAGATCCGCTTCTGGATGAGCGGCAACATCTGCCGCTGCGGCGCCTATCCGGGCATCGTCGCCGCCATCGCCGACGCCGCCGGGAGAAGCTGACCATGCACGCTTTCTCCCTGGTGAAGGTCGGCACCGTCGACGAGGCCATCGCCGCCGGCGCCGCCGGCGGCCGCTACATCGCCGGCGGCACGACGCTGGTCGACCTCATGCGCGAGGAAGTCGAGCGGCCGCAGCGGCTGGTCGACATCAACGCCCTGCCGCTGGCCGCCATCCGCGCCGAGGGCAACGATCTGGTGATCGGCGCGCTGGCGCGCATGTCGGACATCGCAGCCCATGCCGACGTCAGACGCCTGCAGCCGCTGATCGCCGAAAGCCTGATCGAAGGCGCCTCGCCGCAGCTGCGCAACATGGCCAGCCTCGGCGGCAACCTGCTGCAGCGCAATCGCTGCCCCTATTTCCGCATGCTGGATGCGGCCTGCAACAAGCGCATGCCCGGCTCGGGCTGCGCGGCGATCGACGGCATCAACGCCGGCCATGCCATTTTCGGCGCTTCGGCAAGCTGCGTCGCCACCCATCCCTCCGACGTGGCGGTGGCGCTGGTGGCGCTGGATGCCGCCATGACGGTGCGCGGACCCGGCGGCGAGCGCCGCTTCCCGGTCGAGGACCTGTTCCGCCTGCCCGGCGACACGCCGCACGTAGAGCACGCGCTGCAGCCGGGCGAGCTGATCGTCGAGGTGCGCGTGCCGGGCGGTCCTCATGCCCGGCGCGCGCGCTATCTCAAGGTGCGCGACCGCGCCTCCTACGAATTCGCCGTCGTATCGACGGCGGCGGCGCTGGCGGTCGAGGGCGGCGTGATCACGCAGGCGCGGCTGGCGGCGGGCGGCATCGGCACCAGGCCGTGGCGGCTGCGCGACAGCGAGGCGGCCCTGCTCGGCAGGCGAGCCGGACGGCAGGTCTTCCAGGAGGCGGCGGCGCTGGCGACACGGGGCGCCAGTCCGCTGCAGCACAACCACCACAAGGTCGAGCTGCTGCCGCGCACCATCGTGCGCGCGCTCGAAATGGCGGGAGAAGTCGCATGAGCGCCAGCGTGATCGGCACGCCCCTGCCGCGCGTCGACGGCCGCGCCAAGGTCACCGGCGCCGCCCGCTATGCGGCCGACTTCAACCACCCCGGCCAGCTTCACGCCGTGATCGTCAGCGCCACGATCGGGCTGGGCCGCGTGACCGGCATTGCCGCCGCGCCGGTCGAACGCATGCCGGGCGTGGTGGCGGTGATCACCCACCGCAATGCGCCGCGCCTGGCCTATCGCGAATACAAGGGTCCCATAGACCCGCAGGTGGGCGAGCGCCTGCACGTGCTGCAGGACGACGCAGTGCGCTTCTTCGGCCAGCCGGTGGCGATCGTGGTCGCCGGCACGCTGGACCAGGCCGAGCGCGGGGCGAACGCGCTGCGCATCGCCTATGCCGCCGAACGTCCCGTCACCGACCCCGCGGATCGGCGCGCGGCGGCCATCGTCCCGGACAGCCGCGGGCGGGTGCATGCCGACAGCCGGCGCGGCGATGCCGTGGCCGCCCTGGCGGCGGCGGCGGTCAAGGTCGACGAGGCCTACGACGTGGCGCGGCAGAACCACAACCCGATGGAGCCGCACGCCACCGTCGCCGCCTGGGACGGCAACAGGCTGACGCTGTGGAGCAAGAGCCAGTTCGTGGTCAACGAGCAGGCCGAGATCGCCGCCGTGTTCGGCATCCCGCCGGAAAACGTCGAGGTGGTCTGCCCGTTCGTCGGCGGCGCCTTCGGCACCAGCCTGCGCACCTGGCCGCACGTGACCCTGGCGGCGGTGGCGGCCCGGCATGTCGGCCGGCCGGTGAAGCTGGCGCTGAGCCGCCGGCAGATGTTCTTCACCACCGGCCATCGTCCGCGCACCCTGCAGCGCATGGCGCTGGGCGCCACCGCCGAGGGCAGGCTGACCAGCATCATCCACGAGGGCACCGGCGAGACCAGCCGCTACGAACAGTTCGTCGAGGCGCTGACCTCGGCCACCGGCTTCATGCTGTCCTGCCCCAACGTCGCCATCGCCTACCGGCTGGCGCCGCTGGATTCCAGCACCCCGACCTACATGCGCGGGCCGGGCGAGGCCAACGGCATCTTCGCGCTGGAATCGGCGCTGGACGAGCTGTCGTACAAGCTGGACATCGACCCCATCGAACTGCGCCGGCGCAACGAGCCGGCCACGGACGAAGGCGCGGACAAGCCGTTCTCCAGCCGCTCGCTGCTGCAGTGCTACGAGCAGGGCGCGCGGCGCTTCGGCTGGGCGCGGCGCGATCGGCGGCCGGGCTCGATGCGCGAGGGGCGGCTGCTGATCGGCATGGGCGTGGCCTCGGCCACCTATCCGGTGCTGCATGCGCCCGCCAGCGCGCGGGTGCGGCTGATGCCCGACGGCCATGCCGAGGTCGAGGTCGCGGCCAGCGACATGGGGCCGGGCACCTATACGTCGATGACGCAGGTGGCGGCCGAGGCGCTGGAGATCCCGGTGCAGCACGTCCAGGTGCGGCTGGGCCGCTCCTCCTTCCCGCCCGCTCCGCCGCATGGCGGGTCGATGACCATGGCCTCGGTCGGTTCGGCGGTGCGCGCGGCGGCGCTGGTGGCGAAGCGGCTGGCGGCGGCGAGCCCGGGCCAGACCGTGCTGGGCCAGGCCACCACGCAGCGCGACCCGGAAGTCGGCAACCGCTTCTCCATGCACGCCTTCGGCGCCGCCTTCGTCGAAGTGGCGATCGACCCGGACGTCGGCACGATCCGCGTGCGGCGCGCGCTGGGCGCCTATGCCGCCGGCCGCATCGTCAATCCGCGCCTGGCGCACAGCCAGTGCATCGGCGGCATGGTGGGCGGCATCGGCATGGCGCTGATGGAGCGCACCCTGATCGACGGTCGCGACGGACGGCTGTTCAACGCCCACATGGCCGACTACCTGGTGCCGGTCAATCTCGACATTCCCGAACTCGACGCGCTGCTGGTCGAGGAGCACGACCCGCATGTCAACGCGCTGGGCGTGAAGGGGCTGGGCGAGATCTCGCTGGTCGGCATCGCGCCGGCCATCGCCAATGCGGTGTATCACGCCACCGGCAAGCGGGTGCGCCGGCTGCCGATCCTGATCGAAGACGTGCTGCACGGCTGAGGCCCGGCCAGGGCCGCACCGCCGGCAGGAAAAGGCGAGGATGCAGCGCCTCCACGAGATGCGGCGGCGCGGCCACACGCAGACCGAGAACACGCTGACCCACGACGCGGGCGTCATCGACGTGTTCGGCCTGCTGCGCCGGCAATCCACCGCCGAACTGCCGCGCTGAGCGCGGTACAAGGCGGGCGGCAGACGGCAAGGGCTGAACGCTTCGACGCGGAACGCTTCCACCGGCGCGCGATCCGCTCTAAAGTCCAGCCCCCATGAGTGCAGTCCCGGAGTAGCGTTGCGATGGTCCGCTCGCTGGTGCCCTACGACATCACCATCTGCGGCATTCCCGATCTCGATTCGCATCGCGAGACGGGGATCACGCATGCGCTGTCGATCATCGACGTCGACGAGCCCGACCCCGCCGCCTTCCGCCGCTACAGGAACGTGCGCCGCCTGCTGCTGCGCTGCGACGACGTGGTGGCGCCCTATGCCGGCTTCCAGGCGCCCAGCCGCGAGGACGTGCAGAAGCTGGTCGAGTTCGGCGCCACCCTGCCCGACGAGGCGCATGGCGGGCACCTGCTGATCCACTGCCATGCCGGCATCTCGCGCTCGACGGCGGCCGCCGCCATCGTCATGGCGCAGCACAACCCGGGCAAGGAGCGGGAAGCCTTCCTGCAGCTGCTCGACATGCGCCCGCATGCCTGGCCCAACACCCGCATCGTCACCTTCGCCGACGAGCTGCTGGACCGCAACGGCGCCATGCTGGAGGGACTGCAGGCCTATCGCCGCGCCCTACTGCAACGCAAACCGCATCTGGCCGAGGTCATCCGCAACATCGGCCGCGGCCACGAACTGCCGGCGGACTGAACCTCAGCGCGGTCGCGCCAAACGCCGCAGCAGCGCCTGCGCCTCGTCCATCACCTTCTTGGTGAAGTCGGCGGCCGGCATGGCCTGCGCCAGGCTGGCAGCCTGCCCCGACCATAGCGGCGTGAAGTCGCCCGAGCCGGCGGTTTCGGCCTTGGCGCGCAAGGGGGCGATGGCGCCGGTGGCGAGTGGGAAGGACGGCGCGGCGGGGGCGATCGGACCGACCTCGCGCATGATCCGGTTGAGGATGCCGCGGGCGGGGCGGCCGGTGAAGATGTTGGTCAGGGCGGTGGAATCGTCGGATGCCGCCTGCAGGGCGGCGCGATGGATGGCGCTGACCTTCGCTTCCGGCGTGAAGAGGTAGGCGGTGCCGATCTGCACGCCGGCCGCGCCCAGCGCCAGCGCCGCCGCCACGCCGCGCGCATCGGCGATGCCGCCGGCGGCGATCACCGGCAGCTTCACCGCATCGACCACCTGCGGCACCAGCGCCATGGTGCCGGCCTGACGCAGCAGATTGTCGTCCAGGAAATGGCCGCGATGGCCGCCCGCCTCATAGCCCTGGGCGATGACCGCGTCAGCCCCGTTCGCCTCCAGCCAGCGCGCCTCGCGGGCGGAGGTGGCGGAGGAGAGGACGATGCAGCCGGCCGCCTTCACCCGCCCCAGCAAGGCCGGTTCGGGCAGGCCGAAATGGAACGAGACGACTTTCGGCCGGAACTCCTCGACCAGCGCGCAGAAGGCATCGTCGAACGGATTGCGGCCCGGCCCCTGCGGGATGGTGTCGGGATCGATGCCGAACTCGGCGTAATACGCGCCCAGCGCCTGGCGCCACGCCCGCTCCACCGCCTGGTCGGGAACGGGCGAACGGTGGCAGAAGAAATTGACGTTGAACGGCCGGTCGGTCTGCTGGCGGATGACGCCGATCTCGGCCCGCGCCTGCTCCAGCCCCAGCATGGCGCAGGGCAGCGAGCCTAGCCCGCCGGCCCGCGACACGGCGATCGCCATGGCCGAACCCTGCGCGCCGGCCATCGGCGCCTGCACCAGGGGGAGTTCGATGCCGAAGAGATCGGTAAGACGCCGGTCGGGCCACATGCGGGAAGTCTCCTCCAGAGCGGATCGCGATCGGATGGCAGCGCTCCGGCTGCCATCCGATCATGTCAATCCGCTCCATATTGCTCAGAGCGTTTTCCCGATCATAGACCGCGCCCGCCGCGCCAACACCCCGCCCCGCCTGTGCGCGGGGCATGGGTGAGTGGCAATGGCGTCAGTGCTCAGCGCGCCTTCAGCGGCGCGCCCGACAGATGGGCGCCGGCATCGACCATGATGGTCTCGCCGGTGACGTTGCCGGCCGCCTCCAGCAGCCACACCGCCACCTCGGCCATGTCCTCCGGCGTGCCGGCATGGCGCAGCGGCGTGGTCTGCTCCTGGCTGCGCTTCAGGTTGTTGTAGGTCTCCTCGCCCAGCCCGGTCAGCAGCCAGCGGCTCTGGATGAAGCCGGGGCAGACGGCGTTGACCCTGATCTCCGGCCCCAGCGCGCGGGCCAGCGACAAGGTCATGGTGTTGAGCGCGCCCTTCGACGCGGCATAGGGCACCGAGGAGCCGACGCCCATGACGCCGGCGATGGAGGAGATGTTGACCACCGCGCCCCGGCCCTGCTGCTTCATGTGCGGGGCGCAGGCGCGCGTCATCTGGTAGGCGCCGATGACGTTGACCGAGTAGATGCGCAGGAAGTCGTCCTTGGTGACGCCGTCGAGATTGGCGTGGTTGTTGAACTTGGAAACGCCGGCATTGTTGATCAGCCCGTCGATGCGGCCCCATTTCTCCATCGTCGCCGCGACCATGGCCTTGCAGTCGCCGTCCTCGGCCACGTCGCCCTGCGCCAGCAGCGTGTCGGCGCCGGCCTTCCTGCAAGCTGCCTCGGTCTCCTGCGCCTCCTGCAAGCTCTTGGTGTAGTTGATCACGACGTTCCAGCCCTTCTGCGCCAGCATCAGGGCGGCCGCCGCCCCCAGCCCGGTGGCCGACCCCGTCACGATCGCTACCTTCTTGTCCTTGCTCATTTTTCCCCTCTTCGTTCGATCGGCCGGAACGCAACCCAAACCGGCCTATTTTGCAATGCTGCGGCGCATCAGAACTTGTTAACGTGCGTTCATGTCGCGGCCGATGTTGGCCCGCGCACCAAGCAGACGGCAACCGCTTTTCATGAAGCCCTTGCATGCGGCCATGGCGCTGGGCATCGCGCTGATCTGGGGCTTCACCTTCGTCACCGCGAAGGTCGGGGTGGCGCATTTCCCGCCGATCTTCTTCACCTTCCTGCGCTTCGCCACCGTGGCGCTGCTGATGCTGCCGTGGCTGAAGATCATGCCCGGGCGCATGCGGCAGGTGCTGGTGATCGCCTTCTTCGCCGGCGCGCTGCATTTCGGCCTGCTCTATTCGGGCATGGCGATCTCGCCCAACCTCTCTTCGGTGGCGGTGCTGGTGCAGTTAGGCGCGCCCTTCTCGGTCATCGTCGCCTGGTTCTGGCTCAAGGAGAGCGTAGGCTGGGCGCGCATCGCGGGCATCGCGCTGTCCTTCGCCGGCGTGGTGCTGCTGGGCTTCGATCCGGCGGTGTTCGCCGAGCCGGTGGGGGCGCTGCTGGTGGTGCTGGGCGCCTTCTCCATGTCCTTCGCCATGCTGATGATGCGCCGGCTGCGCCAGGTCGGCGTGCTGGAGCTGCAGGCCTGGATCGCCGCGGTCGCCGCGCCGATGGCCTTCGTCGCCTCGATGCTGTTCGAGAGCGGCCAGTGGCGCGAGTTCGCCGATCCCAGCGTCGAGGCGATCGGCGCGGTGCTGTTCACCGCCATCGCCACCTCGATCGTCGGCCATGGCGGCTGGTACTGGCTGCTGCAGCGCTACAAGGTCGGACAGGTGACGGGCTTCGGCCTGCTGCCGCCGGTGCTGGCGGTGCTGTTCGGCGTCATGCTGTTCGACGAGCCGCTGACCTGGAAGCTGGTGGTGGCGGTGGTGCTGGTGACATCGGGCCTGGCCATCATTACGCTCTGGCGCGAGCGCCAGGACAAAGAACCGGCCGCGCCCGCTTCCACGCCGCTGAAGGGAACCGCGCCGGCCGCCGAATAGGAGGCCCGCCATGCCGAAGACCGATCCTTTCACTCTCGACGGCAGGGTGGCGCTGATCACCGGCGCCAGCCGCGGGCTGGGCAAGGGTTTCGCCAGGACGCTGGCCGCGCAGGGCGCCACCGTGGTGCTGGCCTCGCGCCAGGAAGTCGCCCTGCGGCAGGTGGCGGCGGAGATCGAACGGGACGGCGGCAAGGCCGATGTCGCGCCGTTCGACGTGCAGGACGAGGCGTCGGTGGCCGCCGCCATAAGCGCCATCCCGCAGCGGCACGGACGGCTGGACATTCTGGTCAACAATGCCGGCATCAACCTGCGCAAGAAAGCGGTCGACCTCTCGACCGACGAGTTCCGCAGCGTCGTCGAGACCAATCTGGTGGCCGCCTTCGTGGTGGCGCGCGAGGCCGGGCGTCTGATGCTGGCGCAGGACTACGGGCGCATCGTCAACATCGCCTCGGTGATGTCGATCCTGGGCCGCGCCACGGTGGCGCCCTATGCCGCCTCCAAGCACGCCATCGTCGGGCTGACCAAGACGCTGGCGGCCGAGTTCGCGCCCAGGGTCACGGTCAACGCCATCGCGCCGGGCTACATCGCCACCGAACTGACCGTCGCGCTGCAGCAGGACGCGGCCTTCAACGCCATGCTGGAGCAGCGCACCGCGGCAAGGCGCTGGGGCCAGCCGGCAGACCTGGCCGGCGCGCTGCTGCTGCTGGCGTCCGACGCCTCTTCCTACATCACCGGCCAGACGCTGGTGGTCGATGGCGGGCTGACGGCGATCCTGGCCTGAGAAACACCACTCTCGCGGCCCGGCCTTAAGCGATTTCGCGCTCGACGATCTCGTGGAAGCGGGTGGAGAGCCACTCGTAACGGCCGAAGCGCAGCCTCTCGTTGGCGCCGGAACGCATGGTGGACTGCATCGACTCCATCATGTCGTAGTCCTCGTCCAGCGCATCCCAGAAGATCTTCATGTTGCGGTCCCAGTAGTCGCGCGCCTTCTCGGTCTGCGGCTCCTCGGGGATCAGCGCCACCGAATCGAGCACGATATGCTCGGGCCCCTGCGGCCACACCGTCATCACCATGGCGTGGTCGGGCTCGACCAGGATGATGGTGTTGGGGAACAGCGCGTAGATAACGTTGCCGGCCCAGCGTATGTCCCATGTCGCCTCGTCGGCGTCCTTCAGCTGCACCGTGCGGGCCTTGGGCAGGAACATGCGCAGATGCGGGTCGAACACGTCGAACACGCCCTTGTTGTCGCCGAACATGGGGGCGATGGTCCGGGAATGGGCGAAGCGGAAGTGATAGGTCTCCAGGTTGGCGTCGAACATCATCTTCCAGTTCATTTTGCGCTCGAAGCGGCGCGGGTAGTAGCGCACGGTGGTGTCGAAGCCGAAGCGGCGCAGATCGGTCCCCGCCTCGCCGAACCAGGCGTCGAAATCGAACTTCTTCGCCTGCGGCGTGGGGATGACGAAAACCAGCCCGTAGGCCTCGTGCACCTGCAGTTCGACCAGCCCGTTCTCCGCCTTGTCGAGCGTGGGAAACCCTTCGGCATGCGGCAGACCGACCAGCTTGCCGTCATGAGCGAAGGTCCAGGCGTGGTAGGGGCAGACGATGGCGCCCTTGCACTGGGTCTGGCCGGCGGCCACCAGCCGCGTGCCGCGATGGCGGCAGACATTGAGGAAGGCGCGCAGCACGCCGTCGCGCCCGCGCAGCACCAGGATCGGCACGCCCGACAGATCGTGCGTCAGGCAGTCGCCGGGGCTGGCCACCTGCGAAGCGGCGCACACCACCAGCGGCAACTGGCGGAACAGCACCTCGACCTCGCGCTGGCAGCGCTGCGGATCGAGATAGCGGTCGAGCGTGGTGAAGCTCTCCTCGCCCTGCATGTCGAAGGAATTGCGCTCGAACTGCTCGAGCGCTGAGCGGATCAGCTTGACCTGGGTGGCGTGCTCCATGGTGTCCCTTCCCTGTTTCCTTCTTCTAGTCCTGCAGCAGCGCGCGGCGCAGATGCGCCAGGGTCTGGCGGCGATGCGCCTGCCACAGCGCCTCCGACTTGCGGCCGAGAATGCCGGCGATGGTCGGCAAGCCGTTGGCGAAGTAGCTGAGCGAGCCGACCATGTGGAAGACGAACACCGCCGCGTCGCAGCGGCGGAACACGCCGGCGCGCTGGCCGTCGAGGATCACCCGGCTCATGCCGTCGATCAGCCCGGTCATGGCGAAATGGCGGGCGGTGGCCAGGCGCTCGACGTTCTCGGTCAGTTCGCGCATGGTCAGCCGCGCCCGGTCGGGCTGGCGCTCCAGCCAGTCGGCGAAGGCCTCGAACAGCGCCTCGAACCGCGCCACCGGCGGTGCGGCGCTGCGCAGCACCGGCGCCACCGCCGCCTCCATGTCGGCGGCGACCCGGTCGAGCACGGCGCGGTAGAGCTTCTCCTTGCTGGGGTAGTAGTGCAGCAGGGCGGCATTGGAGAGCGCGGCCGCCTTGCCGATGTCGCGCAGCGACACGCCGGCGAAACCTTGTGCTGCGAACAGCTTCTCCGCCTCCACCAGCAGCCGTTCGCTGGTGGCCGGCTGGGCGGGATCCAGATCGCTCAGGCGCGGGCGGGCCATGCTGCCTCGACGGGTTAATAGACCAACTGGTTGGTTTATTAACCTGTCTCGCCCGGCCGGTCAAGCGCTTGCTAATCTGCGCCCCATGGACAGAAATCCGCCGCCGCTTTCCAACGCCATCCCCATCGACCCGGACGAAATCCTCAAGGGCATCGTCGAGTGGATCGAGATCGAAAGCCCCAGCACCGACGGCGCCGCCGTCAACCGCATGGTCGACAAGGCGGAAGCCGACATGCGTGGGCTGGGAGCGCGGATCGAGCGCGTGCCCGGCACCGACGGGAAGGGCGACATCCTGATCGCGCAGAGCGAGTGGGGCGAAGAACCGGGGATTCTCATCCTCTCGCATCTCGATACGGTGCATCCGATCGGCATGATCGAGCAGGCGCTGCAGGTGCGGCGGGAGGGCGATTCGATCTACGGGCCCGGCATCTACGACATGAAGGGCGGCGCCTACATGGCGTATTACGCCTGGCAGCATCTGGTGCGGCTGAACCAGAAGACCAGGCTGAAGCTGACCCTGATGTTCGTGCCCGACGAGGAGATCGGGTCCGACACTTCGCGCGCCCGCATCGAGGCGGAGGCGAAGAAGAACAAATACGTGCTGGTGACCGAGCCGGCGCGCGACGGCGGAAAGATAGTGACCGCGCGCAAGGGCGTCGGCCGCTTCACCGTGCGCTGCGAGGGCCGCCCGGCCCATTCGGGCATAAGGCACGAGGACGGGCGCTCCGCGATCAGGGAGATGGCGCACCAGATCCTGGCCATCGAAGCGATGACCGACTATGCGCGCGGCATCACGATCAATGTCGGCCAGATCAAGGGCGGCACCGGCACCAACGTGGTGCCGCAGTTCTGCGACATCGACGTCGATCTGCGCGTGCCCGACGCGACGACGGGCGAGGAGATGGGCGCCCGCTTCTTCGCCCTGAAGCCGAACGATCCCGACGTGAAGCTGACCGTCGGCGGCGGCATGAACCGACCGGCCTATCTCAAGGACGAAGGCATCGCCGCCCTGTTCGATCATGCCAGGGGTCTGGCGCATGAGTTGGGTTTCGCGCTTGAGGACGTGAAGCAGACCGGCGGCGGCAGCGACGGCAATTTCACCGCCGCGCTGGGCATCCCCACCCTCGACGGGCTGGGGCCCGACGGCAAGGGCGCCCATACCGACTACGAGCAGATCTACTTCTCCTCTCTGCAGCAGCGCACGCAGCTCATGCTGCGGCTGTTCGAGACGCTGGCGTAGATAACGCCCACTCTCTCTATATTTCGTCACCCCCGCCTTGAGCGGGGGTCCATGCGCGGCCGGCGCGATGACGGATTGGAGGATAACCACAGAGGCACAGAGACACAGAGTATGATCGTCTCTCTCTGTGCCTCTGTGGTTGGTCTTGTTGGCAAACGCCAGGGACGGCAGCAGCCACCGCATGGACCCCCGCTCAAGGCGGGGGTGACGAAAAAAGGAAAAGGCGGCGAGGCTTTTTCAACCACCCGTCGCCATGCCATGATCCCCGCTCCCGCCAGACGGAGACGCCCATGGCCCGCGCCGACCTGATCTTCCGCAACGCCCTCATCCATGACGGCTCCGGCGCCGCACCGATACAGGGCGACGTGGCGGTCAGCGATGGCCGGATCGCCGCCATCGGCGCGCTGGCGTCGATGAGCGCGGATCGCGAGATCGAGGCGGCGGGCAAGGCGCTGTCGCCCGGCTTCATCGACGTGCACACCCATGACGACCGCTACGTGCTGGAACAGCCGTCGGTGCCGGCCAAGGCCAGCCAGGGCGTGACCAGTGTGGTGATCGGCAATTGCGGCTTCTCCATGGCCCCCTACACGCGGCCGGGCATCGACAAGCACGACTGGTTCGTCAATTCCGAGGAGACCAAATTCGAGACCATCGCCGCCTTCCACGAGCGCCTGCGCCGCAACCCGCCGGCGCTGAACGTCGCCACGCTGGTCGGCCACAACACGCTGCGCATGAACTGCGTCGCCGACATCGAGCGGCCGGCCCGCGAAAAGGAAATCGCCGCCATGCAGGCGCAGATGCGCGAGGCGATGGCGGCCGGCGCCACCGGCCTGTCTTCGGGCCTGTTCTATCCGCCCGGCCGCGCCGCACCCGCGTCCGAAGTGGCGGCGGTCGCCTCGGCGATGGACGGCAAGGGCATCTACACCGCCCATATCCGCGACGAGCGCGAGAGCGTGCTGGACTCGATCGAGGAAGCCGCCGCCATCGCCCGCCAGGCCAAGGTGAAGCTGATCGTCTCGCACCACAAGACGGCGGGCCGCGCCAATTTCGGCCGCACCCGCGAGACCCTGCCGCTGATCGCCAAGCTGCAGGCGACGCAGCCGCTGGGGCTCGACGTCTATCCCTACACCGCCTCCTCCACCGTGCTGCTGCCCGACTACGTCGAGAGCGCGGACCGGGTCACCATCACCTGGTGCCGCGGCCGGCCCGAATTCTCCGGCCGCGACATCGACGAGGTCGGCCGCGCGCTGGGACTGGCGACGCGACGGGAGGTGGTGGCCGCCGTCTCACCCGCCGGCGCCATCTATTTCCAGATGGACGAGGCCGACGTGCGCCGCGTGCTGGCCTTCCCGCGCAGCATGGTCGGTTCCGACGGATTGCCCTGGGACAGCATCCCCCACCCGCGCCTGTGGGGCACCTTCCCCAGGGTGCTGGGCCATTACGCGCGCGAGATCAAGCTGCTGTCGCTGCAGGACGCCATCCACCGCATGACCGGCCTGCCGGCATCGGAATTCGGCTTCAAGGACCGCGGCCTGATCAAAGAGGGCTATAGCGCCGACCTGGTCCTGTTCGACCCCGCCACCATCATCGACACCGCGACGTTCGAGAAGCCGGAGCAGCCGGCGCAGGGCATCGCGCTGGTGGTGAACAACGGGGTGGCGATCTGGGAAGACGGCAAGGCGACGGGGGCGCGGGTGGGGCAGGTTCTGTGATCTTGAAACAACTACGCTAATAGCGTATATATGGACGGCTATGTTTTCACGCTGGACGAGGAATCGTCTGAGAACAATCTCGTTGCGCTGAATGTAGGTCTGCCCGATGGCCGCTTATTGCAGATTTGGGCAGAAGTGACCTTGGAAGGCCGGACTGCCATTTTGCGGCAATTCGCCATTTATAGTCGGGATACGACACCATACGCGTTGGGAGCAGCCAGGCTATTGAGGCTCGCCCAGGCGGCGATGGAGGAATTCGATGTCGATTCTATCCGAATTGAAGAAGCGCGCCGGACCTCGGGTGCGAATCCGAACCGCACCCTCAAGACCATCGATCTCAAACGGCGTTGAAATGCGTTTGCTGTTCGGGGCAATCGAGCCGGGACGATTGGCCGATGTTTTCGCGGTCGCCCATCTGCTTATAGATGCGGGCTTGTCGCCACGCGGTGCGCGGCGGGTAGTGGATGGCGTACTGGACGGCAACAGCGTTTTCTCCATCGTCCCCAATGTCGGCGACTACGCGCAGTTGAAGCAGGAGCTTGCGAAGCTGGGCATTTCGACATCGCGGATCGAAAAGCGCGTGGTAGACGTCAAGGCCCTGCGCCAGAGCCGGGGCCTCAGCCAGGAGGATTTCGCCGGCCGCTACGGCATCGATCTGGCGACGCTGCGCAATTGGGAGCAGGGCCGGACCACGCCGGACGGACCGGCGATGACGCTGCTGCAGCTTATCGAACGCGACCCTGAAAAGGTCGAGCAACTTCTGGCGTCCTGATACCGTCCCTTCCCGGCCCGGAACCAATTCGCCCGCCTCCCCGTTTTTCTCGGCGAACGCTCTCGAAGGAGGTTCTCCGATGACGACCAAGTTTGCTTTTGTTGCCGGCGCGCTGGCGCTGGGTCTGGCGGCGCCGCTGACCATGGGCGCCGGGGCCGCTTACGCGCAATGCATGCACGGCGAGCGCATCGACGGCTCGACGGCGGAACAGGCGCGCAGCAAGATCCAGCGCGCGGGCTTCAGCAATGTCGGCGACCTGCGCAAGGGTTGCGACAATTTCTGGCACGGCACCGCCAGCCAGGGCGGCCAGCGCGTGGGCGTGGTGCTGTCGCCGGCGGGCGAAGTCCACATCCAATCGATGCTCGACCGGCCGCCGGGCATGAGCGGCGGCACGTCCTATATCGTGCCGTCCGACACGCAACCGGCCTATGGGCAGCCGGCCTATCCGCAGACCGTGTACCCGCAGACCGTGTATCCGCAGACTGCCAGCCCGGCCTATGGCGAGCCGCAGCCGGCGGTGCCGGTCTATTCCGAGCGCGAGCGCGCGGTCCCGGCCTATCCGCAGGCGCCGCCGGCAGTACCGGCCTACGGTGCGCCGGCCTATGGCGAGCCGCAGCGGGCGGTGCCAGCCTATCCGCGCTATTAGCTTCCCTGCGTAGAGTTGTTGCGTCGCTGAAAGTAGAGTTTTCACGTAGCTGAAACCGGAAGGCCGGAAGAGCATCGCTC
>JBBCJW010000053.1:0-22315 GCA_037190765.1 Alphaproteobacteria bacterium
GCCGAACTCCTCCGGCATGGCGATGCCCAGCCAGCCCGCTTCCGCCATGGCGCCGTAGAACTCCTGCGGGAAGCCGCCGTACTTGTCCTTCTTCAGCCAGTAGGCGTCGTCGAACTGGCTGCACAGCCGCGCAACGTTCTCCCGGATCTGTTCCTGCTCGTCGCTGAACGCGTAGTCCATCGACCTGTCCGCTATTCGACGGTGGGAGTGGCGCCGCCATCGACGGTCAGGACGATGCCGTTGATGTGGCGGGACCGTGCGGAGGCCAGGAACAGGGCGGCGTCGGCGATGTCCTCCGGCTTGCCGGGCTTGTCCCAGTCGCGCGCCACCTGCAGACGGCCGCCGCCGGTAGCCGCGGCGCGCGTGTCGGCGTTCGCCGTCGACAGGCTGCGCAGGCGCGGCGTTTCGATCGGGCCGGGCGCGATGCAGTTGGCGCGGATGTTCTGCGCGGCGTAGAGATCGGCGACGGCCTTGGTCGTCAGGTTGACGGCGGCGTTGCCCGAGCAACCGGCGATGTGGGACGGCGAGTTCGGATACTTGCCGCCGGAACCGGAGACGTTGACGATGGCGCCGCCGCCCTGGTCCAGCATGTGCGGAATGGCCACCCGCATGGTGCGTGCATAGGCGAACAGCTTGGCCTCGTAGATCTGCCGCCACTGCTCGTCGCTGAGCTTGAGGAAGTCGCCGAACACCGACACCGACGTGGTGTTGACCAGCACGTCCAGCCGCCGGGCGCGCGCGATCAGCTCGGCGCCGGCCGACTCGACGCTGGATTGCTGGGTGATGTCCATCGGCAGGGCGACGGCGCGGTCCTGCAGGTCGCCGGCGATCGCCGCCTGCAGCTTCGACCGGTCGCGGCCGGAGAGGAAAACCGTGGCGCCTGCGGTGAGAAAACCGCGCGCGATGGCGCTGCCCAGGCCGCCCGAGGCGCCAACCACCCAGACGACCTTGCCGTCGAATTCACGCATTGCCGACTTGCCTGCCTTCCTTGCCAACGTTCTTACCACGAGAAATCGTGCTTTTCGGGTTCGACCCAGATTCCCTTGGCCTTCAGGCGCGGCATCACCAGCTCCGCGAAAAGGCGCAGTTCTTCCGGGTTCCACACCGGCAGGCTGACGGCGACGCCGTCGCAGCCGAACTCGCGGTGCAGCTTTTCGATGTGGTCGGCGACCTCGTCGGCGTCGCCGTGGATCTTGCGCGCGCCGGCCACCGACCCGACCTGGCGCATCTGCAGTTCGCCCAGCGACCGGTAGATGTCGTCGTAGGTGCTGATGCCGGCGCGCACGCTGTTGAGATATTCGGCAACCGCTTCGAGATCGACCGTATTGGCGATCCAGTCGGAATACTCCTTGGCTTCGGCCTTGGTGCGGCGGACGACGACGCTGGCATGGACCTGCAGTTTCACGTCGTCGGCGTTGCGGCCGTTCTCGACCGCGACGCGACGGATGTCGGCGATGCGCTTCTTCAGTTCGTCCGGCGGCGTGCGCCCGGGCATGAAGACGTAGTCGGCATAGCGGCCGGCGAACTCGCGGCCGGCATCGGAGGCGCCGGCGCTGACGATCAGCGGGCGGGGGGACTGCACCGGGCGCGGACCGACCAGGCGCCCTTCCATGTCGAAGTGGTTGCCGGAAAAATTCGTGTCGCCATCGGCCCAGGCGCGCAGCAGGATCTCGATCGTTTCCGCCGCCCTGTCGTAGCGGTCCGGCTGCGTCAGCGTCCCGAACTGGCGCTTGTCGAGTCCGTCGGCGAAGCCGCTGCCGGCCACGATGTTGATGCCCCAGCGCCCCTTGCTCATGGCGTCGAGCGCGCCGCCCATGCGGGCGATCAGCAGGGGGTGGAACCACGTCGTATGGATGGTGGTGATGCAGCGAAGCTTCTCGGTCGCCGCCAGCAGGTGCATGCCCAGAAGCGGGGACAGCAGGATCGGGTCCATGTAGCCGGCTGCCCGCGTCGCCTTGCCCAGCGAGCCCCAGCCATCGGCCATGAAGACGTAGTCGAAGCCGGCGCCTTCCGCCGCCTGCACCAGGGCGGTGTGGGTCCTGAAATCGAGCAGATCCGGCGTCTTGGCGATCGCGTCCGGCGACATGGCGTGGATGCTGCTGGCGTTCGGGTAGAAGTAGCCAAGCCTCAGGGTCATCTGGACCATTCCTCCTGGACGATGCGGCTTCCGGCCGGGCCGGCGCCCGCGATTGCTTGCGAACCGCTTAGATCTTGGTCGATATCGGCGGCGGCCTGTCGTTGAGCAGCCAGTCGCCGATGGCGCGGTACTTGTAGGACACCGGGTCGTGGGTGGTGTGCGTGCGGGCGTTGCGCCAGTGGCGGTCGAGATTGTACTTGCGCAAGGTCGAGGAGGCGCCAGCGACCCGGTAGATCATCTCGCCGAGGCGGATGGAGGCCTCGTTGCTGGCCGCCTTGCCCTCCGCCACCGCGATGGACGCCTGGATGAACAGGTTCTCGCGGCCGGCCAGGTCGTTGTCGTCGAAGAAGCCGCGCGTGGCCCGGTCGAGAACGACCCCGGAACGCAGCACCATCGCTTCGGCCGCGTGCACCAGAACCGCCATCTCGCCAACCGAATGGATGACGTAGTGGTCTTCGGTCGCCCGGTCGACGCCGCTCTCCCACACCGGCCGCGCCTTGGTGCGGGCGTATTCGACCGCATCCTCGAGCGCTGCCTGCGCAATGCCGGCATCGATGGCGGCATGGGCGATCTGCGAGGCCGCCCCCAGATAGCTGCGCTGCTTGCCCCAGTCGGGCAGGGGGATGACTTCGTCGGCGGCGACGCTGACGGCATCGAATTTCGCCGTGCCGCTGGCCGTGGTGCGCTGACCCATGCCGTCCCAGTCGTCGATCACCTCGACCCCGGCGCGGTCTTTCGGCACGATCGCCAGGGCATTGGCCTGGTCGAGCAGCGCCATGACGTAGAACTTGTCAGCGATCAGGCTGCCGGTGCTGTAGAACTTCACGCCGTCGAGACGGAAGCCGCTGCCGTCGCGGGTCAGCCTGGTGGCGAAATCGCCCGGCGTCTTGGTGCCGCGTTCGGCAAAGGCATTGGTGATGATGGCGCCGTCCAGCACCTCGCCGTAGAAGCGTTGGCGCTGCGCCTCGGTGCCGGCCAGCATCAGCCACTCCATCAGGACGAAGTGGGGCTGCAGCATCTGCGCCAGGTTGGGATCGCCGGCGCCGAGATTCATCATGATCTGGGCGAACTCCACATAGCTGACTTCCGGGCCGCCGTAGCGGGCGGGGATGCGCGCGGTCTGCAGCGCGTGCCGGCGCACCAGCGCGGCTTCCTTGACCGGAATGATCCGCTGCAGATCGCGGGCCGACGCCTCGCGCGCGATTTCCCGGCGAACAAGGGCTGATGCTTCGACCAGTGACCGGGGTGCAGTCGCAGGGCGGGGCTGAGCATTGGCGCTCATCGGCGTTCCTCTGGCTTGTCTTTTGCGGTGACGACCGCATGGCGTCGTACAGATCAATACATAATTATCCCAAATAAGAAATAATTTTTTATATTTTATGGGATAATTTTATTAACAGAAATATGCGCGCATAAATGCCTGCGCCACACGCGCGTATGCGGCGCTGCAGATTGAAGGGGCTGAACTGGAGCGGATCAGGCGGAAGCGCCAGCGCTTCCCCCCAATCGTGGGTCCGCTCTAATAGCCGAGGAAGCGCGAGACGGCGCGGATGTCGGGCGAGGCGAGGGAGAAGAGCTCGGCGGAGCGTTTGACGGCGGTGGCCATTTCGGCGATGGCGTCGGCCGTGAAATTTCTGGTGGAGCCCGACACGACGACGGCGCCGATGACGCGGCCGGAGGGAATGCGGATCGGGGCGGCGATGCCGGACAGGCCCTGCAGCATTTCATCGCGTGTCAGCGAATAGCCGCGCGCCGCCACCTGCGCCAGTTCCTTCTCGACCTCCGCCCGGGTCAGCAGCGTGTGCGAGGCGTGCGACTGGTAGGGCTCCGGTCCCAGGAGCTGGCTGCGTTCGGCTTCCGGCAGGGTCAGCAGCAGCAGCTTGCCCGAGGCGGTGGCGTAGATCGGCGCCGTGACCTCGGTCTGGTAGTAGGGCGAGAAGGATTCGTTGGCCAGCATCACTTCGAGCACGACCCGACGGGCGCCGAGAAAAATCTGCAGCGCCGTGGTCATGGCGAAAGTCTGCCGCAGATTCCGCAACTCCTCCGACGCCGACCGCCGCAGGGCGTTCAGCGGATGGTAGAGGCTGATGGGGAACAGCGCCCGGGCGGTGGGATAGTATCGCTTGGAGGCGTCGCGCGAGAGATAGCCGATATTGGTCAGCGTCTGCAGCAGCCGGTGCGTGGTGCTGGAATTGAGGCCGACCGATTCGCCGATCTCGACTGCGGTCAGCGGCCGCTCCTCCTTGATGACGGCCTCGATGACGGCGAGGCCGCGCGGCAGGAGGCCGAAATCGCTGCGGTTGTCTTCCGACTCGCTTTCACCAGCGTTGTGGAGTCCTGGAGATCCCTTGGCCGGTTTCCTAGCCTTGGATTTGGTTTTCTCCACCGCTCCCCTCGTCTTTTTCTGCAAAGCCATTACCCGTCAGGTTCTTTATCCCATTTGGATTCTGCGCGTCGAGAGCTTTGGCCGCGTCCCGGTTACGACAAATCCTCGCAGCGCCACACTACTTTATCGCGCGGACCGAATTGCCATTCACAATATCGGAATAAGTTTCCCAAAATAACAGAAAAATTCGCATTGAAATGGGATCATTAATGGTATCGAATATGCGCCGTTCAACAGAGAGACATCATGAGCGCCTTGGCGGCAGCCCGCGAAAATCCCCTCATGCTGGGCCTCTTCATCCCCATTCAGAGCGGCGGATGGAGCCCGTCGCATTTGCCGCGCGGCATCGACTGGCGCTTTCCCTACAATCTGCGTCTGACCAAGCGGGCCGAAGCCCTGGGCTTCGACCTGGTGTTCGGCCAGGCGCAATGGCTGGGCTGCGACGGCTATGGCGGCAAGACCCGCTACCGCGCCGAATCGCTTGACGCCTTCATGGTCGCGGCCGGGCTGGCCAGCGCCACCAGCCGCATCATCCTCATCTCGACCCTGCACATTCTCTATGGCCCCCTGCACCCGCTCCACATCGCCCGGTTCGGGGCGACGATCGACCACATGGCCGGCGGCCGCTGGGGACTGAACGTCGTCACCGGCTTCGCCCCCGAAGAATTCACCATGTTCGGCATGGCCCCGATCGAGCACGACAAGCGCTACGAGATGGCGGGCGAGTTCACTGAAATGATGGAAACGCTGTGGCGGTCGTCGGGTAACGTCACCGTCGACGGGCGCTACTGGTCGATGAAGGACGCCTTCGTGTCGCCCAAGCCCCGGCACGGCCGGCCGATCATGGTCAACGCCGCCAGTTCGCCGGCCGGGCTGGAATACGCCGCCCGCTACGCCGACATGATCTTCGTCACCAGCCCCGGCGGCGCGGAGATCGGCGCCGCGCTCGATACCCTGCCGGCGCTGATCGCCGACGTGAAGGCGCGCGGCCGCCGCTACGGGCGCGACGTGGCGACCATCGTCAACCCGATGATCGTCTGCCGCGAAACCGAGCAGGAGGCGCGGGCCTTCTTCGACGCGATCGTGGCCGAAGCCGACGACGAGGCCGTCGACCGCCTGTTCGGCCGCATGCGCAGCGGCAACGTCGCCTCCTGGAAAGGGCACAAGCGCGACCAGCGGATCGCCGGCGGCAACATCCAGATGGTGGGCTCGCCCGAGCAGATCGTCGACTGGATGGTGCGGCTGAAGGCGACCGGCTGCGACGGCGTGCAGATGACGTTCTTCGATTTCGAGCCCGAACTGGAGTTCTTCGGCGAACGCGTCCTGCCGCTGCTGCAGCAGGCCGGACTGCGCGCGCCGGCGGCGCGGGAACAGCGGGCCGTGGCGTCATGATCGCCGAGCACGCCGGCCGGCGCAGCAGATGGGGCTGGGGCGGGTTGATGTTTCCCGCCCTCATCGTGCTGCTGATCGTCTTCATCTTCCCCATAGTCCAGCTCGCCAAGAACTCGTTCCATCGCAATGCCGGGCTGGGCATGGTCGATCCGGCCTGGACGCTGGAGAACTACGTCAAGTTCCTCTCCGATCCGTTCTACTACGGCATCCTGATCGACACGTTCGGGCTGGGGCTGGTGGTGGTGTCGATCTCCATGGTGATCGGCTACCCGGTCGCCTATTTCCTGGCGCGCACCCGCTCGCGCTGGCGCAGCGCGCTGATCTTCCTGGTCGTGTCGCCGCTGCTGATCAGCGTGGTCATCCGCAATCTCGGCTGGCTGCCGGTGCTCGGCAGCAGCGGCCTGGTGAACTGGGCCCTGCTGTCGCTGGGGATCGTCGATACGCCGCTGCGGCTGATCAACAACTACACCGGCGTCGTCATCGGCCTGGTGCACGCCTTGTCGCCGTTCATGATCCTGTCGCTGATGACCGTCATCCAGCGCATCGAGCCGGAGATCGAGGAGGCGTCGATCAATCTCGGCGCCAGCCCGTTCGAAACCTTCTGGCGCGTGGTGTTCCCGCTCAGCCGGCCGGGGCTGCTGGCCGGATTCCTGCTGGTTTTCACCGTCGTCCTCAGCGCTTTCACGACGCCCGGCATGATGGGCGGCAACCGCGTGCTGGTGATGTCGGTCTATATCAGCCAGCAGATCCGCACCGTTCTCGACTATCCGTTCGGCGCCATGGCGGCCGTCATCCTGATGGTGGTGACGGGAGTGCTCACCGTGATTGCCTTGAAGCTGCCGGGAGAACGCAAGTGAGCCGCCTGCCGGGCCTCCTGTTCCGCGCCTTCATCGCGCTGGTCTTCTTCTTCCTGCTGCTGCCGCTGGCCATGGTGGTGGTGACCTCGTTCAGCGCCAATGCCGTGCTGGCGTTTCCGCCCACCGAATTCACGCTGAAATGGTACGGCGCCATCTCGCGCGAGTTCTGGGAGGCGCTGAAGGTCAGCCTGATCGTTTCCACCGGCACCACCATACTGGCGACCGTGGTCGGCACCATGGCGGCGCTGGCGCTGGTGCGCGGGCGCATGCCGGGCAAGGCGCTGCTGGGCGCGCTGTGCATGTCGCCGCTGATGGTGCCGTCGCTGGTGATCGGCGTGGCGGCGTTCCAGTTCGCCGGCCAGATCTGGGACATCACCGGCCTGTCCCTGGTCGGCACCATACCGGGCCTGATCCTGGCGCAGTCGGCTTTCACCATTCCCTTCGTCATCCGCTCCGCCGTGGCCGGGCAGGCGCATTTCGACGCCGCGATCGAGGAGGCCGCCATCAATCTCGGCGCCACGCCGCTGCAGACCTTCTTCAGGGTGACCCTGCCGATACTGGTTCCGGGGATCGTCTCGGGTGCGGTCTTCGCCTTCGTCATGTCCTTCGACGACGTGCCGGTGGCGCTGTTCGTCGGCGGCGGCGACGCCATGACGTTCCCGGTGAAGATCTACACGTCGGTCGAATTCAATTTCGACGCCGACCTGATGGCGATCAGCACCCTGGTGGTCGGCTGCTCGCTGGCCGTGATGCTGATCCTGGATCGCCTGATCGGCGTCGACAAGTTCTTTGGTGCAGCACGGGTATAGAAGAAGAGAGAAGACTGGAAGACTCGAAAAGGGAGGAAGTCATGAGAATTGCCAAATTCGCGACCCTGGCAGCGGTCGCAATAAGCCTGACCGGCTTCGAGGCGACGGCGCAGCAGCCGCAGTCCGACGTCACGATCAAGGTCGGCAACTACGGTGGCCAGTTCACCGCCACCCAGCGCAAATACGCCGGCGACCTGTTCACGCGCCGGACCGGCGTGAAGATACAGTACATCGACGCCAACCCGGCCGACCATCTCAACAAGATGATCGCCAGCCGCGGCCGCGAGGCGCCTTACGACGTGGTCTATCTCGACCTCGATGTGCAGGCCAACGCCATCAAGGCCGGCGTGCTGGAGAAGTTCGACGCCTCGCTCGTTCCCAACCTGAAATTCGTCTACGACGAGGCGAAGAACAAGGATGGCTTCGGTCCGGGCATGATGATCTACACCATCGGCATCGCCTACAATCCGCAGAAGTTCAAGGAGGCCGGCATTCCGGCGCCGACTTCCTGGGACGATCTGTGGGATCCGCGGCTGGAAGGCAAGGTCATGCTGCCCGACCTTTCCGCCATTCAGGGCCGCATGTTCCTGATCGCCGCCTCGCGTCTGAACGGCGGCGACGAACGGAGCCTGGAGAAGGGCATCGAGAAGATCGCCAAGCTCAAGTACCACTCGATCTACACCTCGACCGTGCAGCTCGAGGCGCTGTTTCCTACCGGCGACATCTGGGCGGCCCCGATGGCCGACGGGCGCGCCTGGGGCATGATCGAGAAGGGCGCGTCGCTGGCCTTCGTGCGGCCGAAGGAGGGCGCGCTGGTCGGCATGGGAATGCTCGACGTGGTCAAGGGCTCCAAGTATCCCAAGGAGGCCTTCGCCTACATCAACGCCGTGCTCGATCCGTATCCGCAGCTTGGCCAGGCCTACGAGATTCCGTACGGTCCGACCAACAGCCTGCTGGCGCCGGTGCTGGCTGAGTATCCGGACATCTCGCGCAAGTTCACCTCCTCGCTCACGGAGCTGAAGGAAGCCTACATGGCCGACTGGACGGCCTATAACGAGAACCAGGGCAGGATCCTGGATCTCTGGAACCGCCAGGTCGTCCGCAGATAGCACCACAGGCGGGTCGTGGCCCGATCGGCGACAAACCGGTTCCGCTGGTTCCGAATTCCGGACCAGCGGAACCGGGCCGATCCCGCCTGCCGTTCCAGCGAACAGATACAGTCAAGGGAGGAAAGAATGAGGTTCCCGGTTTTGGCGGCCGCGCTGTTGGCCGCATCGTTCGTCGCCGGCGATGTGGCGCCGGTGCAGGCGCAGCAGGCGCAGTCCGACGTCACGATCAAGGTCGCCAACTATGGCGGCCAGTTCACCGCCACCCAGCGCAAATACGCCGGCGACCTGTTCACGCGCCGGACCGGCATGAAGGTGCAGTACATCGACGCCAACCCGGCCGACCATCTCAACAAGATGATCGCCAGCCGTGGCCGCGAGGCGCCTTATGACGTGGTCTATCTCGACCTCGACGTGCAGGCCAACGCCATCAGGGCCGGCGTGCTGGAGAAGTTCGACGCCAGCAAGGCGTCGAACGTGAAGCATCTCTATCCCCAGACGGTCAGCAAGGACGGCTACGGCCCGGGGATGATGATCTACACCATCGGCATCGTGTACAATCCGCAGAAGTTCAAGGAGGCGGGGATTCCCGAACCGACCTCCTGGGCCGACCTGTGGGATCCGCGGCTGGCCGGCAAGGTGATCATTCCCGATCTCTCGGCCATTCAGGGCCGCGCTTTCCTGGTCGCCGCGACGCGACTGGCGGGCGGCGACGAATCCAGCCTCGACAAGGGGATCGACAAGATCGCGGAGCTGAAATACCACTCGATCTATACGTCGTCGGCCCAGGTCGAGGCGCTGTTTCCGCCGGGCGACATCTGGGCCGCGCCGTTCTCCGACGGCAGGAGCTGGGGCATGATCGACAAGGGCGTGCCGCTGAAATTCCTGAAACCCAAGGAGGGCGCCATCGTCAGCATCGGTACGCTCGACGTGGTCAAGGGCTCGAAGAACGTGGAGGCGGCCTACCAGTACATCAACGCGGTGCTCGATCCCTACGCGCAGCTTGGCCAGGCCTACGAGATTCCGTTCGGTCCGACCAACAGCTTGCTGGCGCCGGTGTTGAAGGCCTATCCGGAGGTATCGAAGAAGTTCACCGCCTCGCTGGACGAGCTCAACGAGGGCTACATTCCCGACTGGGCGACCTACAATGCCAACGCCCAGCGGGTGCTCGACCAGTGGAACCGCAAGGTCGTCAGCAGGTAATGACAAGAACGGCCGGGCGCTCGTCGCCCGGCGCCGCAACGACAGGGAACAGCGACCAATGGCGGGCGTGAAGCTTGAGCATATCGAAAAGCGCTATGGCGACTTCGTCGCCGTGCGCGACGTCAGCCTGCAGATCGAGCCGGGCGAGTTTGTCACGTTCCTGGGCGCCAGCGGCTCGGGCAAGACGACCTGCCTGCGCATGATCGCCGGTTTCATCAAGCCCGATGGCGGCAAGGTGTTCATCGACGAGGAGGACGTCACGCAGGTGCCGCCGCACCGGCGCAACACGGGCATGGTGTTCCAGCAATACGCGCTGTTCCCCCATCTGACAGTGGCGCAGAACGTCGGGTTCGGCCTGAAGGTGCGGCGCTTGCCGCGGGAGGAGGTGCGCCGGCGCACCATGGAGGCGCTCGAGCTGGTGCATCTGCACAATTACGCCGAGCGCTATCCCAGCCAGCTTTCCGGCGGCCAGAAGCAGCGCGTGGCGCTGGCGCGTGCGGTGGTGATCGGCCCGCGCGTGCTGCTGCTGGACGAGCCGCTGGCCGCGCTCGACCTCAAGCTGCGCGAGGAGCTGCAGGGCGAGATCAAGCGGGTGCAGGAGACGCTGGGCATCACCCCCGTCTTCGTCACCCACGACCAGCATGAGGCGCTCGGCCTGTCGGACCGCATCGTGGTGATGCGCGACGGCGAGATCCTGCAGGTCGACAGCCCCACCGCGCTCTACCGCAATCCGAACTCGCGCTACGTCGCCAGCTTCGTCGGCCGCACCAACTTCATCGAAGCCGGCATCGTCGAGATTTCCGACGATGGCCGCCGTTTCCGGCTGCAGGCGGTGGATGGCGGTTGCGGCCCGCTGGAAGTGGTCGGCACGCAGGCGCATCCGTTCAAGGCCGGCGACCGCTGCCTCGTCGCCTTCCGGCCCGAGGACGGCAGGCTGGCGACCGCGCCGGCTAACTGCGTCACGGTGAAGGTCGAGAAGGCGAGCTATACCGGCAGCGGCTGGACCATCGCCTGCGCCAATGGCGAGACCGCCAAGATGCTGGTGACGGTGGGCAGGACGGCGGCGATCCCGGGTATCGGCGATGACGCACCGCTGTCCTGGGCGGCGGAACAGAGCATCCTGCTGCCGTTCGAGGAGGCGGGGCAGCCGCTGGCGATGGGAGTGGCGGCACGGACGGCTTCCTGAGGCGATCGCGGTCTGACGAAACGACGGCAATCCGGTCCGAACGGTACACCGCGATCCGAGTACCTGTCCGGGCGGTAGGTGGGTCCGTCGGTTCATCCTCTGCACAATGGCAGTGTCGGCCATGTCTCCAGGACCGCCCTCAAGCCTCGATTCTTCCGTTCAGTAAAAATATTATTGTAGGAACGACACACAGATATATGTTTTTGGGAATAGTTTTCTTCCAGATGAGAAGGGCAAGGAATGGCTGAGTATCCCAAGGTGCGGATGTTCATCGACGGGCAATGGTGCGACGCCGGCGACGGGCGGGTCGGCGACGTCGCCAATCCGGCGACGGGCGAGGTGATCGGCCATTTTCCGCTGGCCACCAAAGACGATCTCGACCGCGCCCTGGCGGCGGCGGAACGGGGCTTCAACACCTGGAAAGCGATGTCGGCGCTGGACCGCAGCCCGATCATCCGGCGCGTCGCCGAACTGATCCGCGAACGCGCCCCGGCCATTGCCGTCACGATGAGCCTGGAGCAGGGCAAGATCTACAGCGAGTCGCTGGAGGAGATTTCCAAGGCCGCCGAGCACTTCGAATGGATGGCGGAAGAGGGCCGGCGCATCTATGGCCGCATCATCCCGCCGCGCACCGCCGGCACGCGCCAGATCGTGGCGCTGGAACCGGTGGGACCGGTCGCCGCCTTCACGCCGTGGAATTTCCCCGCCGCCTCGCCGGTGCGCAAGATCTCGACGGCGCTGGGGGCGGGCTGCTCGATCATCGTCAAGGCGTCGGAGGAGACGCCGGCCTCGTGCATGGAAGTGGTGCGCGCCTGCGCCGATGCCGGCGTGCCGCCGGGCGTGGTCAACCTGGTGTTCGGCGTGCCGTCGGAGATTTCCGAATACCTGATCAAGTCGCCGATCATCCGCAAGATTTCCTTCACCGGCTCGGTGCCGGTGGGACGCAAGCTGGCCGAGATGGCGGCGCGCGAGCTGAAGACCTGCACCATGGAACTGGGCGGGCACTCGCCGGTGCTGGTGTTCGACGATATCGATCCCCGCAAGGTGGTGAATATCGTGGCGCGCGGCAAGTACCGCAACGCTGGCCAGGTCTGCGTCTCACCGACCCGGTTCTACGTGCAGAAATCGGTCTATAGCGATTTCGTCGAGGAGTTCGCCGCCTTCTCCCGCAGCCTGCGGGTCGGCAACGGACTCGACAAGGACAGCCAGATGGGCAGCCTTAACAATCCGCGCCGGCTGGCGGCGATGGAGGAGATCACGGCCGACGTCGAGCAGCGGGGCGGCCGGATCGCCGCCGGCGGCAAGCGCATCGGCAATCGCGGCAATTTCTTCGAGCCCACCGTGTTCGCCGACGTGCCGGACGACGCCATGGTGATGACCAGCGAGCCGTTCGGCCCGGTGGCGGCGATCGCCCCGTTCGAGGATTTCGACGACGCCATCCGGCGCGCCAACGGCACCGGCTACGGCCTGGCCGGCTATGCCTTCACCCGCTCCGGCCGCACGGTGGCGAAGGTCAGCGAGGCGCTGCAGGTCGGCATGCTGGCGGTGAACAACCTCGCCGTGTCGCCGCCGGAAGCGCCGATCGGCGGCATCAAGGACAGCGGCTTCGGCCGGGAAGGCGGCGCCGAAGGCCTGCACGAGTACTTCCACGTCAAGTACATCGCCGAAGCCTATCTCGACTGATCGCCCGCCATCCGCAGGCAGCCGGCGAGGCTTCACGACCGCGATGGTAATGCCGGCCGGCGCAGGCGCTCGCACAGCCGCAGGTGGCAAAGTTGCTGCCATGTCGGTGCCGGCAGCCTGGCCGTTCGCCGGGCCGGCGATGCGGGCTTTCCACGCCTGCTGCGACGGCCACGCACGCTGCGCGCCGGAAAAAAGAGGAATGACAACCCTGCCGCCTTGCGTCTAAAGAACGCCAACGCGCCGATGCGAAACAGGCGCGGCAAGGGAGGGCCGGGTGACCGATTACGTTCTGCAGGCCGCAGGCCTCACCAAGCAGTTCAGCGGCTTCAAGGCCGTTTCCAACGTTTCGCTGGCGCTGGAGCGGGGCAGCATTCACGCGCTGATCGGCCCCAATGGCGCCGGCAAGACCACCTGCTTCAACCTCCTGACCAAGTTCCTCAAACCCACCGCCGGGGAAATCCGCTTCAACGGCCGCGACATCACCGACCTTTCCGCCGATGCCGTGGCGCGGCTGGGCATGGTGCGCTCCTTCCAGCTTTCCGCCGTGTTCGCCCAGCTTACCGTGCTGGAGAACGTGCGCTTGGCGGTGCAGCGCCGGCGCGGCGGTTCCTTCGATTTCTGGCGCCACAAGAAGGCGTTGCGCGACCTGGAGCCGCGGGCGCTGGAGCTGATCGCGGCGGTGGGCCTGACCGATGTCGCCGACGTGCCGGCGGCGGAACTTTCCTATGGCCGCAAGCGGGCGCTGGAACTGGCCGCCACCTTGGCGCTGGAACCGGAAGTGCTGCTGCTCGACGAGCCGACGGCCGGCATGGGGCATGAGGATATCGGCCGCATCACTGACCTGATCCGCCGCTCCGCCGAAGGCCGCACCGTATTGCTGGTCGAGCATAATCTGGGCGTCGTTGCCGACCTCTGCGACCGCATCACCGTCCTGATGCGCGGCGAGATCCTGGCCGAAGGCGACTACGCCACCGTCGCCAAGGATCCGCGCGTGGTCGAGGCCTATATCGGAGGCGCCGGCCATGCCTGAGACCCTGCTGGAAATCCGCAACCTGCAGGCCTGGTACGGGCAGAGCCACGTGCTGCATGGCGTCGACATAGTGATCCGCGCCGGCGAGGTGGTCACCCTGCTGGGCCGCAACGGGGCGGGAAAATCCACTACCCTGAAATCGGTCATGGGCATTGTGCCGAAGCGTTCCGGCTCGATCGCGTTCGAGGGCGTGGAGACCGCCGGCCTGGCCTCGCACGAGATCGCGCGGCTGGGCATCGCCTTCTGTCCGGAAGACCGCGGCATCTATGCGACGCTGAGCGTCGAGGAGAACCTGCAGCTGCCGCCGGTGTCGCGGCCAGGCGGCATGAGCACCGAAACGGTGCTGGAGCTGTTTCCCAACCTGCGCGAGCGGCTGAAGAGCCCCGGCATGAAACTCTCCGGCGGCGAGCAGCAGATGCTGGCCATCGCCCGCATCCTGCGCACCGGCGCGCGCCTGCTGCTGCTGGACGAGCCGACCGAGGGGCTGGCGCCGGTGATCGTGCAGCAGATCGGCGGCATCGTCCGGCGGCTGAAGTCGGAGGGCTTCACCATCCTCATGGTGGAGCAGAACGCCCGCTTCGCCGCCACCGTCGCCGACCGCCACTACGTCATGGATCACGGCCGCATCGTCGAAGCGATGAGCAACGAGGAGATGGACGGCAGGTTCGAGCGGGTGGTCGAACTGCTAGGCGTCTGAATCGCGATCCGACTGGCGCCGGCGGCGGAACTGCGAGGGGCGGAAACCGGTCATCCGCTTGAACGTGTTCGAGAAGGCGAAGGGATTGTGGTAGCCCACGCGCAGGGCGATGTCCTCGATCCTGGCCTGCGTGGTGGCAAGCTGGTGGGCGGCGTACTGGATGCGCAGATAGGTGAGCTGCTGCATCGGGCTGCGGCCGGCGCTGGCCTGGCACAGCCGGCGCATGTGTTCGCCGGAGATGCTGGCCAGCTTCGCCAGTTGGCCCGCCGTCCATGGCCGGCGCAGATCGCGCTGCACGATGTCCCAGACGGGCCGCAGCCGGTCCTCCCGCTGCAGCGGTGCGGCGAATCGGGTGACGTAGTGCTCGATCAGATCGATCCACAGCATGATCGAGGCGGAGCCGGCCTGCGCCTTCACCTCCTGGTACAGGCCCAGGATCGCATGCCGCAGCGGCTCGGCATCGAAGCGGGCCATGACCGGCGCCATGAAGCCGATCGCCGAGCGTGGCGACTGCGGCATGTAGCGCACCCAGCAATACTGCCAGCGCCGCGAGGGGATGGCGTGGAAAGCATGCAGCACATGCGCCGGCGCCAGCGACACCAGGCCGGCGCGATGCGGCCGCCAGCGTCCATCGAGCAGGATGCGCCCTTCGCCGCCCAGCGTGGCGTGCACATAGGTGCCGCTCAGATGCGTGCGCACGATTCGATACGGCACTGCAGCATCGCCGACGCCGACATGGGAAATCTGCCGGTTCGCCAAGGCATTACAGTCTTCCGCCCGCACGGTGAGCTGGTGCGTGTCCTGGCCGACGATGTGTGTTTCGGATAGGTTTCTGTGCAAACCAGCCATGGATCGGGACTTAATCCCTTCGCTAGAGTGGAAAATAATAATTCAAGCAAATCCTACTAACGGGAGGGAACGATGGGAACTGGTCTTCGGCTGACGATGGCTGCCGCCTCCATGCTCGCCTTCGGGGCCGCTGGGGCGTCGGCGCAGGTATCGAACGATGTGGTGCGGATCGGCGTGCTCGCCGACATGTCCGGCATCTACAGCGATCTCTCCGGCAAGGGCGCCGTCGAGGCGGTGAAGATGGCGGTCGAGGATTTCGGCGGCACGGTGCTGGGCAAGAAGATCGACGTGGTCTTCGCCGACCATCTCAACAAGCCCGATGTCGGCGCCGCCAAGGCGCGCGAATGGTTCGACACCGGCGGCGTCGACATGATCAACGATCTGGCCAATTCCGGCGTCGCCCGCGCGGTCGCCGCCGTCGCCAAGGAGAAGAAGCGCCACATCATCGTCAACGGCGCCTCCAACATGGGCATCACCAACGAGCTGTGCTCGCCCTATGCCATCCACTACGCCTACGACGCCTATTCGCTGGCGCATGGCACCGGCAAGACCGTGGTGGAGCAGGGCGGCAAGACCTGGTTCTTCCTGACCGTCGATTTCGCCTTCGGCATCGGTCTGGAGGGACAGGTCGGCAACGTGGTCCGCGCCAATGGCGGTCGCGTGGTCGGCGCCGCTCGCCATCCGCTGGCCACCACCGACTTCTCCTCCTACATCCTGCAGGCGCAGGCATCGAAGGCGGAGATCATCGGCATCGCCTCGACCGGTGCCGACGCGGTCAACGCCATTCGCGCCGCCGCCGAGTTCGGCGCCACCAAGAACCAGAAGCTGGCGGCTCTGCTGCTGTGGATCGAGGACGTGCATGCGCTGGGCCTGCCGGCCGCCCAGGGCCTGCTGCTGACCAATGCCTGGTACTGGGACATGAACGACGATACCCGCGCCTTCGCCAAGCGGTTCCACGACCGCGTCGGCAAGATGCCGAACATGGCCCAGGCGGCCGACTATTCCTCGACCATGTTCTATCTGAACGCCATCAAGGAAGCGGGGACCGACGATCCGGACAAGGTCTCGGCCAAGATGCGCGAGATGACCGTCAGCGACATGTTCACCAAGGAAGGCAAGGTCCGTGTCGATGGCCGCTTCGTGCATGACATGTATCTGTGGCAGGTCAAGACGCCGGCCGAATCCAAGGCGCCGTGGGATTACCTGAAGCCGGTGGCGACCATCCCGGCCGCCCAGGCGTTCCAGCCGCTCGACCAGAGCACCTGCGATCTCGTCAAGAAATAGCGTCGTCCATCTCCGGGTCGGCTCCTGTCGCCGGCCCGGAATTTTTTTGTCTCTCCGTGTGAAGGTTGGCCCGATATCGGGACGGGCCCCTTCCGACGGATCTGAGGTATCCTCGAGCCCGGTTGGCAGATGGAAATCTTCGGCATCCCGCATCAGGCCCTGCTGGGCCAGATCATGCTCGGTCTGGTGAATGGGGCGTTCTACGCCGTGCTCAGCATGGGGCTGGCAATCATTTTCGGGCTGCTGCGCATCGTCAACTTCGCGCATGGCGCCTTCTTCATGCTGGGCGCCTTCGTCGCCTTCCTGATCGGCCGCCATCTGGGCATCGGCTACTGGCCGGCGATGATCGTCGCCCCGATCGTGGTCGGCCTGCTCGGTATCGTGTTCGAGCGGGTCGCCCTGCGCCGCATCTACCGGCTCGACCCGCTCTACGGGCTGCTGCTGACCTTTGGCCTGGTGCTGGTGCTGGAGGGCGGGTTCCGGGTCGCCATGGGATCCTCCGGCCATCCGTTCCCCACCCCCGAAGCCCTGCGCGGGGTGTGGAATCTCGGTTTCATGATTCTGCCGCTCTATCGCGCCTTCGTCATTTTCGTTGCCGTCGTGGTCTGCGTCGGCACCTGGGTCCTGATCGAGAAGACGCGCATGGGCGCCTATCTGCGCGCCGCCACGGAACGGCCGGAACTGACCCAGGCCTTCGGCATCAACGTGCCGGTGCTGCTGACCATCACCTACGGCGTCGGCGTGGCGCTGGCGGGCTTTGCCGGCGTGCTGGCCGCCCCCATCCAGCACGTCAACCCGGCCATGGGATCGGACCTCGTCATCATCGTCTTCGCCATCGTGGTGATCGGCGGGCTGGGGTCGGTGCTGGGATCGGCCGTCACCGGGCTGGGCCTGGGCGTGATCGAGGGCCTGGCCAAGGTCTACTATTCCGAAGCCTCGACCACGGTGGTGTTCCTCGTCATGGCCCTCGTGCTGCTGCTGCGGCCGGCCGGGCTGTTCGGTCGGGAGGAGGGCTGAGATGGCAACCTCCCTGAAGCGCGGCTTCCTCCTGCTGCTGATCCTGGCCCTGCTGGCCGCGCCGCTGGTGCCGCAGATCGTCTATCCCGTCTTTCTGATGAAGGTGATGTGTTTTGCGCTCTTCGCCTGCGCCTTCAACCTGCTGCTGGGCCATGCCGGCATCGTTTCCTTCGGCCATGCCGCCTTTTTCGGTTCGTCCGCCTATATCACCGGTTACGCGCTGCGCGATCTGGGGCTGACGCCGGAGATCGCCATCATCGCCGGCGTGCTGTTCTCGGCGGCGCTGGGTGCGGTGTTCGGCGCACTGGCCATCCGCCGGCAGGGCATCTATCTGGCCATGATCACCCTGGCGCTGGCGCAGATGGTGTATTTCACCTTCCTGCAGGCTCCCTTCACCGGGGCCGAGGACGGCATGCAACCGATTCCGCGCGGCCGCCTGTTCGGTTTCATCGACCTGTCGGACGACACCAATCTCTACTATCTGGTGCTGGCCTGCATCCTGGGCGGCATGTGGCTGGTCAACCGTATCGTCAATTCGCCCTTCGGCGAGGTTCTGCGCGCCATCCGCGAACACGAGCCGCGTGCCCGTTCCATGGGCTATGCGGTGAACCGCTACAAGATCGTGGCCTTCGCGCTCTCCGCGGGCCTGTCCGGCCTGGCGGGGTCGCTCAAATGCATCGTCTTCCGGCTCGCGACCCTGACCGACGTGCACTGGCACACCTCGGGCGACGTGATCCTGATGACCCTGCTGGGCGGCATCAATTCGGTGTTCGGGCCTGCGATCGGCGCGGTGCTGATTTCCGCGCTGCGCCACTATTTCGACGGGCTCGGCGCCTGGGTGACGCTGTTCGTCGGCGTTATCTTCATGCTCTGCGTGCTCATCTTCCGCCGCGGCGTGCTGGGCGAGCTGAACCAGCTCCTGTCCACCCGCGTCGCCAACCGTACCTAGTCAGGGAAAAGCCAGGATGCCCAGATTCGAACGCGCCGCCATTGTCGAACGTTTCCGGGACATGATCTGCCGCGGCGAGCCCATCATCGGCGGCGGCGCCGGCACCGGCATTTCCGCCAAATGCGAGGAGGCGGGCGGCATCGACCTGATCATCGTCTACAATTCCGGCCGCTACCGCATGGCCGGCCGCGCCTCGTCGGCAGGGCTGCTGGCCTACGGCAACGCCAACGACATCGTGCGCGAGATGGCGGTCGAGATCCTGCCGGTGTGCCACAGGACGCCGGTGATCGCCGGCGTCAACGGCACCGACCCTTTCGTCATCATGCCGGTATTCCTGAAGGAGCTGAAGGAGCTGGGCTTCTCCGGCGTGCAGAATTTTCCCACCGTCGGCATCATCGACGGCACGTTCCGCGTCAGCCTGGAGGAAACCGGCATAAGCTACGCCAGCGAGATCGACATGATCCGCCAGGCGCATGAACTCGACATGCTGACCACGCCCTACGTCTTTTCCGCCGACGAGGCGGTGGAAATGGCCAAGGCGGGAGCCGACATCATCGTGCCGCATATGGGCGTGACCACCGGCGGCAGCATCGGTGCCACCACGTCGAAGAGCCTGCAGGATTCGGTGCGGCTGATCGACGAATGGGCCGAGGCGGCGCGCAAGGTGCGCAAGGACGTCATCATCATCGCCCATGGCGGCCCGATCTCTTCGCCCGACGACGTCGATTTCGTGCTGAAAAACAGCCAGCACTGCAACGGCTTCTATGGCGCTAGCAGCGTCGAGCGCCTGCCGGTCGAAACGGCGATCGCCAACCACATCAGGACGTTCAAGAACCTGACCGCGCTCAAGGAAAAGGGGAGGTAGCAATGGCACGGGTCTATATCAGTGCCGTCATGGACATTCCGCTGGAGGAGGCGTGGGGCGTGCTGCGCGACTTCAACGCCCTGCCGGTCTATCACCCGTTCTTCTCGAAGAGCGACATCGAGGACGGCAGGCCGTCGGACCAGATCGGCTGCGTGCGCAATTTCTTCACCCATGAGGGCGGCCATATCCGTGAGGAACTGCTGACGCTGTCCGATCGCGAGCACGTGTGCTGCTATCGCATCCTGGAAGCGACCCTGCCGGTGCGGAACTACGTCGCCGAGATGCGGCTGAAGCCGGTCACCGAGGGCAACAAGACGTTCGGCGAATGGTGGGCGGAGTACGACGTCGCCGAGGCCGACGCGGCGGCGGTCCACCAGACGGTCAGCGACACGTTCCGCTTCGCCTTCGAGGGTGCGGTCAAGGTCGCCCGCAGCCGCAAGGGCTGAGGACGCCGGCCATGGCGGGCACCGCCTATGTCGTCGGCACCTTCGACACCAAGGCCGACGAACTGCGCTATGTCGCCGGTCTGCTGCGCGCCGCCGGCGTCCCGACCCGCACGGTCGATGTCAGCACCCGAAACCCGGCCGGCGATGCCGACGTGACGGCCCAGGCCGTGGCGGCCTGCCATCCCGACGGCGCCGAGGCGGTGTTCGGGGCCGGCGACCGGGGCGCGGCCGTGACCGCGATGACGCAGGCGCTGGCCGCCTTCGTCGCCTCGCGCGCGGACATCGGCGGCCTGCTGGGGCTGGGCGGGTCGGGCGGTACCTCGATCGTGGCCCCGGCGATGCGCGCCTTGCCGATCGGCGTGCCCAAGCTGATGGTTTCCACCCTGGCGGCGGGCGATGTCGGCCCGTTCGTCGGCATCCACGACATCGCCATGATGTATCCCGTCACCGACATCGCCGGGCTGAACCGCCTGTCGCGGGTGATCCTGGGCAATGCCGCGCATGCCATGGCCGGCATGATGCTGCGGGCCGTGCCGCCGGTCGCCGACTCACGGCCGGCGCTGGGCTTCAGCATGTTCGGCGTGACCACGCCCTGCATCCAGCAACTCACCGCCCGCCTCGCTGCCGACTACGAATGCCAGGTGTTCCACGCCAACGGTCCCGGCGGCCGCTCCTTGGAGGCGATCGCCGATGCCGGGCTGCTGCAGGGCATGGTGGACATCACCACCACCGAAGCCGCCGACCATCTGCTGGGCGGCGTCTGCAGCGCCGGGCCCGAGCGCTTCGATGTCGTGGCGCGCCGGGGCATTCCCTGGATCGGCTCCTGCGGCGCGCTCGACATGGTGAATTTCTGGGCGCCGGAGACCGTCCCCGACCGCTATCGCGGCCGGTTGTTCCATGCCCACAACGCCAATGTCACCCTCATGCGCACGACGGGCGAGGAGCTGGAGCGGATCGCGGCCTGGATCAGCGCCAAGCTCAATGCCTCGGCCGGGCCGGTGCGGCTGCTGCTGCCGGAGGGCGGCACGTCGATGCTCGATGCGCCGGGCCAGAAATTCCACGACCCGGCGGCCAATGCCGCATTGTTCGCCGCGTTCGAGCGATATTTCCAGACCAGCGGCACCCACCGGCTGATCCGCGTGCCGCACCACATCAACGATGCCGGCTTCGTCGACGTGGCGGAGCGCCAGGTGCGCGACCTGATCCGCGGAAACTGACCTCAGCGCCGTCTGGCGTTGAGGTCCGATACCAGCTTTCCCAGCCGTTCCTTGTGCTCGTCGAGCGTGAACATGAAGCTCTGCACATAGGTGTCGTAGTTGAGGGAGGTCTGGAAATCGACTTCCTCGGCGCGGGTCAGGGTGAACTTGGTGGCGGCGGTGGCAGAGCGCGGCGAGTTCTGCGCGATCTGGAGCGCCAGCTCCCGGGCGCGGGCCAGCAGTTCCTCCGCGGGATGGACGTCGAGGAACAGTCCCGCTTCCTTGCCGGTCTGTGCATCGACGTTGGCGCCGGTCAGCATCCAGTGCTTGGCGCGCATCGGGCCGACCAGGCGCGGCAGGAAATAGGCGGCGCCCATGTCGCAGCCGGCGGCTCCGACGCGGCCGAAGGCGAAATAGTAGCTGGCGGTCGGGCTGGCGAGCGCCAGGTCGCAGGCCAGGGCGAGGCCGGCGCCGCCGCCGACCGCCGGGCCGTTGACGGCGGCGATCACCGGCAGGTCGAGCTCGCGCAGGCGCTGCGACAGGCGGAAGCAGTCGCGCAGGATCCGGAACTGCCGTCCGCCCTCCACGCCGTCGGGATGGAGGACGACCCCCAGCTCGGCCCCGGCGCAGAAGACGTTGCCGGCGCCGGTCAGGACCACGGCGCGCACCGATTGGTCGCGTTCGACCTCGTCGAGGGCGGCGGAGAGCGCGCTCGCCAGCGTCGGGTTGAGCGGGTTGCGCTGAGCGGGCAGGTTCAGCGTCACCGTCGCGATGCCGTCATGGCGCTCAACGGTGACGGCCGGCGGCTGCGGCGATGACGTCTGGGTGTCGGCTTTCGGCATGCGATCCTCCGGCGGGCGATTGTCGCCGCCGGTTATAGGATGCCGCCGCCGCCAGGACCAGCGGCGGCTATCCCGCCTTGCGGACCAGAATCTCCACTCCTGGCGCGCTTGGCCGGTCAGCACGAATTATGCATCCAGCTCGCCATGTTCATGGCACTGCGTGGCATGACGTGGGAATGCATGGTGCCGCTGGGATTGCCAATAGTGCTTGAGGTGTAGGAGATGATCGTCTGGGTACGCCAGCTTCTCCACGTCGATCAGCGCAGCGCGGCCAGGGTCGCTGCCGGCGCTGACTCTGCCGTCCATGATGTTGTTTCGGCATCATATCGGTGCCGTGACGGCATTGGACCACACACGGGACGCATCGCCCCTATCAAAACA